>NZ_CP094997.1:6205000-6527255 GCF_022869785.1 Dyadobacter chenwenxiniae | reverse complement strand
AAGCTGGTTATTCTCTCTGCTCAACACATATTTTTCTTTTCCAAAGGCATCATCCAATGCTTTATCAACGGTGGCATTCACAACTCTGCGTTCCACCAGGCCGGAAGGAAGCTTGTGCGCCGCCGCGAAACCAGGAACATCCACAACGCCGTGATCGGCAGTCAGGAAAACCGTGTATTCACCTTTTCCTACCCAGCTATCCAGGAAGCCGAAAAGCTCCGCAAATTCCCTGTCGAGCCGCAGAAAATCGTCTTGCTGCTCAATGGAATTAGGCCCTACCCTATGCCCGATCTTATCCGGTGACGAAAAGCTGATCGCCAGGAAATCGGTATCTTTTCCTTTACCCAGATTTTCACCTTTAATGGCCTCGATAGCCATTTCTTTCGTGATCGTGTTTCCCCACGGTGTATCCGTTACCACCCCAAAGGCATCACCAGCCAAACCAGCCAGATCATAAGGAAAAACGGGCCTTTTCGCCCCTGGCAATTTGCCTTCCCAATCCACGTCGTCTGGTGAGCTTTGGCCGTAATTATCTGCGGAAAGCAACAATTGCCAGCCTTTTTGTAAATAGGCAGAAGGCATTTTCCTGGCATTATAATCTTTCACCCATTGCGGAAGGTCATCCATATAATAAGTGCTTGTCACCCAGTTCCCGGTTTTGGAATCGAACCAATAGGAACCATTGGCCGTGTGCCCGCCCGGTAAAAATGGATCCCCTGTCCTTGATCGCAACGGCAATTGTCTTGTTACGAAAGTTAGTCGCGATCCTTAATTGATCAGAAACTGTGCTGGTCAGCAAATTTTTCGGAGACATCTTACCCACCGTTGTGTTAGTGCTCCCAACCGTTTTTACAGTGCTGTCTTCCACACAATAAATGCTTTGCCTGGTGATCGGGTCAAACCATTCGTTGCCTACAATGCCATTGATTGCGGGCACTGAGCCTGTATATGCAGACGCATGACCGGCAGCAGTTACCGTTAATGCATAATTATAATGGTTGTTCCGACAGTTGAAACCCTCATTCATCATTCTTTTAAAACCACCTTCCTGATATTGATCGTAATAGCGATACAAATAGTCATAACGCATCTGATCCACCACAATGCCGACTACAAGCTTAGGACGGGCGAGAGGCGAAGATTTGGGGACAGCTTTCTTGGAAGTTTGGGCGAATGCAGATACAGAAAGCAGTATAAGCAACGCTTTTAAGCAAATTTTTCTCACGGTTCAGGAATATTTATTAAACAAAAAACCCTTGCAAACAGTGACGCCAGCAAGGGATTTAAATTACTTTTTGAGTGCTTCTTCAACGGGGTTACCCACATTTCCGCTCGGTGGCAGAATGTGCAGCAATGCAGAGATCGTCGGCGCAATGTCCGCTATCGTGGTCCGACGCAGTGTTTCGCCTTTGTTCACTCCCCAGCCATAAAGCAGGAATGGCACGTGCGTATCATAATTATAGGGCGTTCCGTGATCCGTTCCTGTGGCGTACGCAGACGCAAACCAGCCCGGCTGCACAATTACCTGAATGTCGCCGGTGCGTTTTGCGTGAATGTTGTTTTTATACATTTCCAATTGATATGTATTCAAAGGAGCGCGGCCAATGTCGCTCAGGTTCAGCAAGTCTGCAACGCCTTCCATTGGAAGCAAGGCCGTGCGCAAAACCTGGTAAGCGTCGGCAATGCTTACTTTCTTTTCTTTCAAAAGGGCCTTATTCAAATAAAGCTGATAGTTTTCGAAAGCCGCAACGTAATCGCCTTCCCCATAAGCATCATTCAATGCTTTCACAACTGTGCGTGTCAACGCCGTTGCGCTCATCAAGCCCGCAGGCAGTTTCTTTTCTTTCCAAAATGCAGGAACGTCCATAGCGCCGTGATCCGCTGTCAGGAAAACCGTGTAATTGCCTTTTCCTGTCCAGGAATCAAGGAAATTGAACAGATCGGCAAATTCCATATCCAGTTTCAGGTAATTATCCTCTTGCTCCACGGAGTTTGGACCAAATGCATGTCCGATGCGGTCTGGCGTTGAAAAGCTCACAGCCAGGAAGTCTGTATCGGCCCCTTTGCCCAAATTTTCACCCTTAATGGCTGCAATGGCCATATCTTTTGTCATTGTGTTTCCCCAGGGAGAAGTTGTGATAACGGTGTAAGCATCGCCAGCGGTTCCGATAAGTTCATGAGGGAAAATGGATTTGGGTTCGCCCGAAATTTTACCTTCCCAAACTACATCATCCGCAGTGCTTTGCGTGTATTGCTCGATGGGCAGTAATAACTTCCAGCCCGCTTTCGAATATTCGGAAGGCATTTTGCGGTTGTTATAAGCGGTCACCCAGTCCGGCAGATTCTCCCTGTAATACGTGCTGGTTACGAAATTTCCTGTTTTTGCATCGAACCAGTAAGCGCCCGTCGCCGCATGGCCCGCTGGCAAAATGGAAGCACGGTCCTTGATGGCCACGCCGATGGTTTTTGAACGGAAATTGGTGGCGATTCGCAACTGATCCGTGACGGTGCTGGTAAGCAGGTTGCGCGGCGACATTTTGCCGACTGCGCCATTGTTGCTTCCTACGGTTGCCACCGTGCTGTCATCTGTGCAGTAGACTGTTTTTGCGGCCTGCGCATCATACCAATCGTTTCCGACAATGCCATTGATTGCCGGCAATGATCCCGTGTAAATAGCCGAATGTCCTGCGGCAGTAACCGTCAATGCATAATGATAATGGTTGTTCCGGCAATTGAAACCCTCATTCATCAACCGTTTCAAGCCGCCTTCTTTGTATTTGTCATAATAGCGATACAGGTAATCATAGCGCATCTGATCCACCACAATACCCACAACAAGCTTAGGACGAGCAAGTTTGTCCGCATTAGCTGTGGCTGGTTTTGTTTTGGATTGACTAAAAACGGATGGGCTGATGATGAGTCCTGCAATCAGGAATTTTAATGTCAGGTTTTTTATCAATTTCATTGGAGAGGCATTGTAGCGATAAAGGTTTCCTTATATACTCGGCAAAGATAAAGATGTACTGCTTTAAAAGCAGAAACCGGCAGCAAATTGCCACCGGTTTTAACTGTCTGTTAATAATAAGTCATATTACTTTTTCTCGCTTCCTCCCAGCGGTGCAGGCGCAGCGGCTGCGGGCGCACCTTTTTTGGCTTTTGCAAAATCACCGGCCTTAATGATCACCAATTTATTATAATCAATGTGTTTGTTAAATGCAGCTTTAATTTGCTCCGGGGTTAATGCTTCAATTTTCTTCTCAAAATCTGCATCCCACTGCATTGTCCGGTTAAGATAAAGATTGTTGGTCAATGTGTTGGCCAGCGAAGCGTCCTGTGAGCGCCCCACTTGTCTGGATTGCAGGTAACCCGATTTCGCAGCTTTCAATTCCTCAGCTGTAAAACCTTCCTTCATCGTTTTCTCGATCTCTTCTTTAAATGCAGCTTCCAGCTTGTCAGCATTCTGAGGTGCATAAATCGCATAAGACATAAAAGTCCCGTTTTTGTCCAGCGAGCTCGCCGAGAATTGCGAACCCACACCATAGCTTAATCCTTCCTTCTGACGGATGCGCGTCGCGAGACGTGAGTTCAGGAAGCCGCCACCGAGCAAATAATTACCGATCACTAATGCCGGATAATCCGGGTCTGTGTCCTGCAAGGGCATATTAAGACCGGCAATAAACATCGCATTTGCTTTGTCGGGCGTTTCCAGCATTTTGCTTTCCGATTTCACGGCAACATAAGGCGAAGCGATGCGGGTGAATGGCTTGGCGCTTTTCCAGTTGCCAAATTCATCATTAATTATCTTTTGGAGCGCCGCCTTGTCAAAATCCCCTACAACCGTTGCAGAAGCATTATTGGCACCATAAAAATCTTTATGGAACTGCCTGATCTGGTCAATCGTCGTGGTTTTAATACTCTCCACATCTTCATCAAATGTTGCCACATAACGAATGTCGCCTTTTGGATATGGCGTCGTAATCCGGCGATATTGATTGAATGCAATCGCCTGCGGTTCACTACGTTGTGACTCGATCCCCGCCAGCTCTTCCTGTTTCAGTTTTTCAAATTCCGTTTCATCAAATGCCGGGTTTTTCAGAACTTCCGCCACCAGCTTCATGACAGCAGGCAGGTTTTCTTTTGTTGTCTCAATGTTCGCCCCGGCCTGGTTATTGATCCCGAAAAAGCTAACACGCGCTTTCAGTTTATCAAATTCATCTTTTAATTGTTGTCTGGTTTTGGTTTTTGTGCCTTTGTCCAGCATGGAGCCGGTGAGGTCCGAAATGGTCGCTTTGTTCATCAGACTCTTTTCGTCCCCGTAACGCAATGTGATTTTGGCTGCAACAACATTTCCTCTGGTCGTTTTAGGCAGCAATGCGGTTTCGATAGCATTGGGTTTTTCAATGCGCGTTGTGCGGGTTTCCACATTCATCGGCGACGGATCAAATGCTTCCCCTTCTGCTACAACGGCCTCTCCCTTATAGTCTTTCACGAGATCGGCAACATTCGGTGCTTCCGGAATTTCGGCCCTAACCGGGTTGGACTCAGGCACAAATGTTCCTAATGTGCGGTTGGAGGGACGGAAATAATACTGAGCAACGCGGAAAACGTCCTCCGGGGAAACTTTCCGAATGTTATCCCGAAACAAAAATGCGAGCCGCCAGTCACCTGTTGCAATGGCTTCACTAATGCTTAGTCCTACCCTCTCGGAATTACGAAATTCAAGATCCCAGTTTTTCAGGATAGTCGTTTTGGCACGCTCAATGTCCTCTTTTGAAGGTTTCAGAACAGCAGCAGAATCCAATGTCGCCGTAAATGCTTTTTTAGCCTCATCCAAAGATTTCTCTTTTAAAATCTCAGCTCCAAAAAGCACAAATCCCGGATCAAACAACTGAAAACTGAATCCGAATTCGGAAGATGCTTTCTTTGTATTCACCAGGTTTTTATAAAGTCTGCCATTGGGTTCAGCAGTCAAAAGTTCTGTCAGCACTTCCATAGCAGGATAATCCGCATGCAAGCCGGGCATAATGTGGTAAGCTGCCATCAGCATTTGCACGTCGCCCGTTCTTTTCAATTCCACAAAACGCTCACCATCCTGCGTGGGCTCCGAGGTGTACGATTTAGGAAGCACACGTTCTGGTTTCGCGATTTTACCAAAATAATCATTGATCATCGCCAATGTTTTGGCCTCATCGATCTTTCCGGCAACAGTTAGGACTGCATTATCCGGCTGATAATATTTTTTATAAAAAGCCTGTAAATTATCAATGGGCACCCTTTCAATGTCGGAACGGTTTCCGATGGTCGATTTTCCATAGTTATGCCAAAGGAAAGCGCCGGAAATTACGCGCTCCATCAAAACGCGGAAGGGGCTGTTTTCACCTGATTCAAACTCATTACGCACAACGCTGAATTCGCTGTCCAGATCTTTTTTGGCAATAAACGAATTCACCATCCGGTCCGATTCCAGGTCCAGAGCCCATTTCAGGTTTTCTTCGGAAGCTGAAAATGTCTCAAAATAGTTGGTACGGTCATACCAGGTCGTTCCGTTCGGTCTGGCGCCATGCTCGGTGAGCTCCTGCGGAATGTTAGGGTGCTTGGGCGTGCCTTTGAAAACCATGTGTTCCAGCAAATGCGCCATGCCCGTTTCGCCATAACCTTCGTGACGCGAACCCACCAGATAGGTCACATTCACCGTAATTGTAGGCTTCGAAGGATCGGGAAACATGAGCACTTTGAGCCCGTTTTCGAGGTTATACTCTGTAATTCCTTCCACCGAAGTGACCTTTTTCACCCCTTTCGGCAGATCCTGCGAAAAAGAAGGAGCGGCGATAAAGGAGGTTAGCAGCAGTCCGAGCACAGCTTTGCTTCGGAATACATTTCTTCTTTTAAATTTCATGACCATATCCAGACGATTATGTGATTTACAATGCATGAAAATAACGTAGATTATCGCATTTAGCAATGACTTAGGGATAAATGGCGAAATAAAATCCGGTGCAACATAATGGCAACGTTTTGGTGTATAGGTTTTGACTGCATTACATATTTTCCGGCCTCAGTAGGAATTCTGGGAGAAGAATAGCAGTTTTAACATATATGCTTTAATCAAAATAAATGACGTCGCTCAAAAACTTAACCCGCCTGTTTTTTGTATCCATCATCATTATCGTGGCTGGCTGCGCCTCAGGCATTCCTATTTCAACCAACACGAAATATCCTATTGACTTGCTATACGATAACCAGCCGCTGGAACGGCCTTATTCCGAGATCGGGATTGTGGAAATAACCAGTGAGGATTCGCTTACAGCTCGCCAAACGCAGGATAAACGCATGATGTATCGCGGTAATGATGCGAAAACCAAGGAGTTGCTCACCGCCCGATTGGTCATTAAGGCACAAAAAATTGGCGCTGACGCCATTATTAATGTTAAATACAAGTACTACACGAGCGTGAAAAGTGAAGGTTATATGCTCAGCGGGCTCGCTGTGAGATATCGCGGTGAATAACGTTTTTGCCAAAATTTATACAAAATTTCATCTCTCAAATCCATGCTTTTTACCGCTGAACTATCTGAAATGCCAGTCGAGGCAGAATCTCGGGTGATCATCCGTTTTCAGGATTGTGACCCGCTGATGCATTTGAACAACTCTAAATATTTCGAGTATTTTTTCAATGCACGGGAAGATCAGGTTTCCAAGCTTTATGGATTCAGTTTCGAAGCCATGTTCCGAGAGCTTCGGACGAGCTGGGTGGTTTATCAGCATCAGATTGCGTATGTACGTCCCGCGCTGATCAGCGAATGGGTGCGGATTACGTCCCGGGTGATTTATTACAACGAAGACACCATGGTTACGGAATATTTTATGACCAACGATCTCCGTACCGAGCTCAAAACAATGCTTTGGACCACTTCCAAGCACATTAGCATTACCACAGGCAAAAGAGTCCCGCATCCGGTGGAGGTGATGGATTACCTGAAAGCGACTTGCGTGCCTGATCTGGATTTCCCCAATATGCAGTTTAATGATCGCATTCACGCGATCAAGCATGGCTTATCGGCCGGAACTAGCGTGTAGGGTCTTTGTTGGAGATCATTTTGTTGACCGTCGTATCCTGTCTGGTTGAATCCGGGACGTAAGGAATCTTAACAGACGGTTTTGGCATAAGAGAAATGCGGTTGAAACTGTGTGTAAACTGCATACTTACGCCGCCCGTTGTGACAGAGTTCATTACAAGTGAGTTCAGCACATTGCGGTTATAGGCTTTCACGCGCACCGAGCCGCTGGGGTTGAGCCAGTATTCCAAAGTCCATTCACCCAATAAACTGGCCGCATCATACTGCGAAGCCCCGCTGGCACTTTGTGTTCCCGAAGTAAAGCGTCCGTCACGCGTCACGCGAAAACGATCATTGAGAAAACGATAGGAAAACCGCAATTGCAGGTTATTAAGTGCATTCTGATCCAAAGAAAGCCCCGAAACGCCAACTTCCAGATTCTCATTGATCCCCGAAGCCCAGCGACTGATCTGATTGGAAACCAGTTCACTGATGCTGCTGCCGAGGAAATTCTGGCTTCCCACAGCCGCAAGACTTGCCTCCGGAAGTAACTGGTTTACCAGCAACAGACTACTCACCTGCCTGCTCAATTCCTGTTCGTCCGACTTCAATTTATTCTGAAATGCTTCCAATTGTCCTCGATAATCGCTTAATGAAGGGTTATCGAGGACTTTAAGATCATAACGAATCTGCGGCGACATCAACTGTTCCGATAGAGCGATCGTCACCTCAACGGGATAACGGCGCGATAATGCATCGTTACCCGACTGTGTCGTGCTTGTATTGGGGAGCACTCCGGCTAGCGAAACCATCTGCGTATAGCCCGCTTTTACATCCAGTTGTGCGCCATATGGGTCACCAGACCAAACGATGCGGCTGCCGGGTTTAATGTTGAATTTCTTGTTGATCACATTCTGAAGTGTGAAATTGTATTCCCCTCTTTCGATTTCATACGTTCCGGCCATCGTAAAATCGCCTTTTGTATCAATGTTGAGGTTCAGCCTGCCGCTGCCATTTCCGCGGATAATGTCGCCGGTTTGTCTGTCGAAAATAATTTCGCAGGTGGCATCAGGCGTTAAATTGAAATTGAAATCCATTTTAATTCCGCCCACGACCTGATTTCTTGCCGCGGAATCACCTGTGCCGGCGGTGCTGTCGGGCGGAGGCATTTTGCTTACGAATTGAATATAATCCTGTGTGGCAACTTCCGTCGCGCCATCGAGCGGAATGTGGATTTTGGTGCCTTTGTTACTGGTTACATTCGCCTCAATGTTGAGGTTATCAATAGGGCCGAACACTGCAACGGGACCTGTCACATAAGCAGTTCCGTAAAATGTGGTATTATCCTTCGCAGTTGTATTGAGTATTTTAAAATTCTTCAAATCGGCATTGAAACCAAGTGAAAAATATTTGAAACTATCATGAAAAACCCCTCCTCTTAAATTGGCCGTGTTCCCGTCCGCATCCGTAATGAGCATATTATCAGAGGTGATCTCACTTTCCGTAAAATTGATTTTATCACTAAATGTAAAGACCGATTGCAGATAATCGAATTTCATCCGGCCCTTATCAACCATTAGTGAACCATCCAGAACCGGCGCGTTGACAACGCCTTTGATTGTTACCACCCCTTTTGCTGTTCCGCTAATATCCGAAACCAGGCCGGTTGCAAACGGTTCCAATGCTTTGAAGTCAAAATTATTGAAAATCGCTTTCAGGTCCAGCGTGTTTTCATGCTGTTTTGGACGGTAAGCACCAGTGAGATTAAACACCCTGCGCGCATTTTTATTAAGCTGTGCATCAATTTCAAGCTCGCTCCTGCCCTGGTCCCATTCGCCGGTCCCGGCCAGGTTACCAAACTCATACTGGCCGTAACCCAGGCTCTCAATGTTGACATTCGCATCCAGCACGACGCTATGATAAACATCTTTCACTCTGGCCGAACCATCCATGATTCCTGCTAACTGTGTTGTTAAAACCGGATTTAAACTCGCCAGCTTGAAGTTTTTTATATCCAGCATCAGACTTTTATCCGGATCTTCGGACGCTGTGCCATTTACGAAAATCCGCTGCTTGCCGCTAACCAACCCCAGATTAGACATGGTAATGTCTTTTCCGACAATGGAAATGAAGCTTTCAGAGGGAACATTCCAGGTTTCCTCGAGCAAATTGAGTTTTGAGTTTTTGAAAACGATGTCCAAACCGGCGGGCAGGAACCGGATCTCTCCCGCAAGATTAGCATCATTTGTGCTACTTACCTGGTGTAATGCGCCACTAAAATTAATGTGATCCACATCCCAGGCCCCTTCAATTTCCAGCTTCTCCGTTGGGACCAAAACGCTGATCCTTTGCCTTTCAGACGTTACGAGCATGGAGGCGAGTACTTCTGCTGAATTTACAAACTTGGAGGTCGTAACATCTACTTCCGCTTTCACAAACTCATTTGTGCCGTAACGAACCGTGTCCGCAACCGCATCGAGTGTCAAAAAAGCCGTGTTATCCATTTTGAAAACACCTTCCGCCTTCGCGCCTCTGGAAACATAAACATCAGGGCTTAAAAATGCGAGAAACCGGGATAAGTTCCTCGTTTCGACGGCATAATCGATCTGATATCGGTTTAACGACGGCTTAACAGGCTTTTTTTCATAGTACGCAGATCTGCTGGCTTCGTTTTCGAAAAAGTAAAGTTTATATTCTTCCAAAATGCTGCTGATATCCTTATATGCCGCTGTGGGAAGGAAATTACCGTCCATTTCGGCAGTCAGAAACTCGCTTTCTAATTTCAAAATGCGCCTTTCAGCAATTTGCTGAGACGAGAAGACCAATGTGTCCATCACGAGGTTTCTATCCTTTTCGGCCATCAGCAAATACGTGTTAAGGAGCTTTGCATCGCCCGTGAGCGCGTCCAAAGTGTTGCCTGACAGATTAATATTCAGTTGCGTACGCAACGTAATGCCCTCCTTTACAAAACCAAGTTCTTTCAGATTCGCTTTTTCAACAACGCCTTGCACATCAAACGCATTCTGCGCCTTGGAGAGGTCGAATTCGCCTTCAATGTTGGCGATCAGATTGCTATCCCTCGCAATGACCTGCCCATTGAAATACTGGTTTTGGATATTTCCTTTGAGCTGTATGTTTTTGTAATTATAATGCTGAAAACCAATCCGGCCGACGGTCGCATTCATGTCGGTAGAAGCGAATTTCAGCTCTGTTCCTTTTCCAAAAACCTTTCCGTCGAAGTCCAGTTCCTGCCAGGTTTCCTCGTCATCCAGCAACTTCCCCAACTTAAATGCAGCCGTTTTAATCGTCCCTGAATAAGTTGTCGACTGCGCGTCGGCAATGTGAAACACAAGATCGCCCGCCACTTCGCCCATATCCGAGGAAGCGGAAGCATTCAGCGCGAAATCTTCGAGCGTTCCCTTGAATGTGCCATCCAGCAACGTAAGCCCAAATTTTGAAAGTTTCTCATGCATATCCCATTCAGGATAATACTGGACAATGTCCATCGGCTCCACTTTCGAAAGCGACAATTGAATGTCCATTTTCACGCCTTCTATCGTGGGAAGTCCCTGAAAACCAACATTCCCGACTAGACGACTGCCTCTTCCGAAATGCAGGTCCATGTCCGAAACCATGAAATCGTCCACCTTGCCATTAAAATCGCCGGATATGCGCCAGGTTTCACTTAGTTTATCAACATAACTCGAAAAAAGTCCGAGATCCTTCGAGTCAATGCGGCTGCCAACCAAATGTCCTTTCATCCGGACTTTATGGTTAAAATCACCGAGCTCACCCGATCTGTTATAATAAAATATGACTTCGTCTTTCAAATGGGAATTGCCGATATGTGCGTCCAGCTCTTTTAGTTCCATCTTCTTTTGACAAAACAAAAAGCGCGATTTCAGATCATGCATCGTCAAGCCGGTCTGTTTATCAACCGTTTCCAGATTTCTGGCCAGAAAGGAAATCGTGTCCCCCTGCACCAGAAAATTTCTCAGGTCGCCATTTAATTTATTTAACTCAAAATGAGAGTAATCAAATGTCCTTGCGCCTCTGTCACGAGGCTGGCGCGGATCGTCATAGCGGAATGTTCCGTCGATGACTTTTGATTTACCAATAATAAATGGCGTATTATTTTCGGGTGCGTTTTTGGGGCGCGGAACGGCCGGGGCGGTGAGCTGGTTAATGCGTTCTATAAAGCCGTCAATGTTCAGCGAGCCGGATTGAGGCAGCACCGCCAGCCGCACATTGGGTTGAAACACATTTACCTCATCGAGATAAATTTCTTTCGCAGCATTTTCAATGATGTTATTGAGATCCAGGTTGACGTCAATCCGGCCGACGTCGATCATATCCTTCTGGCGCGTATCTTTTACTGAAATTCCTTCAAGCGAAACGACGTCAAACCACTTGATATTGACTTTTTGAATGGTGATGGGATAACCCAGTTTTTCGGAAACGTCGCGGGTAACACGCTGAACTGCCCATGTTTGGACCGAAGGGAGTTGAAGCGCAATGGTAATAATTCCCAACGCCAGCAGCGCGAAGATGATCACTACGATCAGACCATTACCAAACGCCTTCAGGAATTTTAACATATACAGCTTCGCGGCGGGATACCGCTTATCTTATTGTTAATGCTTAATTTTGCGACTATAGTTCAACAATTATGAATATCCTCGCCATTGAATCGTCTTGTGACGAAACCTCCGCAGCCGTAATCACTAACGGGAAAATCTGCTCCAATGTTGTTGCTACGCAACTGATTCACACACAATATGGCGGCGTTGTTCCCGAACTTGCTTCCCGTGCCCACCAGCAACACATTCTGCCTGTGGTAGATAAAGCGTTGAAAGATGCAAAAGTAACAAAAAAAGACCTGGATGCCATTGCTTTTACCAAAGGACCGGGTTTATTAGGTGCTTTGCTGGTGGGGACTTCGTTTGCCAAATCCATGGCGTTGGGGCTCAACATTCCTTTGATCGAAATCAACCACATGCAGGCGCACGTGCTGGCACACTTCATTGACGATCCTAAACCCGCGTTTCCGTTCCTATGCCTGACCGTAAGCGGCGGGCATACGCAAATTGTGAAGGTCACCGGCCCACTCGAAATGGAGATTATTGGCGAAACAAAAGACGACGCAGTAGGTGAAGCATTCGATAAAACAGCCAAATTACTCGACCTGCCCTATCCGGGTGGACCATTAATTGATAAATACGCAGCGCTGGGAAACCCTCATGCCTATCCGTTTCCGCTTCCTGAAATGCCTGGGCTGGATTTTTCTTTCAGCGGGATTAAAACTTCGTTTATGTATTTTCTGCAAAAACAGGTAAGGGAGAATCCGGATTTTATCACTCAAAATATCAATGATATCTGTGCGAGCATCCAATTTACATTGGTGGATATTCTTTTGAAAAAACTCAAAAAGGCATCGATGGAAACCGGGATCAAGGAAATCGCCATTGCGGGTGGCGTTTCTGCTAACTCGGGATTGAGGATGTCGCTGCTTCAATTGGGAGAGAAACTGGGCTGGAAGGTGTACATTCCAGCCTTTGCATATTGCACGGATAATGCGGCCATGATTGCGATGGCGGCACATTACAAGTTTGAAGCCAATGAGTTCACCGACCAAACAGTAAGTCCATTGGCGCGGATGGAGTTTTAAGAATAGTCATGAATAAAAATATACATTAAGCATGCGTGTATCAGAAATTTGGATCTATCCGGTCAAGTCCCTGGGTGGGATTAGGCTGAAAGAAGCTAAAACAGAAAAAAAGGGATTGCAATATGACCGTCGTTGGCTGATCATTGATGAAAACAACACCTTTATAACGCAGCGTGTTTTCCATCAGATGGCACTGATTGATGTTGCACTGGAAAAGGATGGGTTAAAAATATTTGAGCGGAATAATCCTGAAAGCAACATTACGGTTCCTTATGAGCCTGTGTCTGGTGAAACTTTGTCCGTCAAGGTCTGGGATGATGTTGTGGAGGCTGTTACTGTAATGGACGAAGCAGATGTGTGGCTTTCTTCTCAACTGGGGCAGAACGTAAGGCTGGTCATGATGCCTGAATCGACCGAGCGAAAAGCGGATCCAAAATACGCCCAAAACGGTGAAATCGTGAGTTTCGCAGATGGTTACCCGTTTCTTGTTATTTCTCAGGCTTCACTGGACGATCTCAACACCCGGCTCGACGAACCGATTTCAATGATCCGCTTTCGTCCCAATTTCGTTATAACTGAAACGTTACCATTCGAAGAAGATCAATGGAAGCGAATCCGAATTGGAGACTTGGATTTTGAAATTGTAAAACCCTGCGCCCGCTGCGTGCTTACCACTGTAGATCCCGCCACCGGGCAAAAAGGCGCTGAACCGCTAAAAACACTGGCAAGTTACAGGCGCATTAATAATAAGGTTTTATTCGGGCAAAACCTGGTGGCCAGCAACTTTGGGATTATTAGGGAAGGGGATGCACTGGAAGTTGTGGAGTGACAGTTTGCTAATGTAGGAGAGATTGATTTGTTAGGCTAAGAGATTTAACAAATCGTCAAGCTGAGCGTTCACCAACTTGTCAAGCTGAGCGGAGTCGAAGCCGCGTCGTGCAAGCATTTCGACTCCGCTCAATGTGACAGGTGAACTGCTTAATTACCGTTCAGACTCTTAACGCTTCCGTAATATATTTTAGCGTTTTTCAATCTCATGAATGGCCTTGCATACAATTTGTCAAATTTGCCTTCTTTGATAGGCAGGTTAACAGAATGTGCGCTTACACTCACTGGCAGTTTATAAGAAACAGTTCTGTCCGCTAGCTTTGGACTAACATTAACTGCTCCGCTTGGTGCGGTTCTGTAAGAATAAGCAACGCCATATTCTTCAACTTGAACAGTTCCCAAACCAACGATCTCCAACTTGGCAGTTGCCGGCACATTCTGGCTTGATGACAATGCGAAGGATCCAAATTTAGGGACATTCAGTGGTGTGTATTCCATTGCATCACCATAAACCACTTTTCCGTTTCCTGTTTTCGCGTAAGCGCGGTAATAAAGTGTTTCGAAATCATCAAAGCCTACTGATTCTTGCAAGTGAATGTGCTCGCCGGCAGTTGCGCCATACTCGAATTTCAATGGGCTGCTAAATTCGTTACCAAGTGTGGGAACTGCTGCAAATTCATCGCTATTGGTTGATTTAAATGACAGTAAAATACCATATTCTGTAATTGGCTCGGTGCCTAATGTCTCGATATAAAGCCTGAAATTAAGATCATTGATAACCTGACCTGGATTTGTGATTTCTAAGGTCCTGATTCTTGCATCTTCTGCAATTGGCTCGGGATCCGGATCGCGGTGATCCTGGCAGGAAAAAGCAAATAGAAAAAGCGCTGTGAGCAGGGATGAAAATTGAAGTGTGATTCGTTTCATGATTGAAAATTGTTTTGCTGTATTTTGTTCAATCACAATATTAAGTCAAACAAATGTGGACAAAACCAAGTCCAAAACGCCTATTGAATTAACGGTGGGTTTCGATTATTCAAAGGAGACATTATGAGTTAACGGTCAGAAAAAACCGTAAAAAAGCCCGGAAGAATATTCCGGGCTCTCGTTTATTTTTGAGAAAATCTTAATAAAATCTTACGGCTGTGCTTCGGTTTCGGTAGTTCCGTTTGTCTGAAAAGGACTTTTCATGATCCCTCTTTCCGAATTACGGATAAAGTTAATTACCACATCCCGCTCGTTGGATGGCGGTAATTCAAGTTCTATTTTTTGCAAGGCCTCCGCATTGTTAAGGCCTCTCATGTAGATGTAGCGATAAATATTCTGGATCTCGTTGATCTTCTCGTTGCTATAACCGCGTCTTCTCAATCCGACCGAATTAATCCCAGCATAGGAAATGGGCTCGCGCGCAGCTTTCGTGAACGGCGGCACATCCTTGCGGACCAATGTTGCTCCTGATACAAACGCATGCGAACCGATTTTAACAAATTGATGTACAGCACTTAATGCACTCACAATCGCCCAGTCGCCTACATGTACGTGACCGGCCATTTGCACATTGTTCCCAATGATGCAGCTGTTTCCAACCCGGCAATCGTGCGCTACGTGCGCATAAGCCATAATCAGGCAGTCAGAGCCGACCACCGTTTTCCAATGCTCCTCGGTTCCACGGCTGATCGTCGCATACTCGCGGATGGTGGTGTTATCACCGATTATAGTGAATGTGTATTCGTTGTTATATTTAAGATCCTGGGGCGTCGATGCAATTACTGCTCCCGGAAAAATCCGGCAGTTTTTCCCTATTCTCGCGCCTGAATTAATAACAGCGTGTGATCCGATCCATGAACCCTCACCAATTTCAACATCGGAATGTATCATTGCGAATGGTTCAATTTCTACATTCTGAGCGATCTTAGCGTCAGGATGAATATATGCTAATGATTGAGTCATTTTTTCTTTACCAGGCTTGCTATCATATCCGCTTCACACACCAACTGTCCGGCTACGTATCCCCGGCCACTCATTTTTACGATCCCTCTTTTCATTGGAGACGTGAATTCACATTTAAATATCACCGTATCCCCAGGGAATACATTGCGGCGGAAGCGGCATGCATCAATTCCGATCAGATATGGCCAGTAATTATCAGGGTCGGGCACACTTGTCAAAACCAGGATGCCGCCCGTCTGCGCCATCGCCTCCAACTGCAAAACACCAGGCATTACAGGGTTTCCAGGGAAATGCCCCAAGAAAAACTGCTCATTGATCGTCACGTTCTTCACGCCTACTACGCTGTTTTCATCCAATGCAATGATTTTGTCGATCATTTGGAAAGGATAACGGTGCGCCAGCAGCTGTCCGATCTGGTTAATGTCAAAAACCGGCGCCTTATTGGGATCATATTGTGGAATATCTCCTTTGCCGGATTTAATCAGCTTCTTGATTTTCTTTGCCAAAGCAACATTGGCAGCATGTCCCGGGCGGGCAGCTAATATCTGCGCCTTAATCGGGCGGCCTACCAGTGCAAGATCCCCGATCAGGTCCAGCAGCTTGTGCCGCGCCATTTCGTTCGGATAATGCAGGTCCACGTTGTTCAGGATGCCTTTTGACTTGTTTACGCTTACTTTTGGTTTACTTAAAAGCTGCGAAAGATGGTCCAGTTCGCCATCCTGCACTTCTCTGTCTACAATCACAATTGCATTCGTCAGATCGCCACCTTTTATCAGGTTTTGCCTGTATAACGCTTCAAGTTCATGTAAGAATACAAATGTGCGGCATTCCGCGATATCGTCTTTGAATAATGTAATATCATTCAGGGATGCATGCTGGCTGCTGATCACCGTCGAATTATAGTCGACCATCACGGTCAGGCGATAATCAGAAAGCGGCAATGCAGCAAGTTCCGTATCCGTTTCTTTATTCATATAATGCACATACTCAGGAACTTCAAAATAATTCCTGTACGCATTTTGTTCTTCGATGCCCGCGTCGAGCAATGCATCTACGAATTTGATAGAGCTTCCATCCATGATCGGCGGCTCAGGGCCGTCAAGCTGGATGAGCACGTTGTCAATTTGTAAACCCACTAATGCTGCAAGCGTATGCTCAACTGTATGGATTCTTGCTCCGTTTTGTTCAATGGTTGTTCCGCGCGACAGATCGACAACATTGTCGACATCTGCATCTACAATTGGCTGGTCGGGTAAATCAATGCGTTGAAACTTGTATCCGTGGTTGGCAGGGGCTGGTACAAATGTCATTGTAGCCACCACACCAGTATGTAAACCCACTCCTGTTACAGATACAGACTTGGAAATGGTTTGTTGTTTTTCGTTCATTATAAATTTCCTTTTCTTCTTAAAGGCGTTATGCTATTGACCCTGAAAATCGGATGTTTCGTGTTTATTTTCCAGATCTTTAAGCCTTTCTTCTATTTCAGGTAGCCTTCGAACAAGCGCCATTGACCTTAAATGTTCGTTCAAGTCTCTGGCTGGCGAGCCGGATAGTGAAAGTCCTTCTTTTTTGATTGATTTCCCTAAGCCGCTCTGGGCACCTATTTTGGTTTTATTTGCAATCGTAATATGTCCTACGATCCCAACCTGCCCGGCAACAACACATTGTTCGCCTACCGTGGTAGATCCCGAGATTCCGGACTGGGCTGCAATTACGGTATTTTTTCCAATCTCTACATTATGTGCGATTTGCACGAGATTGTCTATTTTAACGCCTTTCCGAATAATTGTGGAACCCATTGTCGCACAATCAATTGTGGAATTAGAACCAACGCTCACATCATCTTCAATGATTACATTACCAAGCTGCGGGATTGTTTTATAAGTCCCGTCTGCCTGTGGTGCAAAACCAAAACCATCGCCTCCAATGACTGTATTGGCAAAAATCACACAATTTCTACCGATGATCGTATTGTCGTAAATACGCACGCCGGGATGAATGATGGAATTATCACCAATTTCGATGTTATCGCCCAGATAAGTGTTAGGATAAATTTTAACGCTGTCACCGATCACGCAGTTTTTGCCAATGTAGGAAAAAGCACCACGGTAACAATTTTCACCAACCTGACTGTTTTCTCCAATAAAACTGGGTTGTTCTATGCCGGATTTACCGTTGGCAATGCGCTTTTGATATTCTTCGAGCAGGATAGTGAATGCAGTGTAAGCGTTTTCGACATAGATAAGTGTAGCCGAAATCTCTTTTTTAGGAACAAAATCCTTGCTTACAATTACTGCGGAAGATTGTGTCGTATATATGTAAGGTTCGTATTTACTATTGGCTAAAAAGGAAATACACCCCGGACGCCCTTCTTCAATTTTAGCAGCCGAATCAATTGTAATTTTTTCATTTCCAACAATGGTTCCATCAAGCATTTGAGCAATCTCGCTGACAGTAAATTTCATATTTTTTCGGCTAATTTCGGGTAACGAATATCGAGTACTAATTATGGATTTTTAAAAAGGCTTTTTCTAATTATGATCCTGACTAACCACGCAAAGATACATTTTTAGCCCAACATACATAGTACTTGCGTACAATCTTAGTCAGTGCCTTTATGGTAGGGATGTCGGACGCATCGGCAATATCCAGCAGTAAGCCGTTCTTCATTTTTACCCGGATCGGATCCAGTTCTTTCGCATAAGCCCAGTTGGTTGTTTCGCCTGTTACCAGAAAATAATCCGTCTGATCCTCCGCAATGCCCGATGTAATAAGCTGGCTCCGCAAATCGGCCAGCAGTGCTTCGTTTGGCGGCGAATCGTAGAATGTGATCTTGAATAATTTACGGTTCAAAAGCATTTTACAAAGGGTCGACAACACCGCATCGCTGTGTGTTCGCCAGCCCTTTACAGAAGCCCATACGTCGTTATCATCCAAACCGTTGAACGATTCGAGTAAATCCTGGTGTATATCAAAGTCTTCCAGGCTATAATTATTGTGCAAAAACCTTGCAAAATCTGGTGTGGCAAACAATGTTGCGCCGCTTTCGGACAATTCCCGGGCCCTTTGGAGAATCTGGGTAAGCATTGCCTGTGCGCTCAGCAGTGTTTTGTGTAAATAAACTTGCCAATACATAAGCCTGCGCGCATGCAGGAAATTTTCAATGCTGAGCAATCCTTTTTCCTCTACTACAAGCTGGTCATCACTTACATCGAGCATCTTAATAAGCCGATCTGCACCGATGGAACCTTCGATCACACCGGTATAAAAGCTGTCGCGGTTCAAATAATCCATCCGGTCCATATCGAGCTGACTGGAAACCATCTGGTGAAAAAACTTTCTCGGATAGGTTCCTTCGAACATCTGGATTGCCAGGTTAAGTCTTCCGTCCATTTGCCGGTTGAGCGCTTTCATCATCACCAGCGTAATGGATTCGTGCGCCACATGCTCCAAAAGAACACTTTCCAAAACATGCGAAAACGGTCCGTGACCCAAATCGTGCAAGAGAATAGCCGCTTGCGCCGCCTCAATTTCAGGTTCCGAAATGGAATGGCCTTTTTCCTGTAACACTTTGAGCGCCTGGGTCATGAGATGCATAGCACCTAATGCGTGATGGAAACGTGTGTGCAACGCGCCGGGATAAACTACATCCGCCAGGCCCAGTTGCTTGATCCGCCTTAACCGCTGAAAGTACGGGTGATCAACCAGGTCATAAAGTAAATCGGAAGAAATGGATATGAACCCGTAAACCGGGTCGTTTATTATTTTCCTTTTATTCAAAGCTCAATTTTTTGGCAAAAGTAATAAACAAGCAACGGACAAAAGAACTTATTCTTATCAATATCATTTGGAGAATTGCCGCTATTGCGTAATTTTGCGCTTCCTTAACGGGCCAGCTCACAAAGCGTTTGCCCGGAAAGCGTTTCCCGGAAAGCGTTTCCCGGTCGGTTAGGGCAACTGACATTAATTATTAGGGCCTATAGCTCATTCGGTTAGAGCAACTGACTCATAATCAGTAGGTGCCTGGTTCGATTCCAGGTGGGCCCACTTAAAAATCAAGGACTTAGCTGAAAAAGTTAAGTCCTTTTGCTTTTAGTTACGCTGACAATTGCAATAGTTTTTAAGGCTAATATTAAAGACGAATCGTCCCGCGCAGCTTACAATCTTCACCTGGATTCTGTTGTGGCCTTGTTAAACCCATATCGTGGTGTACTTTCCTCTCTGTTTTCAACCAAGCTTTTAAGCTCCGCCATCACAGCCAAATCTACATAGCTAGCTCGCTGGCAGTATAAGTCACTTCTGAACAAAATGTAGCAGTGCTGATTATGAATCAAATAGCCGCTTGTAAAGTATTTCTTTAAGGCATGACATTTACTGCACATATTGCAAAAAAATCACTGCGTCCATGGAGAAGAAAAAACGCTTTAACTTTTGGATCAAACTGGCAACCGCATCGCTTGACATTATCAGCTGATACGCCTTGCCTTTTTGTAACCACGAGCTGACCCTTTTCTCTTTATTTAAGGAACCACAGGATCCTGTATTGCTATGCGCTCTCCGGCATGGCCAATTCCCGCCTCATTTTTTGAATGCTTCACCTTGGCAATCATTCCGATCGTAATGTTTGGGATGGGTTGATATATGCTGCCTTGATAGCCTGAAAGCTTACCGTTGCAAAAGCGATTGCCAGTGCAGTGATGAATGTTGCTGGAAGTAGCCACCACTGAATTGCAATGCGGTACTCGTAAGTTTGAAGCCACTTATTCATCGCCCAAAGTGTGACTGGCGCAGCAAGAATACATGCAATTCCCACTAACCAGATAAATTCGCCGGACAGAAGCAGCCACAGGTTAGTAACCGTTGCTCCCAGAATTTTACGGATCGTAATTTCTTTTGTACGACGCTCTGCCATAAACATGGCTAAACCGAACAGCCCGAGGCACGAGATAAAAATGCTCAAAGAAGCAAAGATTCCGGCAAGCCTGGCCATCTGATTGGCTAAGGTAAATTTCTGCTCAAATGCCTGATCAGCAAAGTGATACTCGAAAGGCACGGATGGGTTGTATTTATCGACAATTGGCTGGATAGCCGCCAAAGCTTTGGACAGGTTTTGCTGATCTTTTAGTCGGATTAGCAAAGCATTAACATTGTTGCCATTAAACAATATTACTCCTGGCTTAACCGCACCGAATGGATTTTGCATTAATACATTTTTAGTCACCCCAATGATAGTCAGCACCTGGTCGCCCAACTTCATGGTTTTGCCGATCGGGTCTTCGTAGTTGATCAGCTTTAATGCAGCTTCGTTCAAAATTACGGCTGCGCTGTCGGTACTGTAACGCTTATCGAAGGATCGACCGGCTATAAATTCGAGTCCGGTCGTTTTTTCGTAATCCCAGTCGGTCATCACCACATTAATACTAACATTATTACCCGGATCCTTCCCCTCCCAGCTAAAATGCGTAAAATCATTGTTGATCCAGGTCATGGAACTTGACGCTTTGGCCACGGCTTCAATGTGGCCGGTTTTCAACAGATCGTATTTGAGCGCATTATAATTTTTGATCAGGTCGCTGCTTGCATCCAGCGTGATCAAATTATTGGGATTATACCCAATGGAGCGGCTTTTGGCAAAATTAACCTGTTGATAAACGATTACCGAGGCTATAATCAGCGCAATTGAGATAAAGAATTGGGAAACGACCAGCACCTTACGAAAGTTGACCGGCGCATTACCTTGCTGCAATTTCCCCTTCAATACTTTAACCGGAACAAAAGAAGAAAGGTAAGCCGCAGGATAGCTGCCCGCCAGCAGACCTGTTAGCAAACAAACTCCCAAAACAGTCCCCCATAATGACAAGTCAGTGAAATCAAGCTTGATATTTTTAAAGCCCAGTTCCCCTAAGTGAGGTAGCAGCAGCCACATGATCGATAAAGACAATATGAATGCCAAAAATGCTGTCAGCATCGATTCGGTCAAAAATTGTGCAACGAGCTGCCATCTTTGAGATCCGACGGCTTTACGGATACCGACTTCCTTGGCCCGCTTCTCGAATCTTGCCGTGCTGAGATTCATAAAATTGATGCAGGCAATGAGTAATACAAACGCACCGATGATGCCGAACAGCCTTACATAAATAACCTGTCCGCCGGTATTGACCCATTCCTGGAAATCATCGTATAAGTGCCACCGCTTCATCGGATAAAGCGATAACATTTGTGTTTTTATAAACGGATCTTTGTTCTTGAGCATCGGGCCAATCTTCTTAGAAAGGGCGTCCAGATTCACGCCTTCTTTCATTTGCAGGACCACACCGATGAAACTGTTGTTCCAGCGTGTTTTTGATTCCCGCACGTCAGGGATGTTGGCTACATTGAACTCAAACGGGGCCAGAAATTCGAATTGCAACGACGAATTTGCGGGTACATCCTGAATCACTGCGGTAACCTGAATATCAAATTTGTTGTCGATCCTGATGACTTTTCCGATTGGATCTGTATTCCCGAAAATGGCTTTTGAGAGCGATTGGGTCAGTACAATACTATTAGGATCGGTCAGCGCAGTTTCCGGATTTCCCTTTATGATTGGGTAGGTAAAGATCTTTAGGAAAGAAGGATCAACATAGTATCCTTCCTTTTTAAACTTGCGGTCACCTGCCACGAGGCTATGTACACTGCCCCAATCAAGCCGCGATACCTGCTCGATTTCAGGATAATTGCCTCGGAGTTCATCATAAACCGGCATCATAACAGACCCAGAAGTATTTTTCTCGTTATTCATCAGCGAGTGTTTCATCACTAATGCAATACGGTCTGCATGCTGGTTGAATCCATCAAAACTGATTTCAAACCGCACCCACATTCCAATGAGCAGCGCAAATGCCATTCCCAGTGACAGTCCCAGAATGTTTATGAAAGAAAGCGATTTGTTTTTAAGCAGCTGGCGAATGGCCACTTTGAAGTAATTTTTAAACATAGACTGGCTGAATAGTGGATTGTAAAAATCGGGGCTTGCCTTCCTTTTGATATATCTTAACCTAAAAAAACCCAGTACCTCGAACCAGTAACGAAGTCTGGCTTTGCGGGCTCCCACTGATTTAAGCTGGAAAGAAAATTCTTCTTCCAAATCGCCCTCGATCACTTCCAACAGGTGCGGCGCTACAAACCATTTCAGAAATCGCTTTGCAAGGCGGGGTGGATTTTTCATGTCAAATAGATGGTTATCCAGTAATTGAAAGTTTAGGAAAGTTTGGCAGTCTGCTCCAAAAGCTGGCGCGTACTTCCTTAATCTCATGCAGTGTGCGTTGTCCCAAGGCAGTTATCGTAAAAAGCCGTTTCCTTTTGCCACCCCGCTCCGAAGTGGGCTCGCCGAAAGCAGATCTAAGCATGCCTTTCTCTTCCAAACGCTGTAAAGCCGAGTGGACCTGATTAAGCCGCACTTGTCTTCCGTTTTTCTCCGTAAGCTCGTGCAATAAGGCAACCCCATAAGCCTGTCCATCCAGCACTGCGACGGCCAAAAGAATGAGTTCCTCAAACTCTCCCAGATAATTCCTATTCATAAACGCTATTATTTCCATATTTGCTGATTAAATAGCTTGCCAGCAAATTTTATCTCAATAAGCCCCTGACTAACAAATCATTAGAATAACACTAAAAGAAATTCAGTGTTCACAACCGGACGGTTTCTGTCCGGTTTTAGACCTCTTTTCGGCAAGGGCTTTCCTAACGACCAAGTTTAACCCCAAATGAAACATAACCAATGCTCCCCTTTTTTCCATTTATGAAGCCGGAGTTTAGCCTATCAGTGCCATTAATCGGTTTGGTAGTAAGTGGGATATATTCCGGATAGTATACGATAAAAAGCCCTATCCATTTGTAACCCATTTCTGCGAGATAACTTATTCCGAATGTATGTTTTTTGCCGTAAACTCCATACCCACCTCCTGTTGTGATCGGGCTCTTTTCGTCCGAAGCCGTCGGGCCAGAGGAAATGCTGGCAATTACCGCATTGGCATATTGCGAGGGGTTTGCGTTTTGGAAATTTCTATTATAGTTCAGTCTGGCCCCTACGTTTAAGTAAAAGGTCGACAAACCCTTTCTGTTCTTCAACACAACGCGCGGTGTAACCTGTATAAAACTCTGGAACGCATTGAAATCCGATTTCAACGGGGTAATTTGATTTTCTTTCAATAACTCTTTTGCCCGCTCGGTTACCTGTTTTATATCTTCATTTGGCACGGGCCAGACGAGGTTCCAATGCAGGAACCGCTGAATATTCAGCCCAATGCCCGCTCCATAGCGTAAAGAAATGTCATATCCTGGCCGGGTTGCAAACTTCATATCATGCACGACCGACAAACTGCTTGTCATTAAATTTTCCATCACAATGTCATTCGTCAGCCTGCCGGTAGGGTGGTTCAGTAAAGCGGGCGGCGCCTGGAAAAAGGTGTAGCGATTGACATTGTATCCAACGCCAATGTGCAGGTTCAGGAATGTATTGGCCAGATAGCGCTGACCTCTGGTCGGTTCGATAGGTTCGCTGATGAATTCTTGATTATCTAAGTTAATATATTGCTTGTCAGACTTTTGCGCGCCAGCCTGTGCCGTATTCAGCTCTTTCAGTATCTTGTTAAGATCAATTGTTTCCAGCTGTTGTAGATCTGCCGCAGACTTGCCATAAAAAATAATTTTGCTGTTGTTTCCTGCATTGAGAATGATCGTATCAGGTTTTGTTGGCGTGCATAAGGGATAAAGGATTGTCCCGATGGCAAAAAAAAGCATGTTCATGGCTAATAAATTGGTTAACGTATATTTAATTAATGATGGATTGTCTGTGGCTGCCTGGGGTTTTTGATTGCCGGTGGATGTTCAAAAAAACTCTGATGCACCAAGGACCACAATGTCAGCTTGCCAACATTTCTGTTGAATTGCAGTCGCATTCTTCGCGCCTCCCTGTCTTTCTTCACCTGATTAAAAATGCGTTGTAAACCGGACTGTTCGATTTCCTGCTCAGGCAAAGCAATGTTGGCAATCAATACTTTTTCTCCTTTTTGTTGAAGATCCTGCTTGTCGTTTACTGGCGTTGTGGTTGAATCCGCACGAAAGGCCGTTTGATATTCTTCGAGTCCTGACTCAGGAATTTGTAAGCCAGTTATGCTCATGTCAATGCTGGCTGGTTCTTGTTTGGCTTCTGATAATCGTTGTTCCGTTATAGCTTTGCGAGCTATACTTTTTTCAGAGGCTGGCAATTTGGAAGAGATAGCAGGTCTGTCGATTTCCTTTCTGGTGTGTTCCGCAGGGTTGTGCTGAGGTGTGGTCTCCCTTGTTTTACTATTTGCCACACGGATTTTTTGCTGCTTCTCAGGCAGGTTTACCAGAAAGATCAGTATAAAAACAACCGAAGCAGCCATATACAGCCACCAGAGCACGCGGGATTTCCGGTTATCCTTATTTTGAATTTTTGACCAGATATTTTCCGGATCATATTCAGCAGTCCCTGCGGTTTCCGTCAGGGCCGCCTGCTTTATTTTATCAAACAATTTTTCGTTTTGCATAAGCCGGGTCCAGGTCAATGATTTTTTGTTGAAGTATATTTTTCGCCTTGCTTAACTGCGATTTCGAAGTACCCGGACTTATTTCCAGCAATTCGGCAATTTCAGTATGCGAGTAACCCTCAATTTCGTGCAGGTTGAATACGGTGCGGTATCCCGCAGGTAGGCCCTCTATTACTCTGAAAATTTCCGCCGCAGTCAGACATTCAACCGTCGCATCGTCGATTGAGCAGCTATCATGATTCTGCTCGGTTAGCACTTCAAAACGTTTCTCCTTCCGCAGAATCCTCAGGCATTCATGCACGACGATCTGCTTCATCCACATTTCAAATGGTGGGACGGCAATGAAATGACAGCCATCCATTTTTTTAAATATGATATAAAAAGACTCAGATACTGCGTCCTCCGATTTGGCCTGGTCGACCAAATAGCGCTTAGCCAATCTAAACAACATTCTTCCGTAAAGCTCGAAGACCTTTCTCTGTGCAAGAGTATCCTTTTTTTGAGCTTCCTGGATTATGGAAAGTGTTACCAAAATATCATATTGGATGAATTGTTATAATAAGCAACTCATCGCCCAAACGGTTGCCTGAATGTTATTTATTTATTCACAATTAAGATTCGTAGAAGGATTTTCTTCTATTTGTGATATAATTCGTTAGTTCAGACCAAAATTCAATTCCGTGATCCAGAACCTGTTTAGGCTATTGACAGTCATTTTTTGCTTTTTCTCGGCAGATATCGCTTTTGCCCAGTTCGGCGTGAGCGTTCATCAATCCAACTTGCCATTTATAGGCTTTAATTATGAGTTGGCAGAGCGGTTTGTTCCGGAACTCCGTGTGGGGATAGACACGCATCTGGATAATATGTCGATAGAAGCGGTCGCTACCTACCAGTTTATTGATAAACAAGACGTAGAAGTGTATGCGGGACTGGGAGGGCGGGCTAACAATATTGCAGGCCTGGTCGCACCTATCGGAGCTCATTTTTTTCCTTTTCCCGCAAAGAATTTCGGGTTCCACATTGAATTGGCGCCAATCATTTCAGAAGGTTCGGCGATCATCCGAGGCAGTTGGGGGATCCGTTACAGGTTTAAGCAAAAAAAATAGCGTTCTGTGCGATGATTATTTTAAAAGCGTTTCCCACGGGTTTGTTCGGCTGGTCCAGAGTCTCTCACTTCCTCAGAAACGAGAGGAAGACATTGGCTAAGAAAGCGATTTGAGATGCTGCGAATACAATCAGGATCGCAAAAGGAGTTTCAAAGGAACCAGTAATCCCGGATGACGGCAAAGCTATAATGGTAAGAATTAATAATGTTGTCGCAATATGTAGAAAGGATAACATATAGTTGGACTTTTTGCCTGTTTTGTCCATTGTCCAATATATTACCCCAAAAAACCACATAAGTATTGCTACGGCTATAACATATTGCTGTATAGCAACCACATAGTAGGTATCGTAAAGCTGAAAGTCTAGAGTATGCCCCCCAAATAACAGTCCCACAAGAAGAATAAAAGGTATGCTTAACCAACATAAAGTATAAGGCGAAGTCCAGAGAAAAGTTGGCTTGTTTGAGATCATGTTGGGCTATCTTTAATTTAAAATCAAAAGTAGCTATCAGCGATTAAATCGGAAAATATACATGACAACTAAGGCGGTAAGACTTTTTTGATCCGTGCAATTTTGTCGTAAGAAATAACTTTGTGACATTCCTCAGGTGCGTCTTGCATTTACTACTGACGTTTATACTTTTAGCCTTTTTTAGTAACATTAAGTTTTTGAACCCAGAGATACTTATGAAGCTAATCAGCACCTGCGTTGTCCAAAAAGATTCGTCGGTATTTGCCCTCGTTTCAAAAACGGACTCCATATCAGTGATACTCAGACCCAGAAAAAACACTGTTGTTAAAATTGTGAGAGAATCTAAGGGTGACACCGTGACATGCGCCTTTACCCCATATAACCAAGATCCGGCTGTAAGATCGATAGATTCATTATTGAGATTGGCGCCGGGCTATTTCTATCTCCATCTAAAAATGGATAGCTATGCGTTCGTGTCTTCCGGAAATAGAATTACAAACGGGGCCAATGTTGATTTGAATCCGCTCTGAACAAGCATTCTATTTTAGGGGCAAACAAATCTAACCCAGTATTTGCGGACAGTTCACTATTAATTCTCCTTTAAATAACTAGCATCGACCGGAGAAACATCGTTCTCTGTTTTTTTCCATTTATGCTAATCATATGAACTATTATTAAGGCATATTATCGCAGATAATACAACTGCACGCGTCACGACTCAACATCATCTTCTCGGCTTGATTTAAAAAGAAACGCTAATAGTCAGTGGCAACCCTGCTTGGCAGAGCTCAGTTTTTCGGTGACTCCGAATGAATGCCCTATTTACCTGTTTCATTTAAAACAAACTACAAATGAAGAAGTTATTGCTATTAGTTACCCTTGTTGCATGTAATCAGCCTACGCCCAAATGGCCTGACCCCAAACCTATCGAACCTGTCTACATCCCTACGGCCGAAGATTCGGCTCGAACGCGCGGACCCTTTATGCGAATCCATCCCATGGGACAATATCCGGAAATGATTCACGACAACCTCGAACGACAGCCAGCACTTAAAATAGAAGAATGGCTGTCCACAACCGTCCCACTGGCCGATTTCGGGCGGATTCTTAAACCGGGACAGGAAATGGAAATGGTCGCTTTCGGAGGTGGATTAACTGCTGGCGTCATGAATGGCGGCATCACCCGGGAAAGCCAGCAAAGCAACTACACAAATCTGCTCGCACACCAGATGGGTATCAAAAATTTCGCGATGCCGCTTTTCGAAAAAGAACATTATAACGGCACAGGTTATTACGTATATCGGCATACGGATAATGGATATCCACAATGGGACCGGGTTGTGAATAATACGGTTTCTGTGTTGCTGGGTACGCCGACGATGCCTGAATATCAAGGTAAAATTTCCAACTTTGCTTTGCCAGATGGTAGTGCAGAACGGTTTATGATGGGCAACGATTGCGTAAATTGTGACCTAAATAAGCTTTTTCTTTCGCGATTTAAACATTACCTGCGTCCATATCTATCAGAAGCATTTGACGCAATCAAATCTGAAATACCTTACAATTTCGTAGTCATTGAAGAATTTTTTGATCGTTGGATGTATGGAATTCAAACGGTCGGCCGAGTAGGGCTCTGGGACTACTGCTTTAACGGCTCGATCATGAATACAGGCAAGATCACTGACTCAGCGATAAATAATATCTTAAACAAGGGTCAAAAAGGTGTTATTTTCACAATTCCTCGTTTCCAGGATCTTGCCTATATGAACTGGTATTCGACCGAAGAATTAAAAAAAAGAGCATCGGAGGTACACATCACCTTTAATAAAAACAATATGGGTGATGGGCTGGTAAACAGTGCAAAGCCATTTTCCCTAATCCCGACAGCAAAACTGCATAGCCTTTTTGAAAGATTTAAAGATGGTGATGCTTTCATGGCTAATCTCGAAGACAAAGAAGTTCTAGATTCTGGCGAATGCTATATGTCCGATCCTGCCCTTTATTACAATCATAAAATAAGAGAGTATGCTGTAAAAAAAGATTTGGCCGTTGTCGATCTCTTTGACCTTTATCAGCGCATTCATAAGGGCGGCTATGTGACAGACGACGGCGTTTTAGTCGACGGAACACTTTACGGTAATTTTTTCTCGTCTGACGGGATTTACCCCTCACCGCTCGGACAGGCCATTATTACAAATGAGGTGATCAAGGCCGTCAATCAACATTATGGCGCCAAAATCCCTTTGGTCGACATTGTGGGTTTTGCTAAGTCGGTCGAAGTCAAAAAATAAAAGTATCGATAAACATCAGCAAATTTAATTTCTTGACAATGAACATTTTCACGAAATGGATATTCGTATACACATATCTTTTAGCCAATATTTGCAATGCGCAAACCGTATCTTTATCATATCCGATTAACAATTCTGTGATTCAGCGCAACACGCTAAACAAGGCAACGGCGACCATTGCTGGTCAGCTTATTTCCAATAACCTGGCCGTAACGCTAAGTTACAGAATTCGAACGGTAAGTGCCACAGGGATTCTCGGGGCCGCTGGACCTTCTACAAACCTAAGTTTGGCAGGGAACGGCATGTTTTTTACAACAATTGTCATTAACAAGGGCTGGTATTTAAGTGAAATTCTTTTAAATGGTGTAGTGTATGCTTCGGTAAAATTTGGGATTGGAGATATATTTATTATTGCTGGCCAGTCAAATGCGCAAGGTACTGGGGATATCAAATATGCACTACCATCAAATGCGAGTATTCCGGAATGGGTTGTCGGCACCTTGGAAGATAGGACTTGCACGAAAACCTTTCCGGCGTCTTTCACGAGTATGTTTTCTTTAAATACACCCGATCAGGCTAAACAGTACGGGCGATTAGGGCCGTCTGGGAATAGCACTTGGGCATATGCCGCGCTGGGTAAACTGATTTCTGATTCGAATGGAGGAATGCCGGTAGCATTCTTCAATGCGGCTTCGGGAGGAACTACCATCACACAATGGAAACAGGGCAGCGAAGGTGTTGAAGCAAAACATCCCTACACGGGGGCACAGATATGTGTGGGATATAATCAAGGATCGATGGTTCCCTCGGACTATTACGGTCTGCCCTATACAACGCTAGAAAATGCCCTCAATTATTACGGTTCACTATTTGGTGTGAGGGCAGTACTCTGGCACCAGGGAGAAGCTGATGCGGATTTAAGTGTCAACCCGGTTTACAAGGCAACGAGTTCCGCAGATTATCAGACCAAATTACAGGGAGTCATCGCTAAATCTCGTGCAGATTTTGGAGCACCAAACCTTGCCTGGTATGTTTCCAAAGCATCTATCAGCAAGTTCGGCCCCCTCAACGCCATGATTAGAACCGGCCAGAGCAATGCCGCCTCTGGCCCACCGAATCTAAGCGGTTCTGAGACGGATTATGTAAATGGAAGTTCCGGTCCTACCACTGCCAGCGATGGCGGCGAAGAATACCGCGCAGACAGCACCCACTTTTACGAAGGCCCCGGGTCAATCAAAGGTCTTACCTGGCTAGCCAATAAATGGTTCTCAACCATCGGTGCATTGGGTAATCCAATTGCGGCCAGTTGGGTTCCGCAGCTTACTTATTCGAAAAACGGCGGCTGGCGAACGCTTACTGCAACTGGCGCAGCAGTTCAATATATGTGGAGTAAAGTCGGCATTAATGGCCCCGCCGTGCCCGGGGGCAATGCGAGTGTGTATACGACGGATGAAAAATATTTGGGTATCCGTTGTTATATGAAGGATGCGAATGGTAATTGGCATATATCCGCTGCGATCAATGTTGGGAAGTATGACAACCAGCGCATGGGTGCTGGTGTTGAAGAGGAGAAACAAGAAAGTGAAGAGCCTGGTTTTGAATTAAATGCGTACCCTAATCCATATACAACCAGCTTTACCATTGCATTTGATGTTCCGGATGAAAACAGTAATGTCCGTTTAGACATTATCGATAACCAAGGAAAGGTTATGAAAACAGTTGTAGATAATCCGCATGCAAAAGGGAAATGGCAGTATGAAGTGAAGGAACTGCCTGATTATAGCAATGAGATTTTGTTTTGCAGATTAAAGGTCAATGATCACTACACGGTCAGAAAGCTGGTCCACTATACAAGATAATGCCAACCATAACAAAGGTGAATTCGCTTGCTGAGTGCAGATTTGGTTTCCAATATGAAATAAAATCATTTCCTTAGCCTGATCAACCAATGTTCCTGACATGAAATTCTTCACCTTCATCTTTTTCCTGCCCCTATTTCTCACAACGAACGCTTTCGCGCAGAAACCAAAGCCGAAACCTGCTCCTGGTCTGGTTGTTACTTACAGGAACCCTGTTATTGCTGGCGATTTTGCAGATCCTTCGGTGATCCGGGTTGGTGACACTTATTATGCAGCAGGAACTTCGTCGGAATGGGGTCCGGCTTATCCTATATATAGTTCTAAAAATCTGGTAGATTGGGAATATATCGGGCCCGTTTTTGCCGAATTGCCGGAATGGACAATGGGTAGTTACTGGGCGCCTGAATTGTATTTTCGCAATGGCACTTTTTACTGTTATTACACAGCCCGCCGAAAATCAGACAAACAGTCGTTCATCGGCGTGGCAAGTACGAAAGATTTGACAAAAGGCTTTAAAGACCATGGCGTTATCATTGAATGGACGAAAGAAGCGATTGACGCATTCGTGGTGGAAGATAACGGCAAGCTTTTTATCACCTGGAAAGCGTATGGACTGGATAAGGACCGTGGGATTGAAATACTTGGTGCCGAGCTGGCTCCGGACGGCTTAAAGGTAATTGGCAAGGAGTTTGGATTAATCAAAGCTGAACTTACCGGCTGGGAGTCGGGCGGAGCGGAAGGACAATCCATTTTCAAACGCGGGAATTACTGGTACATGCTCTATTCCGGCAACGCCTGCTGCGGTGCCAATTGTGATTATCAGGTCGGATTTGCCCGAGCCGAAAACTTGCAGGGGCCCTGGACCAAATATGCGGGCAACCCGGCTCTTTTTGGCGATGATTCGTGGAAATGTCCAGGCCATGGAACAGTGGTTGTGACGCCGGATAACCGCTATTTCTATCTGCATCATGCTTATAACGGTGTGGATTTTACTTTTTCGGGAAGACAGGGCGTTCTGAGCGAACTGGTTTGGGATGAAGTTACCAAGTGGCCTTCTTTCCGTTATGGCAAAACCACACCTGCGCAGGCAGAAGCGCCGGTCGCTATCGGCGCTGTGATCAACCATAACTTTTCTATCAATTATAACAAGGACACGCTCAAAGCACCCTGGGTTTATGATGTAAGCTTTCCGAAACCAAGTTATAATGTGCAAAACGGAGCACTTGAAATTGAAAATACCACCCGCACGAACACGGGAAATTTTCTAGGTTTAACCGTTAAAAAAGGAAACTACACCTTTACTTCCGAAGTGCATTCGAAAAAGGATTTATCACAAAATATCATTGTGTACGGCGATGCCCGGAATGCAGTTGGCTATGGTGTTCGCGATAACCAGATTTCATTGTGGCAGGTAAAGGACGGTGTCTATGAGGTGATCAAAACCCAGGAAATTCCTGATAAATACAAAGACATTAAACTAAGCCTGCAAAGCCGTTACGGCCGCTTCTACGAATTCCGCTGGGATGTAAAAGGCCAAAAAATCGATTCCCTGACCAGTTCCGTCCAGATAGAAACGCCCTGGCTGCCACGCTGGGACCGCGCGCCGAGAGTCGGGGTGAATGTTACCGGCAATGGCTCAGGCAAAAGTGAGATCAGGGCGGTGCAGATGAAATATGACTAAAACGTAATGCTTAATCCTGTCTCCACGATTACAATCCAGCATTACATTGTTTTCTAATGCTTCAATAAATCCAGTGTCCCTTTGCCGTCTATATCTCATTATTTTCCAAAGCAGCACGGTCGCTGATGGATGCAACTTTGCCAGTTGATTTTTCTGACTCGCATTCGTAACCCTTCCTGATTACAGCTCCTTCCGGCCCGGATTTTGGCAAAAACCGATTGGCTATGGAGGTGACAAATGACACCAGACCCGGATTGGCACCTTGTAAAGCAACAGCCAGCTTCGCAGTGTTGGTCAGTATAACCTCGGTTTCCCTGTAAGCGACTGCATTCACAATGTCTGTGGCGGCCTGCGAAGCGTCCTGTGAAAGCAGCGGCGAAGAATCTGCAATTTTGAACCACGCATATTCTGCTTCATGGTCGCCTTTAAGGGATACATTCCTCGGGCTTCCGGTCCGCATCAGGTTTGGGATCACGGTAGTAACATGAATGTTGTCTTTTTTCAGCTCGGCATGAAGTCCCTCTGATAATGCGACCATCGCGAATTTGCTCACACTGTAAGGCAGCAAATGAGGCACGGCAACTTTCCCACCTATGGAACAGATGTTAACGATCCGGCCCTCCTTTTGCTCGTGGAAATAAGGCAATGCTGCTTTGATCATGTACAATGCTGCCCAGAAATTAGTATCCATCGCTGTTTTATAATCCTCTACGTCCATCACATTTTCTGGCCCCACGAGCATTACACCCGCATTATTGATTAGCACATCTATTCTCCCGAATTGAGAAACGGCCGCTTCTATCACCCGAGAAGCATCCCGCTGGTCGCTTACGTCGGCTTTCAGGCCAAGCACCGTAGAACCCATCCGGCGGAGTTCCTGCTCAGCGACTTCAATCTGATCGCCATTTCTCGAACAAATCACCAGATTCGCCCCTTTTGCCGCCAGCTCTCTCGCCAGCAACAAGCCTAGCCCACGCGCTCCACCGGTGATTACCACCACTTTATCCTGAAAATCAAACTTGATCATTTCTTTATAAAGGTGCCTGGCTGCTGCATATATGCCTAAGCCCGCAGCCGCCCATAAAGCAGTCTTCCCTGAAAAGAGTCCTTGATTGCTGTTATTTTCCATAATCAGTAGGTTCTAATGTGATTATGAAAGGCTAAAAATCTTATGCCTCTAAGGGCGGGATCTCATGAGTTTGATAAAATTGCCCCAGTCGTAGGCAGTGAGATCGTGTTCACCTTCCCGGTTATGGTAAGCGAGCGGTGGTTTGGGAACGGGCACATTAATGCCGGGCGGGTTTGCTGGCAATTTCGATTTCATGCCATACAACGCATATACTTCCTCAGCTTTTTTGAGTGCCAGAAATGTTCCCGTCGGATCGGCCCAGAGGTCTTTGGAAGCATTGGTAGCGTACAACGGCCTCGGCGCGATTAATGCAATGAGCATATGCTGGTCCACGGGCAACTCGTTTTCTTTGTCATTAAACTTTTTATAATTGTTGTTAAACCAGTGCGGAAACGTGGTATTAATGCGGGTAATTCTCTCACCAAACTGTCGCCGGGCCAAAGCCGCCCCCGTATTTCCTGAACAGTTGGTGACACAAACGGCAAATCGCTGATCCTGCGCAGCTGCCCATAAGGAGGCTTTTCCACCCCGTGAATGGCCCACAACAATCACATTTTTGACATCAATGTCTTTATCGTTTTCAAAATAATCCATCACCCGAGACGCGCCCCAGGCCCATGCACCAATGGCCCGCATGCCGTTATCCGCTTTCAAATGTTCGGGATAGAGTTGCAAAACGCCGTTCATGTACGTTTCCTTATTGTCCGGCGCGAGGTCGCTTACATGGAAAGCGGCGACAGCATAACCGCTGTCAATCACCATTTCGGCTGGCCAGAACCCGCTTTTTATTTTCCTCGTCGGGTCCGTATTGTCCTTTCCTCTATTGTTAATTAAAACAAAAACAGGTGACGGCTTCTTTGCATTATTGGGAACGAACAATAACAAATTGATCTGAATCGATTTCTTGTTCCTGAAAACCTGAACTGCCACATCTTTGAGCCTGGCCTTGCCATTCATCGCTGCCTTATCCTCGTTTTTTAAAGTATAGCGAATGCTGTCATAATCTTTCGGCATTTGCCCATATATATTGTCTTCAAAAAGTTTTAAAATTTCCGGACGCCGGACATCCTCCCACGCTTTCCTGCTTTTCACTCCTTGACCAGCGGACGTTGTGAATATTTCCGGGAGCACGTAGGCAGGGACTTTGGCCTCATCATAATTCTGAGCTACGGAATTTACAATGCACACCAGCAAGAAAAGGGCCGTCAAAAATTGTTTCATAGGAATACAAAAAATGGATCACATCAAGCCGACGTGATCCACAAATTAAAGCATTTATATAAATTTACAGCTTTACTTCTCCCTCTTCCTCACCCTGCCAGTATTTTATTCTCTTGGCCTTCACGATAATCATTGCAATGCCGGGTGTATCGAGTCCTTCTTCGAACCATTGATCCAGATCGCTAACCCAATGCTCTTCCATTTCTTCCCGCTCACGGCTCACTTCGGCTTTTCCTGAAACGGAAATCCAAATGTCCTTTTTACTCTGGAATGTAAGGTTCACTTTATTATCCAGCTCAATGTCACTTACCATTCGGGAAGCTTCCCATGTAAAGAAATAAGAATTCCCATCGTATTCCACTTCCCCGTTATTGCTCATCGGCCGCGAAGCCAGAGCGCCGTCGGAAGTGGTGGTCGTAAGCATACAAAGATCAATATCCCTCATTACCTCGCTTACATCTTTCAAAGTTTTATCTGCCATGATACTTTATCGTTTTTGTGATAGCAGGTATTAAAACAATGCCAGATAGCGCTCAGCGCACATTTCAAAAAAATGTTGAAATTTTCAGGAAACTTGTGACCTGTTCTGATGACCCACGTCTAAATGCCAACAAATCCAATGTTAACGGCAAGGACGTATGAAAAAAATCTGTTTACAATTACTGTTACTGGCAATCATCGCATTCAAATGTTTCTCCCAGAATGTCGATTACAGCACACCACTTTACACCAACCAGTCATTTACGAAAACGGTAAACCCGGCATTGCCTGTCGGCAGCATCGCGGCAAGCGGTGATGTAACTGCCGCCGGCGCTGCCACGTACTCCATTCCGATTATGGCTTCGCCGGGCACAAACGGCGTGGTTCCCTCTATTTCGATAGAATATCAATCTTCTTCGGGAAATGGATCAATAGGAAAAGGATGGAATATTTCGGGCTTATCCGCCATCAGCCGCAGCGGGCAAACCATGTATCACAATGGGCAGGTTACACCCGTCGATCTGAGTAATAAGGACAGGTTTATCTGGGACGGTCAAATGCTGATCGGAGTCAGCGGCGTTTATGGAGCCAACGGAGCAACATACGGACTTGAAAGTGAAAATTTTTCAAAAGTAACCTCTAACGGCATCAACGGCACAGGCCCTACCTGGTTTAAGGTGGTCACAAAAGAGGGCGTTGAAATGGAATTCGGCAACACAGTTGATTCCCGGATGATGGACGAAAGCAATGTCAATGTGCTTTTCTGGCGTATTAACAGGATTAAAAATCCGGATGGGAATTACATTGAATTTAAATATCTGGTCAATGACAGGGATTCGAGAATTGATGAGATCAATTATACCGGAAATACGGCAACGGGTCTTTTGCCTTATAACAAGATCAAATTTCAGTATAAAATCCGGGCCGACATTAACAACCAATACATTGCCGCATCGCTGGTTGCCAACAAATATCTGCTCGATAAAATCACAGTCACAGCCGAAGGCAGCACCGTTAGGAGTTATGATTTCAAATACAGTTGGGATAAAATAAACTCCTATTTGCGCGACATGACGGAATCCGGTTCGGACGGGTCATCACTCAATGCTACGATTTTCAAATATGGCGATACGCCCAAAGACTACACGAATACAACTACAACAATCCCGAGCGCGAACAACATTGAGTCGTTTTCGGGCGACTATGATGGCGATGGGCTGGACGATATCCTCACCGGCACATACACGACCAGTAACGGCATTCGGTTTTATTCTCAATTCAAAGTCTTCAAGCGAACCGCTGGTAATGAAAATTATACACTGCTTTCCATAACGGCGCTTCCAGCTAGTTACAGCCTCGTAAAAGTGGGTCGGAGCGGGCCGTATGAATCGAAAAATGCAAACAACCTTTTGCAGGACGACTTCAATGGCGACGGCCTGGCAGACGTGATGTCGCTTAACATTTCAATTGCAGCAAATGATCTATTTCTGGACAATATCGCTATTTACAAAAGCACGAATGCGGGCACTTCTTTCACGCCACAAGCGAAATCCATTTCATTGAATTCTGGCAAGAAAATCAATGCGAATGGCAATTATTTTCACCCGGGCGATTTCAACGGCGACGGCATTCTGGAATACATTACCATCCTGGGCAATGCTGCCAATGTTTACACGCCCATGCTGCATACCGATTTTACCTCGGCAGTTGCGCCTGCTGCAATCAGTATTTCCGGCCCGTCTTCCATTGCGCTCAATGCCTGGGTGAATGCGAAAGTAAGTGTACTGGATTTTAATGGTGATGGCAAAAGCGATCTACTACTTTGCACAGCCGCCACTTCTGAGATTTATACTTTTACAAGTTCCGTTGCCACGCGAATTTACAGCGGAAACTTTCCAAATGATCAGCAGAATGTCCTTTTGGGAGATTTTAACGGCGACGGAAAAACAGATGTCCTCGCACAATCAGGCAAAACGGTTATTAGGGGATTTTCCACCGGAAGCGCATTTGTTAATGCAAATGTGCCATTGAATGAATTAGCCAGTAACAGCCCATGCCCCGGAGCGAGGCAATTTTATGTTGGGGATTTCAATGGTGATGGGAAATCCGATTTCGCCCACGACTGGTTCCTCGCGAGCGAATTCCCAATTAACGCTGCACCCAGCGAAGATCCGAATTTAAAAAGCTACCTGCTATATACCGGGTTAAATGTCTTTTACAGCCAGGGTAACAGCTTTTTAAAGAAAGAAATATACCTAACTGAACAAAGCCTGAACGGCCCTTGCTCAGGTGCAGTGAATGATTTAAGAAAATATGTCCAGGCCGACTTGAATGGTGATGGCCGCACCGATTTGATATACAACTCCATAAATACAGTAATCACCTCATCCTTCAACTCCGACGGCAAAGAAAATCTGCTTCATAAAGCGGCTAACGGAATGGGCCATATTACCGAGTGGAATTACAAAAAGTTACCGGATGGCGACAGTTTTTATACAAAAGGCCCCGCACTTAGTTATCCGGTCAACAACATTCAGCCTCCTGTTTACGCAGTGTCGGAACTAAAAACCAAAAACGGCATTGGCGGAATTTCCACCATTCAATATGCCTATGAAGATGCGCGGCTGCATCGTGCAGGCAAGGGATATCTGGGTTTCCGCAAGGTGACGACCACGGATCTAGTGATGGATTCTAAAACGATAAGTGAAAGTGAATTTAACAACACCTATTTTATCGCTGCGGGGCAAAAAACAAGCTCCTACCTGGCGTCTACAAATGCATTGCTTTCCCAGTCAACCGTTGCGAATGAATTTGTCAATCTTGGTAGCAAGCGCTTTTTACACCGGATAAAAAGTGTAACGACAAATAATGCTTTTGAAGGCAGAATGCGCATTTACACCAACAATGCATTTGATAATTACGGAAATGTAACGCAAAACACAGTCAATAATGATAATGTTGAAACAACTGTAACTACAAATGTATACGGAGCATATCCGGGTCAGATTCCTAACAAAGCAACATCTGTAACCATCACCAAAACAAGGAGCGGCCAATCTCCATATGCCGTGACGACGGCGTTGGGTTACAATGCATTAGGTCAACTCAATTCCAAGACCGATTTTTCCGGACTGCCCAAAAGTGTTCTCACAACATTTGAATATTATCCGTTGGGAAATCTCAAAAAAACCATAGTAACTCCCTCAGGATTAGCAGCAAGGAGTTCATCAGCGATTTATGACATCAAAGGTCGCTATGCCACCTTCACTACAAATGAACTCAATCAAACCACATCGGCGACTTATGACACCAAATGGGGCAAACCGCTGAGCGTAACAGGCATTGATGGCTTGATTACGACATTCGAATATGATGCTTTTGCGCGGGACAAGAAAACCACTTACCCGGAAGGCTTTGATGTAACGCAAACTTATGGCTGGGATATGTCCGGCAATGCTATTTGGTATTCCAAAACCACTCACCCGGGCAAGCCCGACGTAAAAAGCTGGTATGACTTGCTAGGCAGGCAAATAAAAACCGAAACGGAAGGTTTTCAAGGGCAAACAATCACGCAAGAAACGACTTACGATGCGCGCGGAAATTTATACACCTCTACCAATCCTTACAAGAACGGAGAGGCTGTAATGACTTCGGCCAATGAATATGATGCTTACAACCGGATCTTCCACATTTGCAGCGATGGCCCTTTTGGCGCCACCAACGTTGGCTATGCTTATGCCGGCGGGAAGCTCACGACAGTAACGACCACACCGAATGGAACTTCTTCCAAAGTGACTGACGCAAGCGGGCAAGTGACCAGCGCAACAGATGATGGGGGAACATTGGATTACACCTATTACAGCCATGGCGGATTGAAAGCCGTAAGCAATGGTGCCGCTGAACTCTCAAGCAGTGTGTATGACGCCTATGGCAAACAAACTTCCCTCACCGACCTCAATGCCGGAACAACCACTTACGACTACAATGCTTTGGGTCAACTGGCCAGCCAGACAAATGCCAACAATAAAACGCACACAATGCTTTATGACCTGCTCGGCCGTAACACCAGTCGCACTGGTCCTGAGGGCACAACTACATATGAATATTATCCTTCGGGCAATGCGGCTTCAACCAATCGGTTCAAAAAAGTCACGGGCTTTGCTGGTAACCTGGAAGAATACACCTACGATGCGTTCGGAAGGCTTAAAATCACTAAGCAGACCATTGATGCCTCTGCTTATACAACCACTTATGGCTACAACATTTATGGAGATCTGACTTCCTTGCTCTATCCTTCCGGTTTCGGCACAAATCACGCCTATGACGCCGCTGGCTATCCCACGACCATTAAAAACAGCAACAATGTGGTGACGATTTACACCAACACCGGCATGAATGGCTATGGGCAAAATACCGCTTATTCATTGGGCAACACCAAATCCTCAACGGTTAGTTATAATTATGGCATTCCTACTAAGTTCACCACGGCAGGCATTCAAAATTTTGAACTGATCTGGGATTATGCCAAAGGGAATTTATCAAAAAGGAAAGATTTGATCAAAAACAATGAAGAAAGTTTTACCTATGACAATCTGGATCGGCTGCTTTCCGCAACCGTGCTGGGTAAGGCAGCGCAAACTGTGACTTATCAGCCGTCGGGCAATATCAGTTCGAAAAGCGATGCCGGACAGTCGTTCAGCTATCATCCTACAAAGATTAATGCCCTGGCAGGTATCGTGTCCCCTACTGCCGCGATCCCTGTTCTTACTCAGGACATTACATACACCGCTTTCAACCAGCCTGAGAAACTCACCGAAAATGGCTCCGGACAGCCATATGAATTGACATACACTTACGGCGCAGATTATGAACGCATAAAAGGTGTAATGAAAAAAAGCAATGCGCTCATTAACACGCATTATTATTTCGGAAACAATTACGAAAAAGACGTAACACCCGGCCTCGCTGACAAGCACCTGCACTACATTTATTCCCCTGCCGGAATGATCGCCATTGTAATCCGAGAGAACAATGCAGACCAATATTACTACACTTACACCGATCACCTCGGCTCATTACTAACCACAACCGCCCCAAACGGAGCCGTCCTGCTCGACCAGAACTTCGACGCCTGGGGCCGCCTGCGCAACCCAACCGACTGGACATTCACCAACGTCCCAAATCCAACCAGTTACCTCTATCGCGGCTTCACCGGCCACGAGCACCTCACCAATTTCAACCTCGTCAACATAAACGGCCGGATGTACGATCCGGTGGTGGGAAGAGTTTTGAGTGTGGACAATTATGTGCAAAACCCATTTGGGACGCAGGATTATAACCGGTATAGTTATGCGAAGAACAATCCGTTGGTTTATACTGATCCGGATGGCCAATGGATTCACATTGTCATTGGTGCAGCGATTGGCGGGGCCGTCAATTTGGGATTGAAAGCATTACAGGGAAAAATCCATAATTTTAAAGACGGTGCCGTCGCTTTTGGAATTGGCGCAGCAGCTGGCGCAATCACTGCCGCGACTGGCGGTGCGGCCACATCTGCGCTAAATCTGAGTGCAGCCAGTTTCAGTGGCGGCGCGGTTGCCGGCTCAGCTGGCGCTGCTACCGGCGGTTTAGTGCAAGGTCTCGGCAATGCCGCTTATTTTCACGACAGCTATTCCTTTAAAGAATGGGCGATTGGTGTTGGTATTGGTGGCTTGACAGGCGGAATTACAGGTGGGCTAGGCGCGCCAAAAGGTAAATTTTGGCATGGGCAACGGCCCTCTGGCTCGGGAGGAGAGCTGACTTTTGTCAATGCTGAGTTACCAGATGGCGAAGTCGTAAATTCCTTTGGTGGGGCAAAGGCTGGGGATGTGGTGGCTCAGGGCGGAAATGCCGTTAATCTTGGGACACCAGTTTTAGAAGGAGCACTAAAAAGTAACTACGGAAGGTTTATAAGCAAAATTCCAGCAAACTCTAAAGCCAGTTCGTCCTTTCAATTACTGGATGATGGTAATTATCTATTTCAAGCAATATCGCCCGGCAAAGTACCGGGATCAAGTGCATTATATCAAAAGTGGGTTAATCCCCTAGGCGAGACACTTAAAATGATGAAAACTACGTTTGCGCCCGATGGAAGCATTATTCACATCAAACCAAAATAATGTATATATGAGAGACAGGACAGATATTTTAACAGATTTAGTTCTTTTCAAGGGAGAACTGTCAGAATTGCGGAATGAACTATCACAATATTCTTCTGATGTTGAAAAGCCTCTAATAACAATAAGCAAGCTTGACTTTTCCAATATCCTAAGGAGGTGTATTGCGGAAGAAATCAGCTTCGAAGATCTGACAGATTGGGCTAACCTGATAGAATTCAGAGACGATTTGGATTTCGAACTAGCAGAGATGCAAGAGCTGACATTTGAACTAGCCAGTCCCGAAATAAATGGAGAAATATCAAAAGAACGCTTGAAGGAAATGATTAACGAGTTGATAGCACAACATAATTAAAAGAGCTTCTTCAACTACTTCGGCGGCAGGATGCAAGTCGGCAAAGCTGTTATCGCTGGTAAATATTATTATGTACACAAACAGAATCAAAAACAAATAACCAACCATTTTTTCACAAACCAACCCCAACCCCACGCTATGCGAAAATACCTTCTAATCATCGCCCTACTCTATTGCAGCCACGCTGCCTCTGCACAAACTAAGTTCACGTACGATGCCGCAGGGAATCGGCTTACTCGAAAATCCGAAGGGACATTGGTCCAATTGAATGTTAAAGTCTATTTGCAGGGAGCTTATAAGGCTGCGCTGGCTGGGATGAGTAATCATTTGCAAAATTATTTTGGTGGTAATGCCGGGCTTTTGCCGAAGATGGACGCGTATGGAAGTGGGGCGGTTTATAATAATATTGGGAATCCGGCGGGAGTTGCGGGAGCGGTGGTGGATTGGGTGAAGGTGGAAATCCGTAAGGCCAGTGATCCTTCTGTCATTTTGCAAACAAAAAGTCTGCTTTTGAAAACCAATGGCAATGTTGTGGATATGGATGGAACGGTTCCCAAGTTCTTTTCAGAAACGGTTCCTGTCCATATCATCGTGAAGCATCGGAATCACTTGGCGGTGATGAGCAGCGTTGTGCCTGCTTTTAGCGCTGCAACCGTCACACATGACTTTACGACCGCACTGGCCAGAGCATTTGCTGTGGCGGGCGATCCACCGCAACTCACCAATATAAGTGGAAAATGGGCCATGTCCGCAGGTGACCTCAACCAGGATTACGGCGTGGATGCAACCGATCATTCCATAGGTCAATTTGCTTTTGGTCAGGGCATTTTTGGTGCCTATAATCCCGCAGACATCAATATGGATGGCATTGTTGACAGCATTGATACGTCGATAATGATGAATGCTCTAGGACTGGGATATTATTCGAGTCTTTACAATTTCGACCCATTACTTTAATTAAATCTTAATCCCAAACGACAACCCAAAACTCCTGCCATCGGAACTCCAAACACCTGCGCCTGGATACATGGTGGGTCTTTTGGTAAAATATTGCTTGTCCGTAACATTGTTCACACCTGCTCGCAATGTGTAATTGCTGTTGATATGCAATGTTGCATTCAAGTCAAGCAGGCCGTAGCCGGGCACTTTTCCGATTGTGCCATTAGCGGACGGTTCAACTGTGTTCAGCGGATTGGCGAAATTGGAACTTACGTAGCTGTATTGACAGGTTACGGACAGTTTTTTGTACAAAAGCTGCACGCCATTGCGGGAAATCCAGGTAGGGACGCCTTCGACTTTGTTGCCTGCTACGCTTGTGTTTTCGTTGTTCACAACTGCATTTCCTTTGATATACTGTGCATCAAAATAGGATGTTGACGTAAAAAAGGACAGTTCAGTAGGCGTTGATGAGGTTTCAATGCGCAAGGGAATGTATTCAATATATGCTTCCACCCCGCGTGTACGCGTGTCGCCGGTGACAGTGCGCAGAATGTATGCATTTGCGCCTTCCCGCATGGAGACCGTTCCCATTCTGTTATTAATCAAGACTTGGAAAACGCCTATGTCGTAATGCAGGTTTTTCGTGCCGCCGCTGATGCCTGCTTCTGCATTGTACCCGTAAGCGTCTTTCAGATTTTTATCTACTTTTTCCCAAACAGATCCCGGAATAATGTCTTTGAAGACAACGGGCCTGTAAGCTTGTGAAATGCCTCCGTAAATGCGGTTTTGTGCGTCGAGCCTGTATTGTGTGCTGATGCCCAAAAGCGGGAAGCTGTGTTTGATCTTGTTTGGGAGATTTTGGGGATTGTAATAACTGATGGTTCCCGTCATATCGGTGGCGCCGTTTTCATAACGCAATCCTGGCGAAACGGTCCATTGTGGCGTGAGGTAAATCATGTTTTCCAGAAACAGCGCCACATTATTGGTCTTCATATAAAGGTCGCGGCCAAATGCTGGATCTGTTAATGTGAGATCGAAATCGCTGCCGGTGGTCCCTTTTCCCAATTGCCTTCTGCGCAGTTTGTTATGCATGAGTTGCACACCGCCCGAAAGCACATTTTTAAACCCCGCAATGTCATAATGATGTAAAATCCGCAGCTCGGAAGTGAAGCTTTTGAAATTATCAATGTCCACCTGCCGCGCTTTATAAGACTTTGTTAAAGAATTGATCGTGTCGGGAACATTGGCAAATGCATCAAACATAACGCTGTTCCTGGCTCCGTAAACGCCTGAACTGGTAAATTTTAACTGCGTGTTAGGGCTAATTTGCCAATCCAGAACAAGGGATGGAATGTAAATGTCGGGGTTAAAATAATTTCTGGAACGGGTCGACTGCCGCGGATCGGCATTGAACATGGCGTCGGTCAGCGGGCCGGGAATTTGATATACGTAGGATGAACGTCCTAACTCAGCTTTAATACGCAATGATTTGCTAAACTCATAAGCCAGACTTATAAACTGCGATTCTGCGTCAGATTTGGCATTTTTGCGATAGCCATTGGAATGTCGCTTTTGGTAATAAGCTGAGTAAACCAGCTTTCCTACTTTGCCGCCAATCGCATTATAAGAGCTAAAAAGCCCGAACGAGCCCACCGAATTAATGCTTTCAAATGAAAAAGTCTTCGTCGTGTCGGGGCCTTTGGTCACGTAATTAATCATGCCGCCAAACTGCGCACCATATTGCAATGATGACGTTCCTCTTACCAGCTCTATGCGCTCGATGGATTCCATTGCGGGACTGTAATGGCTGGCCGGATAGCCGTACATATCGGAATTGGTAATGACGCCGTTTTGCCGGATGTTGTATTCCCAGGAGCGGTGTGGGTCCAGTCCGCGTGTCGAAATGTTGATCTGATTGCCACTTCCATCCATATCATAGACGAAAACGCCCGGGATTTTGGCGAAAATTTGTCTGCCCGTTTTCTCAGCAATGTTGCCATTTACACCACCCAACTGAATGACTTCACTCTTCTTACCTGCATGGATATAAGTGTTTTGAACATCAGGAAGCCGCTCGGTGTGGATTACATTTTTTCGTTCTTCGATTGTCACTTCCTTTAAATCCAAGACTTTTTCCGAATCCTGCCTGTTCGTTTGGCCTGCTTGTGCAAAGACATTTTCCTGCGAAAAAACGCACAGTGCGAGTAATGTTAAGAGGGTAATTTTTTTGTGCATTTTCATTTATTTAATTCAATACTGCGCTGTCTCAGGGTGAAATGTCCGCCAGCTGTGCCAGAATTCCTGATAAGCATTAATCCGTTTCAAATCCATCGCATCGCCGGTCACGGGTTTTCCGAGCAGGTTATAAGCTGCATTTTGTGCAAATAATGTGTCGTTTCGAATGGTGAATTCCTGCCCGACTTCTTTTTGAAATGCAAAAAAGCTTTTGTTATCCGCAGCGATCACCAAAGCAACCGGCGTTTCGCCTACACGGTCATTGATAACACGCTGTTTTATAAGCACATTCCAGTCATAAGCCTTGCTGTGACTTCCTGCTTTTAAGCCTACAACCCAGGATTTTTCCTTCCATGCAGTTGTGTCGGTTTTTGTAAGTGCCGACTTTCCTTTTCCGGATTCATAGCGGCTCATGGAGTCATATTTGGCCTGAAAACTGGGGTCTGGCTGCATGATCTTGCTGTTGGGGTGTAGTCTGAGCCATTGGGAAACTGTTGTTTGCGTAACCGCGAGTTCGGGTAGCACCTGCCCTTTCAATGGTCCCGCAATGGCCTCGCCGTTTGCTTGTCTCCACCAGCTGCCGGTTCTTTTGTCTTCAAACATAGCATTGAAATGGTCCATGCCCACGAGCCTGAATTCATCCGGCTTTCCTTCTACGATGGGTTCAAAGACCCTTCCGGTGCGGCAAACCGTGCAGTATGTTACAATTACAGGCTTTCCGCCAAGCACATCGCGCACCTGATGATGGTAACCGATAAATTGAATGGGATAAGCTTTGGCCTCACCATTAACCTCCACACCGATTACCAGACGGTCGTCCTTCACTTTGTTCTGGGAAGCATTGTGTAAAATGACCTGGGATGGCTGATAAAACATGGTGTCCGCCGCCATTTCGTAGTTTGTGCCATAAGTGACAGCGCCAGCAATCATCAGCAAAATAACCGCAATCCACTTCCACTTTCCCATTAATGCTGTGGTGCAGCCTGCAATGATCATCACCCAAAAAACGATCCGGAAAGCCCATCGCCAGGTGTGCAAAAAGTAAGCAATATCAATGCTGTTCATTTGCTGGCTGCCGGGCATGGGCATAATGAAATACACCTTTGCGATTTCGTAAAGGATGATGCCGACAATGCCCAGGTAAAGTAATTTTCTCATTTATGTAAATAGCGAAATATCAAATAAAAACTAGTTTAAGAAAAAAGAAACGGATTCGCCATATGGCAAATCCGTTTGCCTAATTATTAACCTATGATAATATACTTTTTCTATTTGCTTCTGGCAGTGACGATTAGCGCCACCAGGAACGGGATCGTGAACACAAGCAATGCATTCCCGAAACCACCCAAAACCGCCACCAGCGAGCCGATGAAAAACACCGCCGTGGCCGTAAAGAACCGTCCCACATTAAAGCAAAAGCCCGTTGCCGTTCCCCGGATAGAAACCGGGAACAGCTCAGGAATATAACTTGACAAAGCGCCCTGGCTGATCCCGAAACAGAAAGCCAGCGCGGCCGTTTCTAAATAAACAATGTTTGAAAAAGTGCTGTTGGTCAAAAAGAGAATGCAACACATTACCAGGCAAGTGCCGAATGTGAACATTAATGTGGCTTTTTTACCAAACTTATTGATCAGCATACCCGAGAAAATCCCGCCGGTTATCCCGCCAACGCCCAACAAAATCATCACCAACCCCCGCTCCTTCTGACCATCCTGACCCGTTGCAAGTAATGTTTGCACCCAGGTTGGCAACCAGGAGAAAATCCCCCAAAGCCCGATCAGCACCGAGCCGAAAATCAGCGAGCCGGAAAGCAAATTGGCCCGGTTGGTTTCAAAAAACAGTCCTTCCGGTTTGCTCGTATGCGTCTTGGTTACCCGCCACTTATCCGATTCGGGCAGGAGGAAGAATACGAGCACTGCAATGATGACCGGAATAAAACCCACTGCAAAAGCGCTTCTCCAATCTGAAAAAATTAGGTTCAGACTGCCTGTCGTAACGATTCCAACGGGAAAGAAAACGGCCAGAATTCCGAGCATGACGGCTTTGTTTTTGTCTTGCCAGATTTCTGAAATGTAAACCGTAGTGATCAGCAAAACACCGCCTACGCCCATTCCAGCGAAAAACCGCAATACAAGCAAACTATACCAGTCCGGTACAATGGTGACCAAACAAGTAGAAATACCATATAGCCCGATCACCAGTGTTAAAGATTTTACGCGCCCGATGCGGTCGCTGACAAAGCCGAACATAAGTCCGCCGACCATCCAGCCATAAAGGAATATCGCATTCACATAAGCGCCGATCTCCCCAAGTTCTGCCTGCGAAACCGCCTGGCCTTTCAACTCGGGAATCGCAACCGGCAGGTAAACCGACATTAATGTGGAAACCGTCCCGCTCAGCATGTAACTCGCTACGCACAAGCCAAATGCAAGCCATTTCGAGCTTGTTTTCTTTTCCTCCAGATTGGTTAGTTCCAACGTTTCCATATGCTTTGAAGCTGTTATTATCTGAAAAGCTGATCAAAATTGAGACTCACATAATATAATCCACCCACTGCCGGAGAGCCGTAGGCCTGCACGATATATTGATTTGTCAAGTTCGACGCACCCAGTTTCACGATCGTTTTCAGGCTTGGAATGCGATAGCTAACTTTTGCATCCAATAAGTTGTAACTCTTCACTTTACCAGGCTGCATCTCGGTGAAAGTGCCATACCAGTCGAAGCTGCTTTGCCAGTGCCAGGCCACATTAAAGCCGATTTTGTCCGTCAGTTTAGCATTTCCGAAAATCAGGTTGGTTTTCCATTCAGGCGTGTTGAATGCCGGAACATTGTTTTGATCTGCATCGCCAATATTGAAGTCGATCCACGTCGTGTTTGCACTGATTTTGTAGTTTTTGGGAAGTGAATAAGTAAGTCCCGCGCTTACGCCCTGGATGGAAACCTTATCCGCTGCATTGGTATAAAGTTGAAAAAGCTGCCTGTCTGCTCCGAGCAATTCCGCGGCGGCAGCTGGATTCACTTTTCCATCCGGCAAAAGAATGTCTGATTTCGCCCTTGCCACCACGGTGTTGATCATAAAATCAGTGTATTGACTGTAATAATAATTGACGTCGAATAAGAGTTTCTTGGCAATAATTCCTTTGTAACCAAACTCATAGCTTTTCACTTTTTCTGATTTGATATAGGGAACATTGGATTTTACCAGCTTGTCTTTGTTATTGGCAACGGCCTGTGGAAAAGGCGTTCCTTTGGCCATATCAGCCCCAAATGCGCTTGCAAATGCGCCGAAAGAAGCGATGGTTACCGAGTTTTCGTAAGCATTTAATCCGGCAGAGTTCACCGGCGCGCCGCCCAGAATGATGATCGGGCCCACATTCAGCTTAATATATTGATCGCCGATGGTTGGGTTACGGAAACCGGTTTGGTAAGATGCGCGGAAATGGTGGTTTTCGTTCGGAGAAATAACCGCAGATGCACGTGGCGTAAAACGTCCGGCAAAATTCTCATTCTTGTCATAACGACCTGAGACGGTCAGCTTCAAAACATCTTTCCAGAACGATTTCGAAGCCTGTGCAAAAACGCCGTATTCTTCATTTGTAAGGTTTTTGTCTTTATCATCAAACAATGTCCCGCCCGTGTTGAGATAATATTTACGATAATTTCCGCCCACCTGGAAGTTGATAAACTTCAATGCTGAACTGAAATCATACATTCCTTCCACATGACGCAAGCTGCATTCGCTGAGAATTCCGGCCCCGGCCAACCCGCGTGTCTGGATCAGACGGTCTTTTGCAGCATTATATTCGCTCGTTCCGGGCAAAATCCGGCCCTGATTCGCAAAAGCGCGGGCTAGGGAATGGTCTTTGCCGCCTACAGAAGCAATGGCGCCATTGTAAGCAGCCGTATATCTTTCAAACCACGTTGCATCCGCTTTGTCGGGCGAAACTGTATTTCCAGCCAAATCTTTTACCCAGGTTCGGTTGATCTGCTGGCCCAATGCACGGGTGTTATAAGAGTTTGTCGAACGCTCCTGATTGGAATAGGCGCGTACGTAAAAATTGCTTCCTTTTAGTTCTAACTTGTGCTGAATAAATTTAAAATCGTTGATTACAAAGCGGTTACTGCCTGTATATTGAGCTGTTCCCTGATTGAAATTTCCTTGATAAATGGCTTCCAGCTTGTCCGTAATGCGGTAATGCAATGCACCGAGCAGTTTCAGGCTGTAAACGCCGTAAGTCGCCAGATCTTTTTCTTCATAACCTGTGCGTGACACCCGTCCGATATTTGGAATGGTTTGCGCCACCTCGTCGCCGTAAATGTTCAGCGCATTTTTTCCGGGGTTATTGGGACCACGGTTTGCGGCTGGTGTATTAGGGTCAATGTCGGTGTAATCGTTTGCATACCAGTCTGTTCCTTTGAGATAACTTGCAGCGGCTTTAAAGGCAAACTTATTGTTGAAAGCTTTCGCATAACGAACAGCCAGATCATACATCGGTTTCGCACCCAGATCCGTCCCATCACCGATGTGATTGACACCAAATTTCGTTTGCGCGCTTAATCCTTGGTATTCAAATGGATTTTTGGTGCGTGTATTGAGCATGCCGTTGAATGCGATCGGACCGTATAACGCAGATGCAGCACCCGGAATTAATTCTGCGCTTTCCACATCAATGTCATGCGGGCCGAAAAGATTACCCATCGCAAAACCAAGTCCGGAAGGCTGATTATCAACACCATCCACCAGTTGCAGGAAACGGCTGTTGCCTGTTGTATTGAATCCCCGTGTATTAATTTGCTTGTAAGTAAGGCTGCTGGTGACCATATCCAGCGACTTCATATTGACCAATCCATCAAAATAGTTGGCAGAAGGCGTTTGCTGAACGGCACGAGAGTCCATTTTTTCAATGCTCACCGGCGAACGCAAAATGCTCTCTTCCACCCGCGATGCCGAAACGACAACCTGGTTAAGCTCTTCCGCGGCAGGAACAAGATTCACATGAATAGCCTGAGCAGAAGCAACTTCCATCTCCTGACGCGCATAACCGATCAGCGAGATGACCAGCGTGGCGGGAACATTGGTTTTTAATTCAAAAAACCCTTCTGCATTCGTGATCGCACCCGTATTTTTTCCCTTAACAGATACAGAAACGCCCGAAAGTGGCTTTTGGCTATCATTATCGATAATGTGCCCTGAAAGTTGCGTGGATTGTGCCTTTGCATTTTGCATGTACAAAACGCAGAGGATTGAAAACATTAAAAGTAAAGTTCTTTTCATAGAGGAGTTGATTTCACGAGGGTTGTTTTTGTTGTTTCAAATGGTCGTAACCGTTGGCTAATCTGTTATAACCATTGTCGACGAGGCGTTGGCCGAGGCCTTGATAGAATTCAGGATTGGATGGCGCAACGGTGGCCATTCCGTCTACATAGCGGTTGTACAGGCAAAACAAGGCGGCAATCAGCACCGTGTCGTGGATTTCGATGTCAGTTGCACCGTTATTTTTCGCTTCTGCGATGGCTTCTTTTGTCACCGCTTTTCCCAGCACCTGAACTTGTTTGGCGATTTTGAGCAATGCTCTCATTTTATCGCTTACCGGCGTGGCATCAATGTCCTGCTTCATGATTTCGCAGGTTTCGTTGTTGCCAATCAGCAGATCGGCAGCGGCTGTGTGTGCAGCAGTGCAAAACTTGCATGCGTTGTTGTGTGAGACAATGGTCGCGATCAGCTCCCTTTCTCCGGGTGTTAATGTTGATTCACCACGCAAAAGGAACTGTGTCAGCTCACGAATGGGCGCGGCGGTTTCCTTATTGTATTCCAGCAGACCTGTTATTCCCGGCAAATGTTCCGGCAATGGTATATGTGGCATTGCTATTAAAAGAAAATGATTTGAAGAATTATTCAGCAATTTTTTCAACCGAAGGGATATAACCCTTGAAGGCCATACGTTGTCCCATTTCGCGGTAATCCTCATTTTCCTGAGGCGCCCAGGTCCCTAACCCATCCACATAACGGTTGAACATGCAGAATGACGCTGCGATCAAAACCGTATCATGGATTTCGCGGTCAATGGCTCCCTCGGCACGCGCGGCAGCAACGTCTTCTTCCGAAACCTCTTTACCGCTTTTCTGCACTTTGGCAGCGATATTAAGCAGCGCACGCAGTTTTGGCGTGACAGGAATTTCCTGAAATCCGTTTCGGATATCGGCGATCTGATCCAGATCACAAGACAAGTGCGCCATCGCAGCCGAAGCGTGTGACATGTGGCAAAACTTGCAGTCGTTCAGATGGGAAACGTAAGCGGCAATGAGTTCGCGTTCGCCACTGGTAAGCGGAGACTCCCCTCGTAACAAGGTATCTGCAAGCCAGCGCAGTGAAGAAGCTGTTTCGGGACGAAAATTAAACAGGCCAACGATCCCCGGAAGTGATTCGTCGGGCAATGTGATATGCGCCATTTTGAAAAAATCTGTTAGTAGTAAAAAGATTTCTTCCCCTGTTTCAAATTGAACAAAACAGCCATCATACGCTGATTTTCAATTCAATCTGAAAACAACATTTCTGACGAAATGCAGTCGAAAAGGAGAAAATGAAATGATGTTACTAAGCCAGATCGGGTGGCGGCGAGGGAATGGTAAATTGTCTTTCGGAAAAATGAAGCTGCACCTGAGAAACGGCGATCTCCTGGGCGGGCGCCCATTCAAGCAAATAAAACACATGTTTCCTATCCTGGGACATGTATTCTTTTACAAAGTTTTTAAGAATGTTTGAATGATGATCCTTCTGCGGATTGGGCACATTGCCTGTCACCTGATCATTGATTTTGTTGGCCAGATCGCTGAAACGTTCGCGGGCGCCCTGGTCAAACTCGCATTGCACATAAAGTGTGTCGTTGATCAGCTGACGGCTTTTCATCTGATAGTAATGCCCTTCATGCAAAATCTGACCTTCAACCTGCTCAGGCGCGTCCCAGCTTGTCTGGTAAGGAACGGCAACCGGCACTTTAATCACAATGTTCTGAGAATTTTCCGACTGATGAATAAGATCTTTTCCCTGTTCGCTAATGGTATGCGTTTCTTCCGACAGGTAAACTATTGAATAGCCCACCATGTTGTAAAGCAGCAACCCCAAAAGCAATATGGATAAAATCCTGCGCAATGTTGTAATATTAAAATTCGGTCGGAATATACAAATGTATAAAAAGCAACATGAATAGCAAACTGCTCCATGCGTTTTCCTTATTTTTAAATTCAAATATCCAGCTTACCCAAACATTATTATGCCTTTTGTAAATTTCAACACCAATAAACATGTGAAGATCTGGGACGGCATCCATGGAACGCTCTCACACTCAGACAAGATGACGTTCGGCCATTTCACTATTGACAGCGGAACAATCCTGCCAGAACATAGCCACCACCACGAACAATGGTGCCACGTTCTGGAAGGTGAGCTCGAATTTGATATTAATGGCGAAAAAATGCTTCTGACCAAAGGCATGACGGCTTACATTCCATCTCATGCACCCCATTCCGCTGTTGCCCATACGCAGTGCAAAGTGATCGATTGTTTTACGCCTGTTCGTGAAGATTTCGTCGAGCTTGAAAAAAATCAGTAAGTGGCTCTTCCTCCCGAAAGGTCGAAGGTGAAGCCGGTGGTAAAACTATTTTCCGCTGACACAATGAACGCGGCCATATTTGCGGCTTCTTCCAGCGTTCCGCAGCGCCGCATCGGGATTTTGTCGGTCATGTATTTTACTTGCGTCTCGGGCATAGCGTGTACGAGCGGCGTTTCGATAACTGCTGGTGCTAATGCGTTAATGGTGATCCCTGTCTCTGCGTATTCCTTCCCCTGGACTTTGGCCATGCCGATAACAGCGGCCTTAGACGCAGAATAAGCCAGCATTCCGGCATTTCCTTCCTTTCCGGCGATGGAGGCAATGTGTAAAATCCGGCCATAATGATTGGCCAGCATATACGGCAATACGGCCTTTGAAGTGAAAAAGCTGCCCATGAAATTGATGTCGAACACCTTTCTAATGTTGTCTGTATCCACTTCATGACTTTTTACATTGGTTGCGCCCGTAATACCGGCGCAGTTGATCAAAATGTCAACTTTCCCAAAGCGGGCTATGATCTGCTTCACGGCTTTTCCCACCATTTCCTCGTCTGTAACATCCACACTGACAAACTCTTCCTTGTCGGGATGACCCGTGAACTCTTCACGGAGGCCGGTAATGTTTAGATCAAAAAGGCCGACATAAGCTCCTTCATTCAAGAGCTTATGGGCAATCACAAGTCCTAAGCCCGAGGCCGCTCCTGTGATAATTGCAACTTGTGCACTGAAATTGGTTTGCATGACTTTTAATAACGTTAAGTATTGGCGATAAGCCAACGTCAAAAGCATCTCATGGGCACTTTTTAATCTTATTTATTAACAGATAAGATTAAGAATAGAGCAACAAGTTGTGAGAAGCGGAAATTGTCCTGAGTGAATCAAGCAGCGAATCGCCAAAAATACAAAAGCGGGCAAAACAACTTCATCTGAAATGATAGTTATCCGCCCGCTTTACAAGTGAAAATCCGAAGAGAAGTTGATTTGCACCGAAACTGTGGTTGTCTTTTTGCAAACCATAAATGTGATTGAGTTTTATACTAATTCCCTTTCAAATTGCAGTCCTATATGTGCTGCGGGAAAACTCAATACGGTATTAAATTCGTTAACTGCTTGATTAACTTGTCGCTGTGTGATCCCGCTGTATTCCATCACGAGTAACTTAGCTTGCTGCGTCGCCAGCCTTTTGAGTTTCCAAAACTGCGGATGATTAATGCCTATCGGTGCGCGGAAGTATTTTTCTTTCGGCTCCCTGATCAATATTTCATATTCTGTGCTGCGTTGTGGATTGTCGTGCAGAAAGTAACCTTTTACTATGACTTTAACTTCTCGTCCGCTTTTTAATTGAAAAATTTTCTCGTGTATCATGACTGGCTTTGTTTAAGAATTTTCGGAATGCGCTGATGTGCTCGTTTGCATCTTGCATAATATCTATACCAACGCCCCATCAACAGCATTACAAACTTTGCCAGACAAAATGATTTTTTCCTAAAAAGATGAGCAAACGGTCGCCTCAGTTAGTATGCGGTCACTTTCAGAGGATTAGTCAACCAGATGACCGACAAATTGTGCCTTGTTATCCAGTATTTTTCCACCCCGGCGAAAGCCCAGCGCGCACGCCTCGCCTGCGTAGAAGATGCCCGCCTGATACGAATTTCCCGCCCCGTCGATAGGGAATTCGAGATATTCCTGATAGATCTTGGGCTGGTCATCATATTCTCCTTCCACGGTTTCCAACACTTCCCCGCCCTTTTCGAGGATAGAAACGTTAGCCCCTTCGCGACCAAAAAGCACTTTCCGAACCGACTTTTTATGCGGCAATGCATATCGCTCGGTTTGCAGCAGCAGCGGATGATAGGGATAAAGGTCCCACAGGACTTTTAAAATATATTTCGACTGAAATAAAAGCGTATAGGCAGGGTTAAGGATGACAGCTTTTCGGTTTTTGACAATTTCTGTAAGCATACCAGCCAGTTCCGGCTCATCATTTCCAATGTATTCCCAGGGCACGAGCTTGAACCAGAAATCAAACCGCAGAAAGTCGTTGGAATCGGGCACCATTTTGAAAATACCTTCACCATTTGAAAACTCAACTTCCTCGATATAAGCGAAATCCGTATCAAAGCCAGCTTCGCGTGCCGCTTCCGTGAGTAACGCCACATTGGTATCGTCTTCCGGGTAACCGCGCATCGTAGAGAACAAAATGGAAGCGTCCAGATCGTTATTGGCATCTTTAAGATAACGGAACTGGTTTACCAGCGTCTCGTAAAGCGTGTTAAACTGCTGGGATTCGTCGAGCCCGTTCATGCGCAAATGTGCCCATTGCACAACGGCCGTTTCAGGAATGCAAGTCGCTGTGTCCGCATTGAACTCGATAAGTTTAACCGGCTCACCATCAATCCCGCCAGCCAAATCAAATCGACCATACAGGTGAATATGACGGTCGTCCTGCCAGGAGAGCTCGATCAGTTCTCTTAGGTTTTCCGGAATGCCCATTTCTTTATAAAGCTGGTTATCAATGGCATATTGCCCGGCTTCAACCAACATTTCATACAATGTTCCGGCAGCCTCGTAATATTGAACAGCCTGCTCCTCGTTAACGACTACCACGTCGCTCACCACATAAGGAGCTGTGTCGGCACCCAGCATCCAATCCCAGCCCACTTTTTGTAGCCCCTGTTCCGGGTGATTGGGAAGCGATTTTAATTTGATCATAATCCTGATTTTAACCTCCGCTTCTGCCTGAGGAACGTCCGAAGAAACCATTTCTGCCGCCTTTGGGACGGGAAGTCACCATGCGGGTCGTACGGGAAGCATTGGCCTGCTGCACAGCGCCTTGCGACTTGTTATAAGCGTTAGGATCTGCGTAAAATCCTCTGGCGGCACTGCCGTTTCCACGATAGTTGTTCATGTAGGCATTGTTGGAACTTCTTCCAAGCATATACCCCATCCCGCCGTATAAAAGCATGGTAGACAGGCCGCTATGGTGCCCCACGGAAGATTGGTTATTGCGGATTTCATCGTCGATCAACGCTTTGGCTGCGGCTGTGCTCAGCGAATCGGTGTGGCCATCGAGATAAGTGACAATGGCAACGGACTTGTCTGCTTCCACGCTTTCTTCATCTGTAATCTTGAATTCTCCGGGCTTAACCTCCTTAATGTGCGAGCGGATGCCTTTGGAATAATTGGTCTCTTCGTAACTGTAAGCTTCTTCGTCTTCATTGGAACCGCATCCCGTCATTCCGATCCCGGACGATAAAATGGTGAGTGCCAATGCGCTGCTGATGCTTATATCTTTGGCCCTTTTGAGGAAAGAACCCTTTCGTAATTGCGTCATTTGATTAGGTTTTTAGCTGATGATATCAAAAATAAAGATTTAAGCCTCCGATAAAAAGCTTAATGCGTTCGAATGGTTGAATTTACCGACTTTAAAATCCTTATCTACGATAAACGGTCCAGAGCCATTTATACTATAAAAAAAAAACATAACCCGCCTCAATGCGTGCAGGTTATGCGCTCTAAATTTTGGCGAAATGTATGATCAGGCCTTCTTGGCAATCTTTTCCAGCGCCCCGACCAATTTATCCAGGTCACTGATTTTGGTATAAACATGAGGTGTAACCCGCACACAATGAATGTTTTCCCAATTAATGCCCACCGTATGGATCTGGTGATCTTTCATGAGCTTACTATCCAGTTCCTCGGGCTTCATCCCATCAATGCTCACGCCTGCTATGGCGCAGGAATACTCCGGTTTCAGCGATGTATGGATCTTCACGCCCGGAATCTGCAGTGCTTTCTCTGCCCAGTATTTTTTCAAATAATGCACTCTTTCCTGCTTTCTTTTGGAACCGATGCCCTCCTGGAAATTAATGGCTTCACCAATGGCTTGCTCAATGCAAAAACTGCGTGTCCCTAATGTTTCAAACTTGCGGATATCCTTACTTTTTGGTTGGCTGTTGCATAGTAACGGCCATATTTTCTCAATTTTCTCTTTTTTAATCCACATCATGCCGCTTCCTACGGGCGCGCTCAAAAACTTGTGCAGGCTGGTCCCAAAATAATCGCAATCGAGGTCGGGGATTTTATAATCCAGCAACCCGAATGTATGCGCGCCATCCACAACCACCTCAATACCTTTGCTATGCGCCATGTCGCAGATCTTTTTCACCGGCATGATTTGCCCTACCCAGTTGATAATGTGCGTTACGTGAATAATTTTGGTCTTTGGCGTAACGGCGTCAGCAAATGCCTTTACAATCTGCTCGTCATTTTCAATCGGGAAATCAAATGTTAATTGCTTGTAGACCAACCCGTCGCGCATTTCCCTTTGTTTCCATGCCTGGATCATGTTGGGATAATCCTGAATAGTGCCAATGATCTCATCGCCTTTGTCGAGCGGCAAACCGAAAATAATCGTGTTCAGCGCCTCCGTTGCATTCCGATTGATCGCTATTTCTTCTGCATCGCAACCGCCTAGCCTGGCCAGACGCTGCCGGAGTGGTTCTCGGCCTTTATCTATGATCCGCCACATATAATAGGAAGGACCCTGTGCAGCGGCTTTATTGTATTTTTCCAAAGCTTCCTGCACCGCAATCGGCGACGGCGAGACGCCGCCGTTGTTGAGGATAATGATGTCGCTTTTACTCGCCGTGTAAGCATCTTGGATCACCGACCAGTAATCTTCATTGTCCGCACTGTTATCATTCCAAAGCTTCTCGGCTTCACTGAAACTTTCGGCGTGCAGCTCGTTGTAAAGACTATTAAGACCAAAAGCACCAAAGCCAATGGCCGCGCTCTTTCGGAAAAAGGACCGGCGATTGTTCATAAAATATCGTTTATAGGAATAGTAATTGAGTGAGCTACAATTTATTAATTAATAGCATCAATCCCAATCATTCCAAAACGAAACCATCCTTCACCGTTGACATGAGCATCCAGTCGTAAGTGTTGACAGGGACGGGCATGGCGTATTCATCCAGTTGCAGATACATCAGGTGCAGGTGCGTGGGGGATCGCTTTTGGTAAGCATTGTAACCGGAGCGCCCCATTTCAGCGATTTTATCACCGGCATTCACCCATTGCCCGGGCTGCACTTCGACCATGTTGTTATGCGCGTAGTAGAAAAGGCCTTCGAGACAGGGATCGTAAATCCAGATCCAGTTACCGCCCCGGAATTCGCTGTTGTATTTCCAGCCCGTTTCCGTTGCCACCACAATTCCCGAGGTAAATGACAGAATATCAACAGGTTTCCAGGTTCGATCGTCCAGGTTATCCTGATCTTTGTCTTTGATGAACAGGTCGTGCGCAGGATGGCTCCCCCGCACATTGTTGTCGAAAAGATCAAAGCCCTCGCCGCGATAACCCCTTCCGCGGCCTCCGACGGATTCACGCGCTGTGTAACCTTTAATCGGATAAACAAAATAGGACGAGTCAATGACCCGGCACGTGTCCCGCTTGTATTCACTTCTTATTTGCTGCATCACCGTGCGAAAAGCCAGTCGCCCAGAATCGGGAGAGATCACATTATCCCGGATATCCAGCTGGATCTGATTAAATGCAGCGCAGTATTCTTTCATTTTTTCGGAAGGTTCGTCTTCCCTGATCCAACCGGAAATGCTGAGGATCAGGACAATTCCGGCGATTCTTTTTACTGTCATCAACAATGCATTTACCATTGACCCTTTGTGTCCCACTGATCAGTTTAATTGAAGAATGTTATCTTGGCTTTCTGAACTTAAAATCCCACAAATGTATTTCTAATACATTAAAAAGACGCAATCCCTGGCTTTAATCCACGAACACTAAATTTACATAACAATGCAAAACCGTCGTTTTGGGCGTAGTGGCTGGCAGATCAGCGAAATAGGTTATGGAATGTGGGGACTTGCAGGCTGGACCGGCTCCGACCGCAAAGAAACAGATGACTCGCTTAATCTGGCAGTTGAATCGGGCGTAAATTTCTTTGACACTGCCTGGGGTTACGGCGAGGGCCTGAGCGAGCGCATCCTCGGCGACCTGATCCGCCGTTATCCGGACCGCAAGCTATACGCTGCCACAAAAATCCCGCCAAAAAATCGCCAATGGCCGTCCAGGCCGGACTCTTCCCTGAAAGATGTTTTTCCCGCCGATTACATTGTTGAATACACCGAGAAAAGTCTTAAAAACCTGGGTACGGAACGCATTGACCTGCTTCAATTCCATGTCTGGGAAGATAGCTGGGCAGAGGAAGATGAGTGGAAAGAAGCGATCCAGAAATTGACACAGGAAGGAAAAGTGGAACGTTGGGGCATCAGCGTGAATCGCTGGGAACCGGATAATGTGTTGAAAACACTTGAAACCGGCTTAATAGACGCTGTTCAGGTTATTTACAATATTTTCGACCAGGCGCCGGAAGACAATTTGTTCCCGCTTTGCAAAAAACTGGATATTGGCGTTATTTCCCGCGTTCCGTTTGATGAAGGCACATTGACAGGCACATTAACCAAAGAAACGACATTCCCGGCCGACGACTGGCGTTCCACCTACTTTGTGCCGGAAAACCTGAATTCAAGTGTGGATCATGCCGAAGCGTTAAAAGCAGATATTCCCGAAGGAATGACGATGCCCGAACTCGCATTAAGGTTTATATTGAACAACCCGGACGTGCATACCACCATCCCCGGCATGCGCAAATTGCCGCACGTGAGATCAAATGTGTCGGCAAGTGATGGAAAATTATTTGACCCGCAACTGGCGGAAAAGCTCAAAACCCACCGCTGGGACCGTTCTCCAACCCAATGGTCACAATAGCATAAAAAAGGCGTTTCCAGAACCGGAAACGCTTTTTTTTATTTATTTATAAAGACCACTATCCACCGACATTTTTCCCGGACCGGTCAGAAACAATGTAACATATGCAATCAGGAACGACAGTGCATGTTCCTTGTCGGCTAGCGGATCTGCCCCGTGAACAATAAAGGAAACCACGATCATTGTGATGATCAATGGAATGAGTGCCGCCCTGGTAAACAGTCCAAGAATCACCAGAATTGAGCAAACAAACTCTGCGCCTATCGTCAGATAAAGCGACAACTCCTCACCGATCCCGATCGGATCTGCAAACGAATGATCACCTGCCAAAAGGTTTTGCAGCTTCGCATATCCGTGTGTGAGCATGAGCAGCGAAAATCCAACGCGCAAGATCAGAACGCCCCAGTCTGCCTGCGCCGGAAGCTTAATTGGTTTCAAAAATTTTTTCAGCATAGTTATGATGGGTTATTCAATAAGCGGAAATGATACGAAAATCTTTCCGGTTCATAGCAATTTGTTTAACTGAAAGTCGGGGCGGGATAGTTTCAAAAAAAACTTTTATGAATCGAATTATTATTTGTTGTTTGTCAAGTTATATTTTTAGATTTGTCTAAATTAATATTCAGGACAAATTAAATATAAGATTAAGTATACATGAAGTCACTCATACTATTGCTGTTATACACCATCTCTCTGCCCATTCTTGCGCAGCACACACTTTCCGGGAAGGTGATCCTGGAAGACGGCAGCAGTGCAGCATTTGGTGCGTCGGTTTATATTAATGAATTAAAAACCGGTGCAACGGCCGATTCTCTGGGGCATTATAAAATAGCAGGCATACCAAACGGAAACTATTCCATCCGTGTGAGCTTTATCTCCATGCCCTCTATTACGGAGAAGAATGTGCGCATTGAAAAAGACCTGATCCGCGATTTCGTGTTGAAATCCGGTGCGAATTCGTTGGATGAAGTGGTCATTACAGGCACGATGAAAGAGGTTTCCAAATTGGACAGCCCAGTGCCGGTTGACATTATCACGGCAAAATTTATTTACAAAAACCCCGTTCCAAGCATTTTTGAAGGCCTTAGCTATGTAAACGGCGTGCGCCCGCAGCTGAATTGCAATGTTTGCAGTACGGGCGACATCCACATCAACGGACTGGAAGGCCCGTATACGATGGTGCTTATCGATGGCATGCCCATGGTCAGCGGACTTTCCACAGTTTATGGTTTGTCGGGAATCCCAAACAGCCTGATCGAAAGAGTTGAAATTGTAAAAGGCCCGGCTTCAACACTTTATGGCTCGGAAGCGGTCGGTGGCTTGATCAACATTATCACAAAAAATCCTTCCAAAGCGCCTATATTTTCTGCGGATGCATTCAGCACTTCCTGGCTGGATTACAATGTGGACCTGGGCGTGAAATTAACAGCTGGTTCAAAGGCCAGTGCGTTGCTGGGTGTGAGTTATTTCAATTATCAAAATCCCATTGACAACAACAAAGACGGCTTCACGGATCTGACATTACAGAATCGTATTTCAGTTTTCAACAAATGGTCGTTTAACAGAAAAAATAACCGCCAGGCGAGCATCGCAGCACGATACTATTATGAAGATCGCTGGGGCGGGCAGATGAATTGGAACAAGACATTTCGCGGCGGAAACGAAGTTTATGGAGAAAGCATTTATACAAAACGCTTTGAAGTCTTAGGAACTTACCAACTTCCCATGTCCGAAAAAGTAACATTGCAATATTCTTTCAGCTCCCATAACCAGAATTCTACATATGGAAATGTAATTTTTAATGCAGACCAGAAAATTGCATTTGCGCAGCTTTTGTGGGATAAGGAAATTGGCCGCCATAACCTGCTTTTTGGGACACCTTTCCGCTACACATTTTATAATGACAACACCACCGCCACCCGTTTTCTGGACGGCAAAGACCATCCTGACAAAATATTACTTCCCGGAATTTTCATTCAGGACGAGATCAAGGCAGGGGCACATGCATTATTGTTAGGCGCCAGATATGACTATAACAGCCGTCATGGAAGCATTTTCACGCCGAGACTCGCTTATAAATACAAGTTTAACCAAACGGATGTGGTCCGGCTGAATGTGGGCCGTGGATTCAGGATCGTGAACTTGTTTACAGAGGACCATGCAGCGCTGACGGGTTCGCGGCAGGTTATTGTGAAAGAGGCGCTGGATCCGGAACAGAGCTGGAATGTTAATTTAAATGTTGTCAAAAAGATTGTTACCGGGAGTTCGTTTATCGGCCTGGACGCTTCTATTTTTTACACGCATTTTACCAACCGGATTCTCCCTGATTACGACACCAATCCCAACGAGATCATTTACGACAATTTGGATGGTTATGCGGTTTCAAAAGGCGTCAACCTGAACCTCGATTTCAACTTCCCTTTTCCGCTGAAAATTATTGCCGGCGCAACTTACATGGAGAATTTTCAAAAGGAAAATGGCGTCCGTTTCCGTCCTGTGCTGACTGAAAAATATACGGGCGTCTGGTCTGTTTCCTATGAGTTTCAGAAATCCGGCATATCATTTGATTACACCGGAAATATTTATGGCCCTATGCGGCTTCCCGTCCTGAGCGAAGAGGATCCGCGCGCAAGAATTTCGCCGGTTTGGTCGTTACAAAATATACAGGTTACCAAGAAGTTCGGCAACGGTCTGGAAATTTATGGCGGAGTAAAAAACCTACTGAATTTTACGCCTCCCGCCAACTCGATTGCGCGCTCAAACGACCCGTTTGATAAAAATGTGCAGTTTGACAACAACGGTCAGGTGATCGCAACGCCCGATAATCCTTATCGTTTGACGTTTGATCCGTCCTACGTTTTTGCGCCTAATCAAGGCATCAGAGGCTTCCTCGGGATGCGCTATACGTTGCGGTAAAAGTTGGTTAAATAGAGAATAAAAAAATGCATTATGACGTTTAATTATGATTATTCAAAGATCAATTTCCTTTATAATATTGATATTCATTGATTTGAATAATTTTTGATTGTATATTTGTCGCATCAACTATTTAACACTACATAATCATGGCATTAACAAAGCAATTTGTAAAAAGTAAATCAGTCTACAAAGTAACATTTACAGTTCCCGCAGAAGCAGCAGTTGAAGCAAAAAAAGTTGCATTGGTTGGTGAGTTCAACGGATGGAACCCTGAGGAAGCAATCGAATTGAAAAAGCAAAAAGACGGCTCATTCAAAACCAGTCTTGAACTGGCTTCCGGCGAATATCAATTCCGTTACATTCTTGACGACGCGAAATGGGAAAACGACTGGGCAGCAGACAAATACGTTGCTGCTGGCGTTGACGAGACTGCTGAAAATTCAGTTGTTGTATTGTAATTGGCTGTCGGCTGTCGGCTGTCGGCTGTCGGCTGTCGGCAATGAAGAAACCCGAAGAGTATTCGCTACTCTCCGGGTTTTTATTTTTTTCAATATCTAAATTGATAGCCAATTGCCGACAGCCGATTGCCGACAGCCTAAATCGTAAAACTATCGCTCTCCACATACGCCTTAATAAGCGCTTCTTCTCCTGCTTTGCCTGGTGAAAAATTACCGTGCTCCATGCCCATAATGAAGGATTTGTTTTCCTTTTTACTACGGTCGTAAATGTATTTGAAAATGTTTTTGTAATTGATTTCACCTGTTGTCGGCTCTTTACGGCCCGGTTCATCGCCTATCTGGAAATAATCAATTTCGCTCCACGTCCTGTCAATGTTGTAAAGCAGGCGTCCTTCATTTTTCTGCATGTGGTAAATGTCGTAGAGGATCTTGCAGGACTTGCTGTTAACACCTCGGCATATTTCGTACGTCTGGTCGGAAGTTCTCAGGAACAGGTTTGGCGAATCACTTAGCGGCTCCAAAACCATTACCAAACCGTGCGGCTCCAGTATTTCCGCACCTCTGCGCAATGCATCGATTACGTGACCGGTTTGAACGCCAATTGGTAAATTTCTTTCAAAATCGCCCGGCACAACCGTCATCCATTTCGCATTGACGCGCTTGGCGACTTCGACTGCTTTTTTACAGCCATTCAAGAAAATATCAATGTATTCCTGCTTGCCTGCTGCTAATGTATTGGCTCCGTTTCCACCCTTATCCACCACAAAAACGCCCATTTCCATACCCAGGCGGGTCATTTCTTTGGCAATGGCTTCCTGTTGCTCCACGGGCCTGCCCATCATGCCATTATCTTCTATTGCCATGAAACCCTGGTCAGCCATAAATTTCAGCTGATCAATCACATCTTTTCCGGCGCTGTTCTGAAACATGCCGAAGTGGGATGCGTATTTAAGCTTAAATTTATTTTTAGCCTCTGGCGCGGTCGCGAAAGCATCTCCTGCTGCAATTGCTGCACCAGCCAGACCAAGGGAAGATTTTACAAAATTTCTGCGGAGCATATTTCTTTAAGTTTTGTTTAGAAATGTAAAGATGCAGCGCAATTAAATATACCGCAAGCCAGCCCGGAAACTTGCATTCCTAGCTTCTCCTGCGCTTTCTTTTCCTTTCTTTTTTGCTATCCGCTTTTGTAGGATCGGCGAGTTTATCTTCCTCAGGCTTTGGAAAATAAGGCGCGAGCTGCACTTTGATCTCCTCTCTGAATGCATTTTTCACGCCCAATAAAGCCGCCTCTTTTACATCCCCGGCCACACGGTCTTCCCGAAGCAATTTCACAACCGCCTCTTCACCAGGCCAGCTGGCGCCAAGATATTTGGCAGCATTTTTACGGACCGATGCCGATTCGTTGGCATCCAAAGCAGTGTTTCGAAGCAAATAAACCGATTCAGGACTTCCTACTGTTTGTATGGATGCCAAAAGCGCCGACTTTTTAGCTTCATTCAGGCTTCCAAGCTTTTGGGTAACATAGGAAATGCCCGCTTGCTCGAGCAGCAATGCGCCCGCGTCCCGGCCAACAACTTCATCGGATTTATCCAAAGCCATTTTAAACAACCTGTCCATCTCCGATTCCAGCTCGTAGCGTGTCATCAGGTCGATGTAATGTTCCGTCCCATAAGTTTCATCGAGGAGCCTGTTCAATGCGGTTAGTCCCTGCTGCGAGTTGGTAACGAATGATTTATCCAAATGCAGCAATGCCAATTTGCTCACCTCAATGCGGTCTGACGAATTTACCGTCATCACGTTCAGCAATGCTTGTGACTTTTCGTAACCTGCATGGAAAAAGTCAAACGCCCGGAAGTAACGCAACCGGCTTTTGAAACTTACACTTGTGTCCGAAGCTGCCTGCGTCAGATACGGGATCGCTTGCCGGGTTCTTGCCAGCCAAACAATGTCTTTGCCCGCATTCGTCGCAACCGGGTTTGATCCAACCCTGGATAGCCAGGCTGGAAAAATCCGCTCCCATTGGTCATAAGCACCAATGCTCAATGCTTCCACCGTCCAACGGTCGTTGCCTTTGTACTGCTTAGCGAGTTGCAGCCAAACATCCAAAGCCTCATAAGTATGGTTGTGATTGATTGCCAATGCGCATTCTCTTCTTACCTGCGGATCGGGATCGGCAGTGAGGCGCTTAATGTATTCCGTAGGATCGCTGTTACGTTGCCTGACCGCACGCAATGCTGTGATGCGCAAATTCGGGTTCATTTCCCTGAATGCAATGTCAAGGCTCCTGTAATTGAAACCTTCAATGCGGTTCAACACCCACAATGCCCGCGCCCTTAACCTTGGACTCACGCTTATGGAGCGAAAAAGCTGTTCCAGATAAGGTTCAGCTTGCCAGCCATGCTTTACGCAAGCATTCCAGGCCATATAACGCATGGACAAGTTGGGGCTTTGCAATGCTTGTACGGCCTGTTCAGGAATGTTTAAGTCGAAGACAGGAATTTTGTAAGGCGTGCCTGTGGGTGCTACACGGAAGATCCGGCCACGGCTCCGGTCCTTCATTTTATGCGAACCAACGATCGGATCATACCAGTCGGAAATGATGAGCGAGCCGTCTGGTGCCACGCAAACATCCGTTGGCCTGAACCATTTGTCACGCGTTCCTTCTACAATCGGAAGAATGCCTGTTGATTTATATCCTGCACCATCATTAACAACCGGAAATCCGCTGACGTTTTGCTGACCTGCATCTGCGAGCAAAACCTGCTCCCAGTAACGCCTGGGCAGCAAATTACCTTCGTATACAGTGATACCCATCGGGAAACCAGAACCCGTTTCAATCAAATTCGGCACAACGCCAGGGTCATTCTGGTGCCAATGCCTGCGGGGGATTTCGTCTTCCAGATTGGTACGGTTCAAACGCCAGCTGGCGCCCGTCATTTCATCTATATAGCCAAAATTTCCGTTTTCCATCACATAGGAAACCCGGTCACCACCATTCCCAGGCTCTTCCTGATCCGACTGCCACATGGTTCCGAAACTATCGACAGCAACTTCAAACCCGATCCGGAAATTTTCTGCTAATATTTCGACTTTGGTAAAATCCTGATCACACCTGAAAACAACTCCTTGCTTGAATTGTCTGAAATCGATGGGCCTTTCGTATTTGTCGAGCAATGGCCTGTCCTGGCCGTCCACAAGCTGTCTTCCGGCATTTCCGAAATTGAAATAGAACTTTCCATCCGGCCCGAACACAAAAGCGTGAACACCGGCATCGCTTTGCGCGCCACCGATTCCTTTGAACAAAATTTCTTTTTTATCTGCCTTGTCGTCGCCGTTTGTGTCTGTAAAAAGCCACACATACGGACTTTGCGAAACGACTGCCATATTGCCCATCACCCAAATGCCCAAAGGTGCATTCAGCTCCGGACCCTGGTAGAAAACCTTGGTCACATCAGACTTGCCATCACCATCCTTGTCTTCCATGATCACAATGCGGTCACCTTGGCCAAGCTCCGATTTGCCATTCACAGCCGGACGGTAATTATAGCTTTCACAAGCCCAAACGCGCCCCCGGTGATCCACATCAATATTAATGGGGTTGATCACATCCGGTTCTGATGCAAACAATGATGCTTCCAGGCCATCCGCAACTTTGAGGCCTAGCACTGCATTCCGGGAAAATCTCTTTTCAGGTTCAGAAAGCGTAGCGTATACGCTATCATGATTGGTAACTACTAATGAATCAGGAAGTTGACAAAAACCGCAAAAATGGAGAAGAACGGTATTAACTGCAATTAGTAATGCAGACTTAGTAAAATTGAATTGTTTCAAAACAAAATTTGATGATGCAGGTTACTCAAATAACGTATAAAATTACCTGATGTTTCCTGAATAACGAAATGAAGTTTGAAAAGAATGGGGGATTTATTGCTAACTAGTTTTACTTCCTAACTAGGATGCTTGTCAGGATCCAGACGATTGTCAAAAATGGAAAGGAGATAGATGCTTTGGGGTTTCACAACGAAGAATATTGAAGTTTGCGAAGAAGCGACGCACTTTCGAATTTCGACTGGCTTACTGACTATCGGGAATTGCTCTGGATATTTCGCAACTCTGCTGATTTGGTGGTCGATTTCAGACAGAACTTTTAGTGTGATAGTCTCTCCCCATTTGAAGAATAAATACTCGGTCAGGTTTTCATAATCCAAGATAGCCCGTTCCGACCACTCTAACCTTAGACTAACTTCCATACTTCACCCGAAGCTGCGAAATCTTGTCTTCGATGCGGCTTTTGGCGTATTCATGGCTAAAAACACGACCTTCTTGCACATCTTGAAGACCGGCATTAATTCCAATCATTTCCCGCTCACTGAGTTCGCTGGACTCTAAATCCTCATTCTCCAAAATAAATTTGAAGCCAAGCTCAGTCAGCACCTTTTTCAGAAGTGACACATCATTTTCCTGTTCTATTTCTATTTTGATTGTTGTCATAGATCAAATTTAAGAAAATTTCGCTAGCTAGTGCGACCATTATCCAGCTTACTTCTTCTTCAACCCACTCAAATAATCAACCAAACTAACCAGTTCCTCCGTACTCATGGCGTCCTGCAAGCCAGCGGGCATCATGGAATCGTTGAGCTGTTTGATCGATTTTACCTGGGACATTTTATATTCCTGGGTTGAGCCGCCCGGGAATTTCAGGATCAAGTCGGTCTCTGTTTTGCTGGCTACGATTCCTGAGACGGTCGAACCGTCTTTTAATGTTATTTCAAAGCCTTCATAACCAAAGCCAATTCCTGCGCTAGGCTCAAAAATAGCCGCATACTGCGCCTCTTTGGGCAATTTGCTTCCTATTTCAGAAAGTTTCGGACCAAAATCCATCCCTTCGCCATTTACCTGATGGCAAACCGAGCAGTAGGACGTAAATACTTGCTTTCCTTTGGACAAATCACCTTTCATTCCGATCAGTTCACTCACCTGAGGATGTTTTGCGGCTGCTACGGTTGCTCCGTCGGTGTATTTTGCGGCTTCGAGTTTGACTGATTTTCTCCATGCTCCGCTTAACCCTTTTACAGCCGCGGCTTTCTGCTCGCCGCTTAGCTTGCCGTCTTTCAACAATGCCAAAACCTGATCTTCACCATTCATCGTTCCACCCAAAGACCGCGCAGCAATTGTACGTAAGCCAGCCGGATATTGATTATCTAATGCAACTGTTTGCAGTATTTCCAATGATTCCTTGCTTCCTACGCCTCTCAATGCCGACACAATCCCCTCGCTTTTGGCAACATCAGCGCCCTTGATAACTTCCCAAACCATTTTTCCGCCTCCTTGTTTCATCAACTGCATTGCCGCGGCCGGTCGGGTCCTCGTTGCAGATTGATTTATCGCCATATCCAGCAACCTGGCGTTTTCCGATTCCAGTTCGTACTTGCTTACCAATTCAAGATATGCAGGCGTTCCGAACGACGAATCAAGCAACTTTTTGAGCGAGGCCATTGCTTCCGCATTTTGCTTCACAAATGACGGATCCAAATGGCGCAGTGCCAGCTCATTTACCTGTGTTTGTTCAGGAGAATTTCCCTTCATGATTTGCAAAAGGGCCATTGACTTCTCATTTGCCGCGGGGTTAAAGTCAAAGGCACGGAAGTAACGCAGCCTGCTTTTCAGATCGGTTTTAGGATCACCGGCAAGAGAAGCCAGCAAGGGAACAGATTCTTTGCCGCGTGAACGCCAAACGATGTCTTTTCCAGCCTGTGTTGCTATTACATTAGAACCCGCTTTGGCCTGCCAGGCTTTGAAAAACGAGTCCCACTGATTGTCGGCTCCAATGCCTAATGCTTCCAGATACCAACGATCTTTGCCATCGTATTGCAATGCAAGCTCAGCCCATAATGCAGGTGCTTTTGGAGATTGGTTATGATGGAGGATTAATGCGCATTCTCTTCTTACCTGAGGTTCGGCGTCTTTGACCAACAAACTAATGTAATTGGTAATGTCCACATCTTTCAACTCACTTGCAGCACGCAATGCTGCAATCCGCATATCAGGATTAGCGTCTTTAATGGCTATATCAATGTTCTTTTTGCTGGAAGCAGGCCATTTGCTAAGTAACCATAATGCTCTCGCACGCATCCGGTCGCTTGCTTTTTTGTCTTTAAAAAGCTTCTCCAATGAAGGAATTGTCTTTTCGCCCATTTGATTCAAAGCCGTCCAGGCCTGATAACGAACGGAAAGATTCGGGCTTTGCAGTGCTTCCACAGCACCGTTTGCAGTTGTTAAGTCTGTCTTCGGGATTTGGTAGCGTGTGTTTGCAGGTGCAATTCGGTATAGCCTGCCCCTGCTTTGGTCACCTGCTTGGTGGCCGCCTACGCCCGGATCATACCAGTCGGAAACGATGAGGGAGCCATCGGGTGCGACGCAGACGTCGGACGGGCGGAACCATTGATCCCTTTTACCATCAACCACATTCACGATTTTGGCGGTATAACCAGCGCCTGATTTTTGAACCGGATAAGAACGAACCACATTATGGCCCGGCTCGCAATGGATCATTTGATTTTGAAATTCTTTGGGCAGAAGCGTGCCTTCATACACAATCATACCCGTAGGCGACCCTGAGCCTGTTTGCAGCAAATTCGGAACTACGCCCGGATCATTCAAATGCCAATGGCGATAAGGAACCGAATCTTCCATATTCGTGCGGTTTGCACGCCAGCCGGCGCCCGTAACTTCATCTGTATAGCCGTAGTTGCCATATTGCATTACATAGTTTATGCGCACGCCTTTGTTGCCGTCATCATCATTGTCTGACTGCCACATAGTGCCGTAACTATCCACAGCGACTTCATAATTGTTCCTGAAATTGTTACCCAAAACCTCAATATTTTTGAAATCGGGATCGCAGCGGAATACCATTCCCTGTTTTAATTTTTTGAAATCAATAGGCCGACCATCTTTTCCAATCACAGGATTTCCTTTTCCATCCAATAAATGTCCTCCCTCGTTTCCAAAATTGAAATATAACTTCCCATCCGGCCCAAAAATGAATGCGTGCATGCCGTGGTCGTGCTGCTCGCCGCCAACTCCTTCGAAAATAACTTCCTTTTTATCAGCTTTTCCATCATTGTTTTCATCCGTAAAAAGCCAAACATACGGACTTTGAGAAACGACAACACGATTGCCCATCACCCAGATGCCAAGCGGAGAATTGATTTCTTTGCCCTGATAAAAAACGGTCGTTTTATCTGATTTGCCGTCGCCATCCGAATCCTCCATGATCAGGATGCGGTCACCCTCATTTTTGGTAGGGTTACCATTGATCGCCGGCCGGTAATTATACGCTTCGCAAACCCAAACCCGCCCCAAATGGTCCACATCAATGTTGGTGGGATTGGTAATGGTTGGTTCTGAGGCAAAAAGCGTAGCTTCCAGTCCGTTGGTTACGGAAAGGCCTGCTACTGCGTATTTCGGAGAGCGTTTTTGTGCTTCTGTGAGGTCCTTATACAAGCTGTCCAGCTTTGAACTTTGAAAAGTGCTTAGATTAACGTGCTGGTAAGAAGCGATCATCAGGCTTGCCATCAGACATCCCGCCGGAAACAGCATCAGCGTTTTTTTAAAGTTCATGGGGTTGATCAATTACAGTCTGTAATGCGGAAAAGATTTGTACAAATCTTAAATAAAGATTGCTAATTTTAAGCATATAAGAGACAAACCACCTGTCATTTACTACCATGAACAAGACTTTTTTTTCCGCAATTTCTCTCTTGCTCGCCGCGCAGGCAATGGGTCAAACGGCTGTTTTATCCCCCGAAATCCAAATCAAGACGGCTGTGCTGGCTGCGCCTGCCGACAAACGCGAAGGCGCAAAAGTGTACGGCTATGCTGCTGACGGTTCTTTCAAAGTGCTTCGTGCCGGAAACAATGATATGGTTTGCATTGCGGACGACCCGAAAAAGGAGGATATAAGCGTTTCCTGCTATTTTGCCGGCCTGGATGCATTCATGGAAAGAGGCCGCGTGCTGGCTAAGGAAGGCAAAAACCCGAAGGAAATTTTTGACATCCGTGAAAAGGAAGTGAAAGATGGAAAACTGATGATGCCCAAGCAATCGTCCACGCTTTTTGCATTCTCAGGATCCAAAAATGATTATGACAGCGCGAGCGGCGACCTGAAAAACGGTTACCTCCGCTATGTGGTTTATATTCCCTTTGCAACGGCTGAAAGTACGGGTTTGCCACTTAAACCGGACGTTCCGGGTATGCCATGGATTATGGATCCGGGAACGCACAGAGCACATATTATGATCAATCCGGCGAAACCATAATCACTTTCCTGATCAAAATACATGGTATATTGGCCTGGGGACCGTCTTATTGTTAGAAATTTCAATCGATGAAAAAACTAATTGGTCTCCTGGTCGCATTGGCCTTATATGCTACTCCCGATAAATCCATGGCTCAAAATGAAGTGATTAATCTGTGGCCGGAAGGCAAAATCCCCAATTTCAAAGCAAATACTATTGAGGAAAAGTCGGTGACCGACGAAAGCAACATTCTAAGAATCAGCGGTGTTTCGGTTCCTACAATGACCGCTTTTATAGTTCCAAAAGAAAAAGCGACGGGTGCAGCGGTGATGATCTGCCCGGGTGGAGGTTATGGAATCCTGGCTGCTTCACACGAAGGAAGTGATTTTGCCAAGTGGTTTAACGACCGCGGAATTTCTGCTTTTGTGCTGAAATACAGATTACCAAGCGAAAAAACAATGACGCATCAGCATGAAGTGCCCCTAATGGACGCCATGCAAGCGATGAAACTGATCCGGCAAAGCGCCGGAAAATGGAACATTGATGTGAATAAAATCGGTGTCATGGGTTTCTCGGCAGGCGGTCACCTGGCAGCAACATTGTCAACGCATTTTAACAAAGGCGAAAAAGCGTCTCCTGAAAGCAAACCCAATTTCTCGATCTTAATTTACCCTGTCATTTCCCTGACCGCGGAACTAGCCCACGGCGGCTCGCGCGAAAATCTTTTAGGCGCCGAAAAATCAGATGAACTGATCAGATATTACTCCAATGAACTCCAAGTAAGCACCGAAACGCCTCCCGCATTCCTCGTTCACGCCATGGACGACACCGGCGTGCCTCCTGAAAACAGCATTGCCTATTACCTGGCTCTAAAAAAGCAAAAAATCCCTTCTGAAATGCACCTTTACCCAAAAGGCGGCCACGGCTACGGCATGCGAACCGAAGGAAAAGGCTCCCTGGCGAACTGGCCTGCGGCAATGGACGGCTGGCTAAAATCGCTGGGATATGTGAAGAATTGATAGTTTTTTTTGTACCTTTACTGTCAAATGAATGTAACAATTCAATCATTTGACAGTATGCATACACAGATCATCAATATTATGGGAGGACAAAAGGCCTTCTCACAAAAAATTGACAACTTTCTTTCCTTTATTGAAGTTACCCAAAAAGGAATTCCCATTTCGGTTGCGCAGACGGTTCAAAAGAAAATGAATTTGTCGAACAAACAATTTGGCGAAATGTTGAATTTGTCCGAGAGCACTTTTCAGCGTCGCATTAAAAATAAATCGGTGCTGTCACCTGCTGAAAGTGAGCGGGTGATCGACTTTTCTAAAATAATAGCAAAGGGCATGGACGTGTTTGAGGACGAAGGTGACTTTAATACCTGGCTCAACAGTCCTATTCTTGCATTGGGAAATAAAAAACCACTCGCATTATTAGCGTCTTCCATTGGTAGAGAAGAAGTCCTTAATGTGCTTTTTAGAATAGAACACGGCATTTACTCCTAAGTTATGCTGGTTTTTCGCATTGCAAGCCGGGCTTATGCAAGTGATCTGCAGGGAACAGGCTGTCTGTATTCTGGCGGCCGATGGCATTATAAGGGAACACAAATTGTTTATACATCTGAGCACGTCTCGCTGTCCAAGTTGGAAATTCTTGCCAATTCTCCATTCATTCCCAAAAGTCAGACATTAGTAACAATAGAAATTCCCGACGAAGCATCCATATTAGACGTCGGCAAAGAACCACTTCCTGACAATTGGTGGCAGTTCCCTTATCCCGACGCACTGGCAAATATAACGGAGCAATGGATCGGGCAGGGTAAATTCTGGATCATGAAAGTCCCATCTGCCCATTCCTTTAATGAGTTCAATTACCTTTTGAATCCGGCGCATTCCGATCACAAGCTGGCTAAGGTTATTCGTATCGAAGACATTTATTTCGATAAAAGACTAAAATAAATACCCTGATTTATCCCTAGTTTTGACGGACAATTAAAATAGGAGACTTCTGACCTCAATGCGTGCTGTAAACCGTCTTTTAGTTAATCAAAAATATTTGCTGATCCTGTTTATAGGCGTGGCGATCTTTGCCAGCCTGCAGTCCTATTTCGGGGGATTGAAAACTTTTGTTGAGGGTGGCAGGCTTTATACAACTTACAATAACTACATTATATTTAAACAGTCGTTTTTTCACCTCATCGAGTACAAGGATCTGTACGATTCGTTTGTTGAGGAGCAGGGGGATCTTTTTAAATATAGCCCCGCATTTGCGCTCGTTTTCGGCGCTCTAGCGGTCCTTCCCGATGTGCTCGGACTGTCTTTATGGAACATTCTGAATGTAGCGGTGCTTTTTTACTCCATCTATTATCTCCCGCGCCTCGACCTTCGAACCAAAGGGCTAATCCTTGTTTTTGTAGTCGTTGAGATGCTTACTGCCACGCAAAATGAACAAAGCAATGCTTTGATAGCCGGATTATTTCTGTTCACATTCGGATTTCTTGAAAGAGGGAAATACTGGCTGGCGTCGTTTTGTCTCGTTTCCACGATTTTCATAAAGCTGTTCGGGATTGTTGGACTGGCTTTATTCCTCTTGTATCCGAATAAATTCAAGCTTACTTGCACGACGGCTGCATGGGTCATCCTTTTTACAGCGCTGCCATTACTCGTCGTGGACGTTGATCAGTTTGTGTTTTTATACAAAAGCTGGGCAAATCTCCTGGCCAACGACCATTCCATTTCGGACGGTCTTTCGGTGATCGGCTGGCTGAAAACATGGTTCAAGCTGGATGTGAACAAAACTTATGTAAGTGTGGCAGGGGCGATTTTGTTCTGCATTCCGCTTTTGAGAATAAAGCAATACGGCAATTTTACCTTCCGGATGCTCATACTGGCGTCGATCATGATTTGGGTGGTCATTTTTAACCATAGGGCTGAGTCACCTACATTTATCATTGCCATCACCGGCGTAGCGCTATGGTATTATGCACAAAAGCAAAAGCCTGAAAATTACGTGCTTTTGGTGCTCGCATTTGTCTTTACGGCACTCTCGCCAACAGATCTTTTCCCGAGATTTATCAGAAATGAGTGGATGAAGCCATATGTGGTAAAAGCCGTTCCCTGCATCCTTATCTGGGCTAAAATTACTTATGATCTGCTATTTGTGCAGCTCTCGCCCAGGATCGAAAAGCAGGAACCTGACCAATGAAAAAGCGTCACAGGATGCTGCGGCTGCAACCTGTAACGCTGTACTTATGAACCTTAATTTACCCCAACCAAAGTCCGCTCAACTTCTCTTACTTCATTGGTGGCCAGGTAAATGCTTTTAACGATCTTTTCATAATCATTAGAAACTTCCAGCGTGTAAACGCCATCTTTAATTTCCTGGAAATTCAGCTTGCGGCCGTATTTGCTCAGGTATTTTGGAACAAATTCTTCGTGAAGCACTTTCCCTTTGGAATCCATGAGGCGAATGGCGACGCGTTCTCCCTTTTGCTTTTCCATCAGCAAATTCATTGAAACAGTGTTACGGACTCTGTACATGCCGATTTTGAATTTTTCACAGGAATTATTCTTGCACTCTGCTTTGGGTTCAACGCGTGGCGATGCAGATACATTATTGCTTATTAAAAAGAGAGCAAAGGCAGCGGCGGCGGCAGATCTCATCAGGTTTTTCATGGCTCTTGAAGGTTACTTTGAGTAAAAAGTTTGAAAGAATTTTACCAATGATAACCGCAAGGCACCCCATGTTGCACGCATTATTTAAACGGCAGAAATAAGTGTTGAATGGTTTTTAGTATAAAAAACAGGGAGAATGGTGACGTTAATGAGTACGAATCTACCTACCCACCAATTGCTATCATATTCCGATTTTGTTCGTAATCTGATTTAGCATGTTTTTCTGTGAAATCTACGTGGCCGCCGTGGGCGAAATGTTTTTTGTGAAAATGCGCGTAGATGAGCGCGCGGACGTCCTGACCTGCGCGCAGCGGCGTTAAGAGATCGACTTCTGATGTGTCGAAAAGGCAATTTTTTAGCTTTCCGTCGGCGGTGAGCCTGATGCGGTTGCAGCCGGAGCAGAATGGATGGGTGACGGTGCCAATGATTCCAAATGTCCCGGCACCACCAGTGACCTGAAAACGATGTGCGGTATCTTGCAGTTCGCCGGTCAGCTGTTGAAAATCGAATTCATTGTTGATTTCCGAAAGCAGATCATTGTAGGAAACAATCTTAGACATATCCCACTGATTGCCCTTAAATGGCATAAATTCAATGAAACGGACATGTAAGTTAGGTTCTTCCAGGGTCATACGGACGAAATCATTGACCTCATCGTCGTTAATCCCTTTCATAACCACCATATTGATTTTGACAACAAAACCTTCGTTCAGAAGCAATCGGATATTCCCGGTAGTTTTGGTAAAATGATCGCGCTTGGTAACTGCTATGAATCGATCTTCACGCAATGTATCAAGACTGACATTCAGTGAATTAACCCCCGCTTCTTTTAAATTATCAATAAACTGGTCAATGAAAACAGCGTTGGTTGTCAATGTTAATGATGTCGGTAATTTCCCAAGGTCCGAAACGATCTGGCCGACGTCCTTGCGTATCAATGGTTCCCCGCCTGTTAACCGGATCTTATCAACGCCCATTCCTACAAAAATCTCCGCAAGTGCTTTGATTTCTTCCGCCTGCATCAGCCATTTTGAAGGCATGAAGTGCATATCCTCCTGCGGCATACAATAGGTGCACCGCAAATTGCACTTATCCGTCAGCGAAATCCGCAGATAGGTGTGCTTGCGACCGAATGTATCAACAATGGGTAAGGACATTATTTTATATTAATCGTGCTTTTTGCCTTCTATTACACTGAAAACGTGCAAAACCTGTGGAAAAAGCGCATCCATATATTCGGTGACTCCTCCTGTGCTTCCGGGCATTGTAATGACCAGTGTTTCACCAATCATGCCTCCAACAGATCTTGATAACATAGCAGTTTGCATGCGGTCCTGACCGTAATTCCTGGCCGTTTCCGCAATCCCCGGAATCTCTTTTTCAATTAATTCCGACACCGCTTCCGGTGTAACATCCCGGTAAGACAACCCGGTTCCGCCTGTGATCAAAATAAGCTGATAATCTGCATGACAAAGGCTTTTCACCTTTTGTTGAATGCTGTTCTTATCATCAGGGATAATGCTGTAATCGCTTGCATTGAGTTTAAGTGCTTCCAGCTTTTCAATAATTTTCTTCCCTGATCTATCTTCACCAATGCCTTTTGAAATACTATCCGAACATACAATAACGGCGGTTCTCAAATTTTCGGGAATGGCTTTTCTGTCGCTTTTGCCACCTTTTTTCTCCAACAGCCTGATATTCCTGATCTCAACGCCTTTATCAATGGGTTTGAGCATATCATACATGGTAAGTGCAACCACCGATGCGCCATGCATAGCTTCGACTTCGACGCCTGTTTTATATATAGTCTTGACCGTCAGCTCAATGATAATGGTCAAGTCCTCAATCCGATAATTCACTCCTGTAAATTCAACCGGGATGGGATGGCAATCAGGTAAAAGGTCCGGTGTCTTTTTTACAGCAAGAAAACCAGCAGCTTTTGCCATCTCAAAAACGTCCCCTTTCGGGACATTACGATCCCGGATTGCTGTAATGGTTTCAGCTTTGCTTACTTGAACAATCGCTTGCGCAGTGGCAATGCGTAATGTGTTACTTTTATGGGTGATGTCTACCAATTGTAATTTTGAGTGAATGAGTGAATGTTCCTGTTGAGGAGTTCATTTGTTTTCTTTCCAGACGTAATTTCCGGCTTCGCCTACCAACTCTTTTCCGAAGATCGGAACGTTGGCTTTTATTTCTTCTACAATGTATTCAGATGCCTCAAATGCGGCGCGGCGATGGGGCGAAGAAACAAAAACAAACAAACTGATTTCACCCGTGGGAACAATGCCCAGGCTGTGGTAAATGTGCATGCAGGTTAGTTCGAATTTGTCAAAAGCAGCTTCCCGGATATCATGAAAAGCTTTTTCAGCCATTTCTTCATAAGCCGAATATTCGATCCCGCTTACAAGGCCGTCGGCTTTTTCGTCTGCGCGAATCTGGCCCAGAAAAATCGCATGCGCGCCAATCTCTGTTTTAGACTGGTGGCTGGCAATGGATTTGGAAACAAAATCAGGGCTTATCGGCCCTTGAACAAACACTTTTTTAGGCTTATGCACTTTTTCCATGGAATGGTTTCTAAGTTCAGGTTAGGGCTTCCGGATCAACCGCCGGCAAATGGTGGTAGCAATGCTATTTCTGATGCGCTGTCAATAGGAACATGATCTTGCGAAATCTTCTGGTCCACGGCGATCTTAAATTTTTTCTCACGCATGGCCGGATAACGCTCCATAATCTGGCTGCGAAACTCCCCTACCGTAAGATTTTGATCCGCGACCCAAACCTCGTTAGCCAAGCCGGTAATCTCCGCCAGCATACCATAATACATTACTTGAATGCTCATCCTTTATATTTTCAATTCTCTGGCTTAACAATTTTTGCATGGATCTGATTCAGAAAGGAAGCAAATGGACTTCAACCAGATCACCTTCCTTCACGACATTCTGCTCAACAGGCAGATAAACAATGGCATTTGCGATCGCGAATGAACGTAATGCAAACGATTCCTGGCCATCCAATGGTATAACTTCACCATTTACAATTAAGCCTTTAAGAAATTCGTCCCGCTCACCCTGAAAGGAATAAGCGTATTTCACGGGCATTTTCAGCGTCGTCAAAAACGGATCTTTCAGGCCTGACATGATCCTCAATGCTGGCAACACATATTCGTAGTAACAAACCAGCGACGATGCCGGGTTTCCGGGTAATGCAAAAATGAGTTTTTCATTCCTCTTTGCAAATAATAATGGCTTTCCAGGCTTCTGGCGCACTTTATAAAAAATCGTTTTGGCCCCTAATGCTTCCACTGCCTTTCCTACAAAGTCATAATCGCCCACCGAAATTCCGCCCGAAGCAAGCACGACATCATTGTTTTCAGCTAATTCGCTAAGCCCTTTAATGGTTGATTCCAGGTCGTCTTCGGCGTATTTAATTTCAAGATCCGCTATTCCTTCTTTTTCTAATGCCGCCGCGAGCATACTGGAATTTGATTCAAAAATCTTCCCATGCACGATCGCGTCGCCTTTATGCAGCAATTCGTCGCCCGTAATGAGCAGGCCAACCTTGGGCTTGCTGTGAACACTGGCTTCCCAAATGTTCATTCCATGCAAAAACCCAATGCTGCCCGGAGATAAAAAAGTGCCTCCCTCCAACGCAACAGCGCCTTTTTGAATTTGCTGGCCAATGTTTCGTACATTTTTACCAGCCTGAACTGGAAACTCGCGAATGGTTATTGTTCCGTTTTCGGCAGATGTGTTTTCTTGCATAACAACCGCTGTGGCGCCATCGGGAACGGGCGCACCCGTAAAAATCCGAATTGCATTGCCTGAAACGAGCGTTTGCGTAATGGTTTGCCCCGCCTTTGACTCCCCTGAAAGACTGAGGATTGTATCTTTTTCTAAAATATCCGTGTCCAAAATGGCGTAGCCATCCATAGACGATTGCCTGAACGACGGCAAGGACATGGGCGCTAAAATATCATTGGCCAAAACATACCCCAGCGCCTTCCGAACCTCCACGGTTTGAACAGATAGTGCCTGCACATTTGCAATAATCTTTTGTTTAGCCTCGTTAACGGTAACCATAATCTTGAAAAAAAGCGGAAATGCAAGTTAGTATATCCCCGAATCCAATGCCTGAAAATATATTTATTAATGTATCTAAATTTATGAAAAAAGGGTGGATCAGGCCAGTTCAGCTTCTTTTAGCGCCGTTTTAATGTGGTAACTGCCTGGTTTTCAAAGATCCGAATGCAGCTACTACAATTAATTCTATTTTAAATCATATAAAATTCAGGATTCTGCGTTTTGTATTTTCCGGAAATCACCAATTTTAATTCCCTATTTCGGCCTATACGCAAAGCAAAGGCCGGAAATGCACAAAATCTACCAAACGACAAACTCTTGAATTAATACTACAAACCGGTTACATAAGGTGCTATAAATCAAAGTTTTAGCTTACAATGAAATATTATTAATTCAAATACCGTTATCTTTGCTCCCCGGCTTTATGCCTTATACTATGTTCCACGAAATGAAAAATGAATGATTAAACTTATCTTTATGGCCCTCTCAATCGCAATAATGGGTAATGAACCAGTGAGCGAGGTGGGGGTGGAAAAGAAGGAACTGAAAGAGACAACAATTATAGATTCAGATCTTCTTGCTATTGACTTTTGTGGCGAAGCCATCCCATTAACAGAGCTTCGAATCGCTGAGCGATATCAGAACATGATCAGAAATTACGACAATCCTATATTTCGTAAGCTGATGACAAAGACCCAAAAAAGAATCAAGATTATAGAACCGATTCTTAAAAAGTACGGAGTACCAGCCGATTTCAAATATCTCCCAATAATAGAGAGTGCCATGAGTGACGACGCCAAGTCGCACCGGGGCGCGGGGGGCTACTGGCAGTTAATGCCTTCGACAGCAAAATCTCTGGGGCTCGTTGTAAATGAAACCAGGGACGACCGCAAACATCTCGTCAAATCAACGCACGCGGCAGGAAAATATCTCCGCAATCTTTATCGTCAACTTGGTTCATGGACACTGGTTGCTGCAGCTTATAATGCAGGGCCGACGCACATTCAGAATAAGCTTGATGCCCAGAACAAGGACGATTACTTTAAGCTGCGTTTAAACTCAGAAACAACACGTTATATTTATAAGATACTGGCTGTCAAAGAATGGTTCAACAACCCCGAAAGAAGCAAAGAATGGGGAAGCGGTGATGTAGTTGACCGTCTGTCGGAATTCAAACAGGACCAGAAGAAGGCTGCATTGCAAATGGAGAAGGCTGAATCCGAATTGGAAAAAGCTGCTTTGCTGGAAAAAGCGGAATTGCAACTTGCAAGCGAGTCGGGCAAGCTGGTTGCCGGCTCCTGATCTAATCATTTTATTTAGGATAAAGTTGAAGAAAAGGATACATTATCCTTTTCTTTGTGTTGTATTCACGTCAGCAAAACTGACGTGTATACAACTTTAATTTTTGTTCAAATTCTCTTTAAATCAATATGACAAAAGCAGAAATGATCACGGACAAAGGCACCATGCTGATCGAGTTCTACGATGAGGATGCTCCCGGGGCGGTGAAAAACTTTGTTGATCTTTCAAAAAAAGGATTTTACGACGGGCTGATCTTTCACAGGGTTATACCGGATTTCATGATTCAAGGCGGAGATCCTACCGGCACTGGTCGTGGGGGTCCAGGCTATAAAATCGATTGTGAGTTAAATGGTGGTAATCAATATCACGACCGTGGTGTGCTTTCTATGGCGCATGCAGGACGTAATACGGGTGGATCACAGTTTTTTATCTGCCATAGCCGCAGAAATACGGCGCATTTGGACGGAAACCACACTTGCTTTGGTAAAGTGGTGGAAGGCATTGACACTGTTGACCTGATCCGTCAGGGAGACAAAATCCAGAAAATCAACATTATCGAGGAAGAGCAGGCTTAATGTCCTGACTTTTTTAAAAGCAAAAAGGCTTGGATCGCTCCAAGCCTTTCTTTTTGCCAAACTTCCGGTTACCAGAAGTGCGCGTATAAGAATGTGATAATGCCGATCACGATAACAGCACCGACAATAAAGCCGCGGTGCGGAATAAACATGGAAGTGTCGATGGCTAATCCTTTCTTTTCATCAGGCAATACCAGACCTAAAATCACCATCACAACCACACATATCACGAACACGAGTCCCATGCGGTCCAGGAATGGGACTTGCGTCCAGTCAGCGAATGGGAAGTAGTTGTTGTGCATGGCCAAGGCGATCAGGAAACCGCCTACGATTGCAAATAAGGCTCCTGCGGAATTGGTTCGCTTCCAGAAGAAGCCCATGATAAACGAAGCGAAGATACCCGGAGAAAGCAACCCGGTCATTTCCTGAATGAATTGAAAACCACCTTTTTTATCAATGCCCATATAAGGAGAAACAATAATCGCAAGGATCATTGAAACCACAACGACGATACGACCAATGCGCACGAGTGTTTTTTCATCCGAGTTTTTGCCGATGTAATTTTTGAAAATATCAAGCGTAAAAATCGTTGAAATACTGTTTGCCTTACCAGCCAATGAAGCCACCACTGCTGCTGTTAATGCTGCGAACGAAAGTCCTTTCAAACCAGCAGGAAGCAAGTTAAGCAACACAGGATATGCCTTATCTGCATTCAGCTGGCCATCCGCATCCAGCATTTCGGCCTGGAACATTCCTTTGCTATATAATGCATACGCGGCGATACCCGGTAAAACCACGATTACAGGCATTAAAAGTTTGAGGAAAGCTGCGAACAAGATCCCATTACGGGCCGTTTTCAAATCCGCTCCCAAAGCACGCTGCGTAATATATTGGTTACAACCCCAATAGTTCAGGTTCACGATCCACATCCCGCCAAGGAGAACCGTCAAACCAGGCAACTGCATGTAAAACGGGCTCGTTTTGGGGAAGATCATGTGAAAATGGTCGTCGTGATTTTCGCGCATCATTTTGATACCGGTCATCACGCCGTCGATGCCTGCATCACCTGAAACCAGGTTAATAGCCAGATAGGTCGTTGCCAAACCACCGATTACGAGGAAGAAAACCTGGATAACATCCGTAAAACCAATCACTTTCATACCGCCAATGGTGATAATGATCGCAAAAACGGCCAATGCGATCATACAAAACTGGAAATCCAATCCAGAAATACCCGAAACGGCCAGCGCTCCCAGATAAAGGATAGAAGTAAGGTTTACGAGAATGTACAACGCAAGCCAAAAAACGGCCATAATCAAGCTCACCGTAGGATTATAACGCTGGCTCAAAAACTGAGGCATTGTATAAATCTTGTTTTTGAGATAAATCGGCATAAAAAAAACGGCTACAATCACCAATGTTGCGGCCGCCATCCATTCATAAGTTGAAATACCCAAACCCATCGAAAAACCGTTTCCGGACATCCCGATGAACTGCTCAGCGGAAATGTTGGAAGCGATCAGGGAAGCTCCGATTGCCCACCACGTCAGGGAGCCTTCCGCTAAAAAGAAATCTTTGGTTGACTCGACAGTTGACCTTTTCCGTTGATAAATCCAATAACCGTAACCGGAGACGAGGATAAAGTAGAAGAAGAAAACGATATAATCCAGGCTTTGTAATTGTTGCATTTCAAATAATAAAATAGATGAATGTATGGAGTTGATTGGTTTAAATCGAAAGGTACATTATTTTCAGAAAATAGTGCAAAATCAAAAAGGGCGTAAAAATTTTATCTGCGTTTTCTAATGGATTCATAAATATAGTTACAAGTGTTAAATCGACATGTATTTATTCCGATATTTTCTTTGAATCCTGAAATCGGAGCGGGTTGGTCGGGATTTTTTTGAACCACGCAGCCCGTTTTGTAGCCTCAGCACGGCTATAAGCCTCTTCGAACGACTTTCCATTTTGCATGTCGGCAATCAGTTGTTGTAAACCATTTTCTTCCGAAAGGATCAGCCAATAGGAAATTTCCAGCCCCGCAGACATATACGCAAGCATGACCTGTTTTTGATTATTGTTAAAAAATCCTTTGATCGAAGCCATATCCCGAAGTTCGAGGATCTGCTGCCCGCCGCCCGTGTAATAGAGCCATTCATCCATGTAATCGAAATACCGGCCGACTTTATCAGGATTATTGACAAATCGCCTGTCGAGCATGAGCGCGATGCCTTCGTTGAACCATTGCGGAATTTCGGTAGCAATGGTCCACCAACCCAAGCGAGCCAACAATTCCGTGTGGCTCATTTCATGGCTGATCACATCCACATTCAAGCCCTGCGTATTCAGAATCACAAAAGAATTCCCCCAGGGCGTCCCCAGGCTGCAACCTGCCCCTTCTGTGCTGCTGCAATATTTCTGATACTGCTGCGCATTGCTGCAAATGATAATGATCGGAGTGGATTTTTTACCAACAAAAAATGAATCAATCCTGGCTTCGGAGCGGTTAATGATCGATTTCAGTTTCTTGTAATGAACAGGCTTAATGTCCGGGCTAAAATAAATCTGGCCCTTCTCCGATCGAAAATCGGATAGACGGATTAGTTCGCAGTAAAATATTTGAGGATAAAGGAAAAAGAGGCTGGCGATTAAAACCAAGAAACCGGTAATCAACAACTTTCCCAATTTAATGTGAGAACGCTGAAATAATTTACCGGTTTTCAAATTGAACGTTGGAATGAAGAGTTAGAATTAGGACGCTAACCTCCTTGTCAGCCTGAGCGGACCGGGCCGCCGGGCGGTCGAAGGCTGACAAGGAGGTTAACCGTAGCAATTGATTAATGCTTAAAATGACGAATGCCGGTCGTAACCATCGCTACGCCATTCGCATTGCAATAATCCGTAGAATCCTTGTCGCGAATCGAACCGCCCGGCTGAACTACTGCCGTTATACCAGCTAAATGCGCGATTTCAACGCAATCTGCAAACGGGAAAAAGGCGTCCGAGGCCATTACCGCTCCGTTCAGGTCGAATCCAAATGCTTTGGCTTTGTCAATTGCCTGGCGCAATGCGTCTACGCGGGAAGTTTGCCCGGTTCCGCTAGCTAAGAGTTGGTTTTCCTTTGCCAAAACAATTGTATTGGACTTCGTATGCTTGCAAACTTTCAATGCAAATTCGAGTGCAGTAAGCTCGCTTGCAGTCGGGGCCTTTTCGGTTACTGTTGTGAATTGGGATTGAACCTCGGTTGAAAGATCTTTATCCTGCACCAAAACGCCGTTCAGGATGGTTTTGAACATAATTTGTGGCAAAACCACCGCATTGCGTTTCAGCAAAATCCTGTTTTTCTTGGATTTCAATAGCTGTAATGCATCTTCATCATACTCAGGAGCGATGAGGATTTCCATGAATAGTTTATTAAGCTCCTCAGCAGTAGCCAAGTCCACTTTTGTATTCGTGATCACCACACCGCCAAACGCCGAAACCGGATCGCAAGCCAATGCATTGTCATAGGCTTCCTTCGCAGTAGGCGCAGTTGCAATCCCGCAAGCATTTGTATGTTTGATAATAGCAAATGTCGGTGCTGCATCAGCGAATTCGTCGATCAGACTTACGCAGGCATCAACGTCCACTAAATTATTGTAAGACAACTCCTTACCATGCAGTTTATCAAAAATTCCTTCCAGATCGCCGTAGTAAATGGCATTCTGATGTGGGTTTTCGCCGTAACGCAATGTTTGTGAAGACAGACTTGTAAAGTCAAAAAGCGCCTTATCTGTTTTTTCTGTATCAGCAGTAAAAAAGCGGTTGATCGCACCGTCATAATGTGATGAAACGGAAAATGCCTGACCGGCATAGTAACGGCGGTCTTCAATGTCCGTTGCTCCCGCTTTTGCGGTCAGCAGCTCCACAACCTCCGCATATTGGCTGCGTGAGGAAACGATCAGTGTATCTTTAAAATTTTTGGCAGTGGCACGAATCAGCGAAATGCCTCCAATGTCGATTTTTTCAATAATATCCTCTTCTCCTGCACCCGAAGCAACAGTTTCTTCAAATGGATAAAGGTCCACAACCACCAGATCAATGGCAGGAATATTATATTGCTGCGCTTGTGCTACATCGCCAGCATCATCGCGACGGTACAAAATGCCACCCATAATGGCCGGGTGCAATGTTTTTACTCTTCCTCCAAAAATAGAAGGGTAACCCGTCAGTTCTTCCGCAGCAGTAACCGGAATATTTAAATTTTCAATGAAAGTCTGAGTGCCGCCGGTGGAGTAAAGTTTGACACCGTTGTTGTGCAGCAGGCGAACCAAAGGTTCAAGTCCATCCTTATAATATACAGATATAAGAGCGGATTGGATTTTTTTCGACATTGTGGGATGTTAGACTAATGATTTCTCTGACTGAAAAATAAACCGCAAAGATAGCCGAAAAAAGTACGAAGTTTGAAGCAGGGACTGCTAAAATCGAAGAGATAACGAACGAATTATTAGTACATAAATCAAAAGCAATGAATCTTGATCTGACTGGGAAAACGGCACTGGTTTGCGGGAGCACGCAGGGAATTGGCCTCGCATCGGCCATTGAACTCGCATTATTGGGCGCAAATGTGACATTAGTAGCGCGTAACGAAGAAAAATTAAGGGAAGCCGTGGATACGCTCGACACATCCGCTGGGCAGCTGCACCGCTATGTCGTGGCTGATTTTGCAGACCATGAGAATGTAAAAGAAGCCATCGAAAATTACCTCCGCCTCGTGCCCGACGTCCACATTCTCGTCAACAACACAGGCGGCCCATCCGGCGGCCCGATCATTGAAGCCGACACCGAGCAGTTTCTCAAAACTTTCCAGATGCATGTTGTTAACAATCAGTTTCTGGCGCAGGCGGTGGTTCCTTCCATGAAAAGAGCAGGATACGGCCGCATTGTGAACATTATCAGCACTTCTGTGAAGCAACCGATTGTGGGTTTAGGCGTTTCCAACACCATTCGAGGAGCCGTCGCGAGTTGGTCCAAGACATTATCCCTCGAATTGGGCCAGTTTGGCATTACATCTAACAATGTTTTACCGGGCTATACAGTTACTTCCCGCCTGGATGCTGTCTTAGAAATGCGCAGCAAAAATTCAGGTAAATCGAAAGAAGAAGTTGCTCGGGAACTGCAATCCAGCATTCCCATCCGCCGATTTAGCGAGGCAAAAGAAGTTGCCGCGGCAGTCGCATTTTTATGTTCGCCGGCCGCAGCTAGCATCAACGGAATCAACTTGCCGGTTGATGGAGGCAGAACGGAGAGCATGTAGTATTAATTTTATAAAAAATTAAGTAAAATCAAGTTTACTTTGATACATTTGGGCACAACTCCAAATGTATTAAAAAAATAATGCGCCTTTATCGATCAGCATTTATCTTAATTGCCTTTTTGGCACTGTCTGTTTCCTGCTCAAAAGATGACCACCCTCTTCCAAAATCTTGTCGGTATATCGGTCAGAGTTACTCAATGGAGCAAATCAGCGCTTTTTCTGAATGGAGAGAAACCTATGTTTCAAATTTCAAGCAGGATGATGAAGGAAGACTAATTGAGGCGTCCGGCACCAGAAAGACGCTTTCAGCAAGTCCTTCAAATGATGAGGTTTGGAGTGAAGTTATTGAAACCAACTCCTACTGGTTGAAATACAATGAGCAGGGATTTCTCACTGAACTGACAAATGTCAAACTGACGCTCCAAGAAGGAGGCAAGTTCGCAACTTTCGGTCACGAAAACTACCCTAACTATCATCACGGCAGGATAGAGATGAAAGAAGTGACAACATTTAAATACGAATCAGAGCTATTGCGAAGCTCTACCAGAACACGAGTTGCCGATTTTAAAAGTGAAAAAACTCAGGATGTAAAAGTTAGTGCAGAAGCAAATAAGGATTACACATATGAAACGGGAGGAATCATCAAAACGATCACAGAAACGACCGGCAATTATACTTCTGTAACTCAATTCATAAACGGCGTCAAAGCGTCAACGCCAACAAACAAGTATGACGAAAAAGGACAACTAGTCCAGTCATTGTCTCCTGACAGCGAACACAATTTGACCTACGACAGCAACGGAAATATTCTTACTGTCGAAGCCATTTACAAGTCGCAACAGCAATTTTTGGAGATCAGAACGCATGACGATCATCCTAATCCAGACAAACTTCTCCCACAAAAATTCAAAGGCATTCCCGAAGAAATGAGAATTCTGCAGTTCACGGATGGAGGCAATAATAGAACAAGCAGCAAGTCGGTTTATCCAAACAGACCACCTTATGAAGAGAAAACCGTCTACACTTACAATGCTGCCGGATTTCCTATCAGTGCAGTTTCGACTTATACTCAGGCAGACGATTCGGCTACCAAAACAACAACCTACAATTATCAGGATTGCCAATAGTCTCTAACCCAAATAATTAAACAATAGGAAGGAAAATTTGTTTTATTTGACTTAATTTTAGAAAGAGCGCTGGGTGCGGCCGATTTAAGTCTATGATATACAAATACTTCCTCATTTTACTTTTTGTGGTTGCTGGCAAGCTATCTTTTGGACAGGGCGCAGGGAATTTTGTAAGCTATGAGACGGCAAACGGAAGCATTGAGATTCACGGGACCAAAGGCGTGCTTCGCATTCAGATGTTTAGTCCGGAAATCTTTAAGGTTCAAGCTCTCCCATCCAAAAATGCACCGGGGCTTGACAGCTCCTATTCGGTGATTCTTCCTCCATCAACTGCTGCGCTCAACATTGTTGAAACCAAAAACAACATTGAGATACGATCAGAAAAGTGCGCGCTGGTTGTTGATAAATTCCCAATCAATGTTGCTTTGAAGTCTGGTAATGAGGTTAAGATAAAGGAGACCAGGGGTTTTGTACAGACGAAGGACTCTGTCAGCTTTCTTTTTGACATAAATCCAAAAGACGTTTTTCATGGCGCAGGCGGCCGACCATTTGGCCCGGATCTTAACAGGAAAGGTTTTGATTTTTATAACTCTTGGGAGTACGAATATTTTGACCAGTCTACCGGCTTAGCTCAAAGTTTTAATGTTCCCTTCATCATTTCTTCCCACAAATGTGGGCTCTTCTTCGATAGCGACAGACCGGGTTCCATGCGCATGTATGTGGGCGCTGTGGATTCAACATTGCTACGCGTGGAGTCGGCTAGCACCGGGAAGTGGGCTTATTATCTGATCCACGGCAACAATAATGACGAAATTCTTGCCAATTACACGCTCCTGACGGGCCGCCAGCCACTTCCACCGCGCTGGGCATTCGGTTACATTCAGTCGAAATCAGGTTACGACAATGAGAGTGAAGCGACGGTGGCCATTACGAAGCTCCAAGACCAGGGATTTCCGGTGGATGCATTGGCATTGGATCAGCATTGGTATGGCGGTCAAAATGTTCGTGGTAATATGGATTGGGATACAAAAAATTGGCCTAGTTCGGCTGGAATGGTAAAAAGCCTGCTTGATAAGGGTGTCAAAACCATTCTCGTTGCAGATCCTTACATTAGCACGAAGTCCACCAATTATAAATCTGCTGAGGCGCAATCCCTTTTCGCAAAAAAACCCAGCAGCGCCCAAACTTACACGCAGGATGTCGGCACTGCTACGGCGGGACTGCTTGATATTTTTAAACCCGCCGCACAAGGCTGGCTTTGGGAAAAACATAAAAAAATGGCCCTTCAGGGTGTTGCGGGCTGGTGGAGTGAGAAAACAGAGCCCGATCCGCACCCGATGGATGCCGTGCACGAGCTGGGAAATGCCTTTCAAATCCACAATCTGTATGCGCTTTTTTGGTCCAAAACCTTTTACAACAACTTCACGAAAGACTTTCCTGAAAAGCGAATTTTTCACATGACAAGGTCTGGCTGGGCCGGTTCGCAGCGATACGGCGCTTTACCTTGGAGTGGCGATGTTAGCCGTTACTGGGCTGGGTTGAAGCTACAAATCCCGATCATTTTGCAGGCCGGCATGTCCGGGCTTGGTTATATGCATTCGGATGTGGGCGGGGCCATCACTATGTCAGACAAGGCGGAAAAGGATGAAGAACTTGATCTGCGTTGGTTTCAATTCGGCACATTCACCCCAATTTTGAAAGTCGCCGGCCAGCGTGAGAATATAGAACCATTCAACCTCAGCGAGCCATTTTACAGCACGGTCAAAAAATATGCGACTGTTCGTTACCAGCTGCTGCCTTACATTTATTCATTAGCCTGGAAAAACAGCGTTTCCGGACGGCCTGTCTGTTTGCCGATGGACTATTTCAACAATGTCAGGGCGCTTGGGAATATCAGCGATCAGTATTTTTTTGGAGAAAATTTGCTGGTTGCGCCTGTACTTTTGCATGGAATGCCGTTACGGAAAGTCGTTTTACCGCCAGGAAAATGGTTTGATTTTTGGAACGATGAAATTTACAATGGCAACGCGAACATTTTCCCGAAACTTACTGTGGATCATATTCCGGTTTATGCCAGGGGCGGCAGTTTTATTCCAATGTCCACTTCCACGACTAAAAAATCAACCGATTATTATAATTCAGACAGTCTAACGGTTCGGTTTTACCAGGACATTTCGGTCCCCACATCTTCATTCACCATGTTCCATGACGACGGCAATGATCCGAATTCTTTGTCAAAATCGAAATATGAACTTGTCGACTTTATTGGGAATGTTTCCAATGATCAGGTGAATGTGACCGTTCAGCGAACTAAAAGCTTTGATAAATCGCTCGCTAAGAGGCGCCTGACGTTTGAAATAAAAAACCTTACAACCAATCCTACTGCCGTCCTGCTCAACGGCCAGGCTATCCCAATTGTTTATCTCAGCGCCGAATTCAAGAGCAACACGGCTTACTACAACTTGCTCGGCAAGCAGCTCAAAGTGCAGTTTGACTGGGATTGCAATACAACGGCAGCCATTGCAGTCACGCGCGACGGCCTCGACGTGATCACGGGTTCTGAACCGAATGTTAATGATTCTGTGCTCACTGTTTTTCCAAATCCAGCCGGGTCACGTGTGTCGGTAAAAGTAACCGTTCCGGAAACGGGCTTTTATGATTTGGAAGTGTACAATGTGGCCGGGATTTCAGTCTATAAGAGCACATTAGGACAGCATAGCAAGGGAAAAGTGCTTGATCTAAGCCTGAATTTACGAGTTTCGAGCGGTGCATATCTGGTGAGGCTTTGGAATGACCAGGGGCAGTTTTTTACAAAGAAAATAGTTATTCAATAGCCATGAATTACAGGCTTTCATTCTTACTGACCCTTATAATAACCGGCATTACGGCTTGTGTGGAGCCTTATAGTGTCAATTTCGAGAGTGCAAAGGAATATATTGTGGTGGATGGCGTGGTTACCGATCTGGATGGGCCGCAGTTTATCACCTTGTCGAAAACCAATCCGGAGGCAACGAATGAAAGCTCAGAGTTCACGCAAACGATCTGGACAAAGGGCCTTTCCACATTGCCGCTGGAAAAAGCGAAAGCTAAGATCGTCGTCAACGGCTCGCAGATCCTTAACCTCACGGAAGTTGAACCGGGCGTCTACCAATTGCCTGCCAATTTTAAAGGAAGAGTAGGAGACGCTTATGAGCTGGATTTTTTGATGGAAAATGGAAAACATTACAAGTCTTCCGCCGAAGTCATGCCGCCGGTTTCGGCCGTAAAACGCGCTTACGATGTTTTCAATCCAAAAGGGATTCCGAAACTTTCTGAATATTATGGCGAATTCACGCCCAGCAACGACATTTACCTTGATTTTGACGATCCTGCCGGTGAGAAGAATTTCTACCGCTGGCAATGGACGCTCTGGGAATTGCAAAAAACCTGCACAACCTGCAACCAGGGAAAATACTATCTTTTCGATTCTGAAAATGGCGTCGATGGTGACTGTTTTAAGGATCTGACATTGAAATACAACGACATTTACGATTATACTTGTGAGGATCTTTGCTGGGACATTTTTTACAGCAAAGACATCACTATTTTCTCGGACATTTACACCAACGGACAAGGGCAAAAGGACAAGCTTGTCGCACAAATCCCCCTTTTACAATCCAATCCATGCCTGGTAAGCTTGCAGCAAAACTCGCTCACACCCAATGCTTACCGTTTTTTGAAACTCATCCAGGATCAGGCGAATAATTCCGGGACGCTCGCCGACACGCCACCTGCGCCCATTCAGGGCAATGTTACGAACCAAAATGACAAAAACGAGCTGATTATCGGTTTCTTTACAGCCTCGTCCGTTGCGGAATACAGAACCATGCTTTGGCGGAAAAATATCAAGAATGCGGCCGTTTTGAACCAGCTTTTCAAGACCATTCACAACCGCGACCCGATCCTGGAAGAGCGCTCGGCCGGACGGCCTTACATTCCCCTGGCCATTTGCAAAAAGAGCAGATCGCGCACGCCATTTTTACCGGAAGATTGGAAATGGACGCAATAAATGATTTGTAAATGAAGAGATTATACTGTTTTCTTTTCTTATTGGTCAATGTTCTCCCTGCCTTCGCGCAGGGCCTTACGATCACGGGCACGGTGCGGGATTCGGCGACGCTTGCTCCTTTGCCGGACGCTTCTATCGTAATGGATTACAGGAAAAGCTGGTCGGCTGCGGAAATGGACGCAAAAGGTAATTTCACCATTAACCTGCCCAGCGGCGACCACGTGCTGGTGATCCGGCATGTGGGTTATGAGTCGTTTAAAGTTTTTATCAAAAGCGGCACGCAAAAAGCGCATTTCGATGTGTTAATGACCACCACATCGAGTCAGTTGGAAGAGGTGATCATTACGAGCAAGGGTTTTGACCAAACCATTCGGCAACCTATTCTTGGCTCATTGCAGATCAACATTAAGACGCTTGAAAAGCTGCCTTCGGCTTTCGGTGAGATGGATATTTTGCGAAGCCTGCAAATGCTTCCCGGTGTTTCCAGCGTGGGCGAAGCCTCCAACGGCGTTAATATAAGAGGCGGAACCACGGATCAAACGCTCATTTTGCTGGACGACACGCCAATTTTCAATCCTACGCACATGTTTGGATTGTTTTCCGTCATTCCGCCGAACACAGTCAACAGCCTGGATCTTTACAAGGGAAATGTGCCGGCCCGTTTTGGCGGACGGGTTGCTTCTGTTCTGGATATTTCCACAAAAAACCCCAATCTGGATAAGCTCCGGCTGGAAGGAGGCATTAGCTTGGTTTCAAACAGGTTAATGGTTGACGTACCGGTTATTAAAGGGAAGCTGGGCATATATGTCGCCGGCCGCGGGGCTTTCAATGATTTTATTCTGCCAAAGCTCGATAAGCAGCTTAATAACATCAGTGCCAAGTTTGGCGAGCTTTCTGCCAAGTCATTCTGGAAGATCAACAACAAGAATACGCTCACTTTTATGGGCTATTACAGCAATGATTATTTTAAAACAGACCTGCTCACTAACCTGCCCAATGTTGTCGGGACAGACACTTACTACAAACACATGACGACCAATGGCATGCTGCGTTGGCTGCACGTGATCAGTCCGGAAGTCAGCATTCAAACGACGGCTATTTATGCCAAATATGCGCCGGATATTGGGACGAAGGAAAAGGAAACGGGCAATGTGGTGAAGCTGGAATCAGCGGTGGAACAGCGTCAGGTTAAGTCTAACATTAATTATCAGCTGTCCAACCATAAGTTTGAAACCGGCATTATTGCCACGCAATACGTGATTGCACCCGGGACTTTGGAGCCGGGACTGAGCCAGAGCGTCAACTACATTGCCACGCCAACCGAGCACGCCAACGAAGTGGCCTGGTATGCGGATGATGAGATCAACTTTTCTAAGAAACTGGCCGTTTCCCTCGGATTGCGCTATTCGTTTTTCATGGCGACGGGCAAGGCCGTGGTCAGGAATTATCTGCCTGATCAGCCCAGGGACGACTTTTCGGTTGTGGACTCAACGGTTTACAACAAAGGCAAGATTTCAAAAGCATACGGCGGGCCGGAGCCACGCGTGGGCTTGCGTTACGCATTGAACGACCGCATTTCCCTTAAATTCGGCTATAATCTGATGCGGCAATACATTCAAGTGGTTTCCAACACAGCCACGCCCATTCCTACTTCGCGCTGGAAAACCAGCGATACGCACATTAAGCCGCAAATTAGCCATCTTTTCACGGGCGGATTTTACCAGTCGTTTAATGATAATATTTATGAAATTACGCTGGAAGGTTATTACCGCAATGCTAAGAACATTATTGATTACAAACCCGGGGCAGATTTTCTTTTGCAGCAATATCCGGAAACACAGATGATTCAAGGCAAAAACAAGTCCTATGGCCTTGAAATGATGCTTTCCAAGAAGAAAGGGAAGCTAAAAGGCTGGGCTAATTACACTTATGCGAGGTCACTGAACATTGTGGATGAAGACGCGGCATTGATTGAGAAAGTGAACCGTGGCGACTGGTATCCTGCGAATTACGACAAACCACACACATTCAATGCTTCCCTTGACATTACGGTTGACAGTCACAATTCCTTCGGTTTCACATTTGCGTACAGCACCGGAAGGCCTTACTCGGAACCGATTGGTTTTATCAATTATCAAAATAACGTCTATCCATTTTACGACAAGCGAAATAACAAGCGCATTCCGGATTATCACCGCCTGGATTTTGCGTGGAACATTTACAATCCGAGCATGAAGAACCGGAGGTGGCAGGGACATTGGACATTCTCGATTTACAACCTTTATGCACGCAAGAATGCTTATTCGGTGTTTTTCAAAACAGAAAATGCGGTTACCAAAAGTTATCAGCTAAATATCTTCGCGACACCGATTGCGACGGTTGCTTATAATTTTACTTTCTAAGAAGCTATTTCTTCCTTCGGATTACAACGAGTTTGTCGTCATTTCGCGCGGCGACGATTGCGTTTCCGCTCTTTAATTTGATATTTTTCAAATGCTTCACCTGCCCTTTCACCTGCAATCCTTTTAATGATTCGGGTGTAAAGTTGCAGTTTCCGCGGTTAATGAGGACGGTTCCAAAATCGCTGTCGTAGCGGCCCATTTGAATGTTGCAGTTATAAAAATTGCCCATTATAAGCACATCGGGCAGCTTGTCGCCGTTTGCATCAATGATCTGCGCATCGTAAAATGGCGTCCATTGAGCCTTATATCCCAGAGGTTTTACCTCGAAATTGCCTTTTCCATCATTAACCATAACCGCATTCTGAAAATAATCAGCAGACAAAACCTGAGCAGCTTTCAACTTGTCCTCGCCCACCAGATCGCCAAGGCTGGCCTTCGCGAAATCGGTCGCAAAAATGTACTTTTTACGGATCACGGGCATCTGCTTCTCCATTTCCAGCTTGGTCGGAAAAAGAGCTTCCTTTCCATTCAGATAGTAAGTCAATAGCGGCTCTTTTCGGCCATTGCCGTCGTAATCATTGATATACATTTTCACAGGTTGCTCCGCATTGGCTTGCATTCTGCTGTTTGAACCCAAATTTCCGGCTAGAATATCCAGGTCACCGTCACCGTCAAAATCGTATGGCATTACAAAGTTCCACCAGCCTTTTTTGTCGGTCAGCATTTTCTTGGAGAAGCTTTTGCCATCATTCTGCATCATGCAAATTCCGTCCCATTCCGATGCCAGCAACAAGTCCTGATCACCGTCTTTATCCAGATCGGCCAGTTTGGCATTTTTTACATAGCCAATGGACGAAAGTTCTTTGGCATATTGGCTCGTAACATCCGTAAACTTGCCGGAACCGTCGTTTTTCAACAAATAAGACTTCGGAATTTCACCATAATTCAACGGCACAGCACGACCGCCAATGAAAAGATCCACCATGCCATCCCCCGTAAAATCAAAGGGGATAACACAGGAAGCAGTCACGTAAATGTTCGTAAATGCATCGACCTTCACACTCAGGTTTCCCTTGCCATCATTAAGATAAATCCGTGGCATCTGAAATTCAGAATTGTTGACATATTCATTACCGCCAGTTGCCACCACGAGATCCGGATGACCGTCGCGATTTACATCCACCCACTCAGCGCTAATCTCTTCATAAGTGCTGTCTTTCAGCAAAGCGGGCTGAACAGATTCCTTGAAAACACCGCTGTTGGTTTGAACAAATAGGTGGTTTCGCTGCTTCTTGGAAGAGCCAATGAAAATGTCGTCCAATCCATCATGGTTAATGTCGGCAATCGCCAATGCAGGCCCGTCTGCTGTTACTTCGAACGGAATGAGCGAGTTACGGTCAAATTCTACGAAATTATTCTCTTCATGCTTCACATCCACGCCCAACTGCACAGCAATGTCTTCAAACGCATAGTCTTTTGTTTCCCGGCTTGCTTTCAATTTATTGTAATCAAAAACAGGAAGATCATTTTTGTAAGACAATGCCAGTGAATCCTTCAAATCGACCGTTTTGAGCACTTGAAACCGGTTATTCGGCCAAATGACAATCATGGAATCCACATCAGCTTTTTTACCCAAACCAATGTGCAAAGGCACTTCCATACTCGACTGAAAACCACGAACCGGAAACTTCTCGAAACTCAACACTTTGTCCTTTTTGAAAACCAGACATTTAGCCCCAATTGCGTTGAGGTTACCCGGCTTGCCTTTGAGATAAAGTCGCGTGAAATCGCCTTTTCCAGCCTTTTTGCTGTTCAAGTTTTCGTAAATAAATGCCTTTTCGTTAATGTTATTGGTCACAATGTCCAGGTCGCCATCATTGTCCAGATCTGCGTAAATGGAGCCGTTGGAGTAGGAAACCTGATCATTACGGACCAGCCCGTCCATGTCCTTGAACGCGAGATCGCCTTTGTTGGCAAAGAATTTGTTATTCAGCTTGATTTCGGGCAACTTATCAGCCAACCCGGGATCATTTTCGTCAAAATTTTTATTCCTGATTTTCTCCTGAACCACGTCGTCAGACACAAATTTGATGTAATCCGTGTCATTCATCCGCTTTGGAATGCCATTGGAAATGAACAAGTCTTTCAAACCATCATTATCAAAATCAGAAAAAAGTGCGGCCCATGACCAGTCCGTCGAATGCACACCGGAATACATGCCGATTTCACTGAATGTGCCGTTTCCGTTGTTGTATTGCAGGTTATTACGGGCCAATTGATAGTTATAACCCTGCCTAATCTTGTATTTAAAAATGCTGTACATATCCTCCCCTTCCGATTTTTTGAGGATCTCGTAATTGGAAGGAAGCATATCCAGCGACACGATTTCCGGGAAAATATCATTATTCAAATCCGCAATGTCGACGCCCATCGAAAACTGGCTCGTATGCATGATCGACGAGTCCGTCATGTCCCGGAATGCACCGTTTTTTTGATTGATATACAAATAATCATTTTCATGAAAGTCATTGCCAATGTACATATCGGGGTAGCCGTCGAAATTGATGTCGCCGACACCTAACCCGAGGCCATAACCTAATGCCGAACTGTGAATGCCCGTTGTTTTAGACACTTCAATATATTTTCCATTGTCATTTCTCAACAACTTGTCACCTGCCAATGGATGATACACGTTTTCAAAAAGCGCTCTCCGACCAAATGTGCCATTCTGGTGAACAGAATGGTTTAATTGAAACATGTCCAGATCACCGTCGAGATCATAATCGAAAAACATAGCCTGCGTGCCGAAAACGACTAAATCCAAGGCATATTCTTTCGATTTTTCTGCATAAACAGGCACGCCGTCCTTAATTTCCTGGCATACAAACAGGAGGTTATGCCCCTTCATCGACTCAAAATCCCCAACCTGGCTGATATAAATGTCCAGCATTCCATCCTGATTAATGTCTACGATTGACACACCATTCGACCAACCCTTATTCCCTTTGAAATTTGCCTTCTCCGTCACATCCTCGAACCTCATCCCTGACTTGTTCAGGTAAATGCGGTTAGGCTCCTGGTTGGCCGAAAAGCACAGGTCTACAAGTCCATCATTATTCAGATCACCCGCGCCCACACCACCGCCATTGTAAAAATACATGTAGTAGAAAATGTTGAAATCCTTGGTGGGTTTCAGCGTGTTGGAGAAGTCGATTCCGGTTTTTTCGGCAGTTAGTAGATCAAAATCATACTCCGAAATGTCCTTTTCCTTCGAGCACGAAAAACCGGCCAGGATCAAGACGAAGAGCAGGATTTTATAAAATATTTTTTGAAAAAGCATGGATTACAAATTAGCCGCTCGCGGCTTATTAAGCTTGAAAAGAACGGGCTTCGCATTGCTTACGAGATTGATCAGGTAAGGCGCGCCCTGAATGTTGATTGGGCTGATCTGCTTCACTTCGCCGTCGATGGCGTAGCCACTCTGCGTGCTTAATAACAAATCGAACTGCATGTTTCCCTTGTTAATCAGCACATTACCACGGCAAGCGTCCAGTGCGCCGAGCTGTGGAATGAAATGCGTGTAATTGCCGCCGACTATAAGATCCGGCTTGCCATCGGCATTTACATCAGCGCTTTCGATGGCATTCAAACAAGATATTTGCGCCATATGCGGCAATGCTTGGATCGCAAAACGGCCTTTCCCATCATTTACCGCCACCGCAGATTTGAGATAATTGACTGATTTTTCAACAGCCGATTTCATCAAATCTTTGGGAAATAGATCCTGAACGGATTTGTTCGCATATTCGGAATGTTTCAAACTTTCTTTCTTCAAGAATGGAAACTGCGTTGTCAACTCTCGTTTCAACAAAATCGGCATATCACGCTCGTCAACCGTCTTGGTCATTACTTTTTCGATGGTCCCGTTTTTGTTAAAATCATTAATCCAGATTTTGAGCGGCGCATTAGCCGATGCTTTCAGTGAAAAATTCTCGCCTATGTTGCCAAAAATAATGTCCTGATCGCCATCGCCGTCCATATCCGCCACTTTCAGGCATCCCCAGAAACCTGCATAAGGTTCGAGGCCGGAGGCCATTCGCACGAATTTACCTCCGTTGTATTTCAAAATCACCGGCGCCATCCAGTCGCCTGCAATGATCAACTCCTTCGTTTTGTCGCCATCCACATCCGCCCAGGAAGCGTCGCGAACCATGCCTAACTTGGCCAGCTCCGGAGCAATAGTCTTTCCTACTTCTTTGAAAACGCCCTTTCCATCATTCTGATATAGATAACTCCTCGGGCTGGATCCATATTCGCGCGGCACGCTGCGGCTTCCGACGAAAAAGATCCATGTCGCCATCATTGTCATAGTCATGCACAACGATCACAGCTGTGTTCATGGAATTGGGTGGTAATGCACGCGTATTGATTGCAAAATTGCCCTTTCCATCATTTAAATAGAGCCTTGTAGGCAAATCCGGGCTGGTGACAAGCGTTTCATTTCCTCCGCTTCCAACCACGAGGTCAAGGTCACCGTCGCCATCGGCGTCAAAGAACGTTGCCGCAGTGTCCTCGAAGCCTGCGAGATCTGTGAAAACTTTTTGCGTTAATTTTACAAATGAGCTGCCTTTCTGCAAATACAAGTTGTCCGCCCTGCCCTTTCGCGCCGCACATATACACATCCGCATTGCCGTCGCCATCCACATCCCCGATCGCGGCCTTCGGGCCTTCCTGTGAGAGCAACATCGGAATGTTTCTTTCGTGGTAAAAGTCTTCGTATTTGTCTTCCTGATGTGCATCAAATCCGTTGTTCGCAACTTCCGTCAGCAACATTGTTTTTTGCTGAACTGGATTACTGAAAACTGCGCCGACATCGCTAATCTTGAAATTCAATGTCGTATCCGCCACAATTTTCGGATGACTTGTTACTTTTCTATTTGGCCAAATAATGCGAATGGAGTCAATGGAAGCAATTTTCCCTAAGCCGATCGTCACCGGATATTCTGTGCTGGACTGAAATCCACGTGCAGGATTTACTTGTTTGCTGAAAACCTGCTTACCCGCAAAAACCTCGATTTTTGAACCAATCGCATAGGTATTTTTGCCCTCCCCCGTCAGTTTCAGCTTGATATAATGGTTTTTTTCAGGCTTGGCTTCGCTTTTATTTTTATAAACAAAACAGTTTTGGTTCACATTATTTACAACCAAATCCAAGTCCCCATCATTATCGAGATCCGCATAGGCCGCTCCATTGGAAAATGACTTTGTGCCTAACCCAAATTCATCGGCACGCTCCTTAAATTGCAAATCACCCTCATTATGAAAAAAATTGTTTGGAACCGGATTTGAAGGCATTTTATCAATAATGTTCTGCATGTTCTCCTTCTCGCCGGACATCACCATTTTCTGGGTAACCTCGTTGGCGAAAAAGTCGATAAAATCCTGATCCAGAATGTCGTGGTAAATGCCGTTGCAAACGTAAATGTCCGTTTTGGAATCATTATCAGCATCAAACATCAATGCACCCCAGCTCCAATCACTCGCCGCAACGCCCGAGTAATTCGCAATCTCACTGAAAGTCCCGTCCTGATTGTTGAATTGCAGGCTGTTCTGCATGTATTGGTTGTGAAAACCCTTTTCTTTTTTGAGGTTAAAGAGATAATGGTTTTCAAATGATGTGGTTGTTTTGTAGCGATACTCATCGCGCGGCAGCATATCTGTAACAAACAACTCGGGATAACCATCGTTGTTAATGTCTGCCATATCTGCGCCCATGGAAGCCAGGCTTGTGTGTTTTACGCGTTTTTCAAGCTCTTCTGAGAATGTGCCGTCCTTTTGATTGATATACAAATAATCCTTTTCGTAAAAGTCATTACAGATGTAAATGTCGGGATACTGGTCGCCGTTAATGTCCCCCACTGTAACGCCCAGGCCAAAACCGATCAAGCTGCCATAAATGCCTGCTTCCTGGCTTACGTCCACAAATTTACCGTTGTCATTCCGCAGCAGTTTATCACCTCCGCCTTTCAAAAAATCCTTTACAGGCCAGTCTTTGGCGCGGGTGTTCCGATCGTTAGCATAATTCAATGTATTAACCGGAATGAAACTGTTATTCAGGATGTAAGCGTCCAGGTCGCCATCCAGATCATAGTCTAAAAATGCAGCGTGTGTTGTATAGCCGGAGTCATTCAGGCCATATTGTGCAGCCGATTCTGTGAATGTCTGGTCGCCGTTATTTATGTAAAGTGAGTTGCCCTGTTTGTTGACGAATTTTTGATAACCCGCATTGCAAACATAGATATCAAGCAAATTATCGCCATTAATATCCACCATCACAACGCCTGTGCTCCATTTGCTCGGCTCTGCAACGCCCGCTTTGTTGGTAATGTCTTCGAATTGAAAATTGCCTTTGTTTAAATAGAGCTTATTATCGCCCATATTGGCAGTAAAGTAGATGTCGGGCAAGCCATCATTATTGATATCCCCGATTGCCACGCCGCCGCCATTGTAGAAATTGCGATAATTGAAAATGTTAATATCCTCCTTGTCTTCCACTTTATTGACAAAATCAATGCCTGTCACGGAGGCATCCATTTCCTCAAACAAGCCGTCTGATTTCTTGGAATCTTTGCAAGAAGAAATAGAGAACAGGAAGGTAAAAATCGCCGCCGTATGAAGGAAGCGCATGTAATTTGTTGTCATTTAATTGGATATGGAGGAGCTGAAAGCTTCTTTTTCGGTAATGTTGCCCAAACTAACAGACGGCTTTTTATAAACGATCAAGCCCTCGGCGGGAATATATTTGTCGGGCTGTTGGAAGTCGCTGTATTTGCCAACTTTTCCCTTAAACCGGAACACCATTTTATCTTTTGTAAATGTTGTGGCAGTAATCTCGCCCTCAGCCAACATGTAACCCTCCCCAATCATCTTCTCCTTATCAACGATCTTACCCATTTTAATGCTGGTTTCAATCGGTCCCTCCGATCCGATCGCTTTTTTGATCGGCTTGGCGGCATACCATTTTTCTCCGCCCAGATTAATAATTGTTTTACCTTCAAATTGATCCGTTAATGTAAGGCTCATCAGATTGTCTGAGATCAGCACCTGACCGGAGAAGATACTTTCTTGGGGGTAAAAATTATTTCCGCCAATTGAGATCACAATCTTAGCCTGATTTTCTTTTAAAGATTCAAAAAGCTGATCTGCCACCCGATCCGAAGATTCTTTTGAACTACAACTAAAAACAAGAAATGTAAAAACCAAAAGCAACCAACGGGTCATTATAAAACGGATTATTTAATACACCTATAAAAAAACAAAAATGCCCGAAATGATCGAGCATTTTTGTCAAAAAAATATGATTTAATCTTAATAGCCTGGATTTTGTTCCAGGTTTGCATTCGAAACCAAAGCAGCAGATGGAATTGGATAAAGAACAGTGTATGCTTCTTTAACCGATGTTCCTGCGCCGGTTGTAAACTTACCAAAACGGATTTCAGTAGTTCTTTTTCCACCTTCCCAATACAATTCGCGACCAATCTCGTCAAACAAATTAGCATCAGTTAATGAAGCCAATGCCGAAGCACCACGCATTGTTCTTAATGCGTTGATTTGAGTCAAAGCACCTGCTGCATTGCCACTTCTCAATAATGCTTCTGCTTTCATCAAATATGCTTCTGCATAACGCATTAGCAAGTATTTTCCAGCATTTGCAGGGTGATATTTAATTACCCGGATCCCTTTATCTGTTGCTGCACCTGCCAGTGGAACGTCTTTTGTGAATTGCAATGGCTTCTGCGTACGAGTATCAATAATGACTTTACCTTTTTCGTCGTATTGTTGACCGATCAAGAAACCGTAGCTGATACCAGAGAACTGCGTTCCGTCTTTCTTAGCAGGCTTTCCGATACGCGTATCTTTTGCTTCGAATGTGTCATAAAAGTCAGCCAATGTTGCAAAACCGTTCCATCCTGATGGATTTTGTCCGTAGTGCAAAGTCATCATCCAGCGGTTCTGAGCGGTTCCTTCCTGAACGTTGAAAATCGGTTCAGTTTTTGCCGCAGAAGAGAATGCAGAGAAATAATCTTTTTCCAAAGAATAGCCATCAGCAGTAACTGCATCCACGTAGGTTACAACTTTGGCCATGTCCGCCTTATCAAATGTATAAGGACCTTCCGGTGTTGCGCCTTTGTAAATGGCTTTGTTCAGATAAAGTTTAGCCAAAAGGAAATTTGCAGCTGCTTTTGAAGCCGTTCCATTATTAACAGACGGGCCTTTTTTAGGCAGGTTAGGAAGTGCTTCTTCCAAATCTTTAACGATATAGTCGAATGCTTCGGAGCGTGACAATACCTTCGGAAGGTCGTTCACTCCTTGCGTCACTTCACGAACCGGAACAGAACCCCAGTAATCCATAACCCAATGCATATTATATGCTCTCAGGAATTGCGCCTGCGCTTTTTGAACAGCCGTAGGATTGGATGCAATGATTTCGGTTGCTTTGTAAGCTCTCTGGTTCAAGTTATTCCACGCGCTCAATATGTAAGAGTGGGACGCATCCCAGGTATGCTGGTCTAATGTACGCCAAACCCCGTTATCGCCCCAGTCAACACCACGTGTTGGCGGGATCATTTCAGCAGTTGTATGCTGGCCAAGCGCATAGATTCCCGCTTGATCAGAATATGTAGAAAGGTCTTTGTAAGCAGAAGCAAGTGCCTCTGGAACATTAACCGGTGCGAAATTGCCTTCTACAACTTTATTTACAACGGAATCTTTTTCTTCATTGACAAGGTCAGTGCATGCCGACAATGTTGCCATGCAAACCCCTGTGACAAGTAATTTATATATCTGGTTGGTTTTCATTGTTTAATGAATTTGAATTAAAATGAAACATTAACACCCACTGTCCACGTTCTTGCTCTTGGATAAGCAGTGTAGTCAATTCCGAAAGAAGGAATGTCATTCAACGACTTATTGGTGCTTACCTCTGGATCTTGTCCACTATACTTTGTAAAAGTTAATAAATTCTGACCTGTAACGAAGATTCTTGCATTGCTCAGCACTTTGTTTGCTTTCATTGGAACGCGATATCCCAAAGAAAGATTTTGCAAGCGAACGAAATTACCTTTTTCAAGGAAGCGAGTTGAAACGTCCGGTGCGTTTAATGCGCCTTCCCCATTGCCAATCACATCTTTTGTCACGTTACGACCATTTGCAAATGAACCTTGTGTAAAGAATGCATTTGCAGTGTTTGAATACAGGTAGTGACCGAATACACCATTAAAGAACAAGCTCATATCAAACGGTCCAAAAGCTAAATTGTTGGTTAAACCAGCATTAACTTTTGGAAGCGGGCTTTTTCCACCTAGGAATGTCTGGAAGTCACCTGCTGGGTAAAGCGAGTTTCCGTTGTCATCAAATCCACCAAATTCGCGAAGGAAGTAAGCAAATAATGGTTGACCTTCTGCCAGACGTTGTGCAAATGCACCGGATAAGCCTTGTCCATTGATTTCACCTGTATCATATGTTCCGATCAGGTTTTTAACAAGGTTTTTGTTGTAGGATGCATTGAAGACCATTTCCCATGAGAATTTCTTGCCGTCAACAATTACACCTGTTAAAGCCAATTCAATACCGCGGTTTTGAATGTCTGTGTCAAGATTGCGATAAACAAATGGGTTTGGTGCAGGTTGAGCAGCAACCACTTTGAAAAGAAGGTCTTTTGTGCTCTTGTTATATAAATCAACTGTACCACTCAATCTTCCTTTAAGAATCGAAAAGTCAATTCCTAAGTTAACCGCAGCCGTAGATTCCCATCTCAAATCCGGGTTATTGAAAGCCACCGCATTCAAACCACCACCTGTTATGCCATCACCGCCTTGGTTGATTGAATAGCCATCGTAGCGATCACGTCTGTCATATACGTTGTGAGGGATCGCCTGGTTACCCGTCACACCATAACCAATACGAAGCGAAAGGTCCGTGAATACAGTTTTGGGGATAAAATCTTCCTCAACTAGTTTCCATTTAAATGCTCCTGATGGGAAGTAACCATATTTGTTGTTTCCACCAAATTTAGAAGAACCATCCACACGCAATGTACCTGTAAACAAGTATTTGCTTCCAAATCCAAGGTTCAAACGACCAAAATAAGATTGCAGCTCATCTTTGGTATAACTTGAATTCTGAATAACCGAACCTACGCTTGACAATGCTGTAGCATCCTTAATGCCAACAGTTCCGGCAATACCCAGGTTGTTAATCATCAAATCAAGGTTACTGGTACGGAAATTGGCAGCAGCTACGTTTTTGCTTCCGCTTTCAAAGCTCTGATAAGAATAACCTAAAAGTGCATTCAATGTAACACTTCCGATCTCCTTGTCATAAGTGAAGTAATTTTCCATCAACTGGTTGTTACTTTCAACGTCACGGATGTAAACGCGACCGATTTTCTCGATACCCGCCACAACCAGATCTCTTGAATAAGCCTGCTTTCTGGTAGACATGGATTTATCAAAACCAAGCACAGTTTTGAATTTCAAGCCGCTGAAAATTTCAAGTTCCGCGTTGATATTACCCAAGGCACGAAGCGTGTTGCTGTTATCTTTTGATAGCTTCACGAATGCAAGCGGGTTAGGCTCAGTTGTTGTGGATTGGTTCAATGTGTCGCCTCTGTAAGCTGCACGGGTTGGATTTGCTTTCAGAATGCTACCCATCAAATCACCTTCAAAACCAATGTTCTCAGAAATGGGAACACCTGTATCTTGTGTATTTGCAAAGTTCAGGTTACTTCCGATGGTCAATTTATCGCCGATAAATTTCTTCGTTCCGCTGAAACCAACGCTGTAACGTTTTACATTAGATGTTTCCACGATACCATCCTGATTCATATAACCAAGCGAGAAACGATAGTTACCTGACGCGTCACCGCCACCATAAGAAAGGTTGTGCTGATGCGTCAATGCTGTTTTGAAAAGCAGGTCCTGCCAGTCTGTATTTGAACCCTGATCCTGTCCGCCCGCTGCTTTGTAACCCGCTGCGTCCAACAGATCGTATTTTTTAGTGATGTTACTGATACCCAATGAATATCCGTAATCAAGTGCACCTTTTCCTTTGCCTCTTTTTGTTGTAATCAAAACAACACCGTTCGCACCGCGTGAACCGTAGATCGCTGTTGCAGACGCATCTTTAAGAATGTCCATGCTGGCGATATCGTCCGGGTTCAGAAAGTTAAGCGGGTTTTTCGCTGGCTGACGCCCAACACCCTGGTTATCACCACCTGATGACGTGTTATCACCACTCAAAGGCACACCGTCGATTACAAATAAGGGGTTGTTACCACCCAAAACCGACGATGTTCCCCGGATACGCACGTTAATACCACCGCCCGGCTCACCGCTGGACTGGGTAATTTGCACACCCGCAACGCGTCCTTGCATCAGTTGCTCAGGGGACGTTACGATCCCTTTCTGGAAATCCTTTGATCCCAAAGCGGAAACCGCACCGGTTGCATCTTTTTTCTTAACCGTTCCGTAACCTACGACAACGACCTCTTCCAAAGCTTTAACATCTTCGGCAAGTGTAACATTAAGTGTTGATTTGTTGCCAACCGCCACATCCTGCGTCTCATATCCGATGGCACTGAAAGTCAATGTAGAGTTGCCTGGAACGCTGATCTGATAATTTCCTTCTACGTCTGTATTCGTTCCTTTTGTACTGCCTTTAATTGTAATCGTAACTCCCGGAATCCCACCGGTTTTAGCGTCTGTAACCTTACCGGATACATTCACATCCTGTGCCAGAGCATTTGTAGTGAAGCCAATCAGGATCATTAGGATGGCGAATAGCCCTGTGCCTTTTCCTGCAAATCTTTCTCTCGTCGCAATGTTTTTTGCATTGCTTGAATCATGTCGACGAAACACATGAAAGGATAAATTCATCATAGGTTAGTTAATTAATTAGGTAAATCTGATCACCGTTTTGTGTATCATCTTAACATTCTCAGGTCGCTTCACTCAAAAATGCCTTAGTACACTCGTTTTGGCCTTTTTTATGAATTTTACTGCGAAAAAGTTAAAGTTATTCAATGACGGTCATACAAAATAATATAAAAAAGCCGGATAATACAATATCGTTTTTTCGAAATTTGCTTAAAAAAATCAATTTTTAAGCAAGAAAGTTACATTATCCAATTATAGTACAAACGCCATATTTGAGAAGTACAAAAGCAGCGATAATCGGTGACATTTTAATTAAAGTTTAATTTTTCCCGCAACGAGCTCTGAAAATATTTTGCTGGAAATCCTTAATCGTTGTTCGTAACTTTGATGCTAGTATTTTCCGCTTATCCGACACCATGACTGCGCCGCTTTCCGTAACTAACAGTGATTTAAGTCTTCTTGCCAAGCAACTTAAGGGAGAACTGCATTTCGATAATACGATGCGAACCCTGTATGCAACTGACGCTTCCGCATACCGTGAAATGCCACTCGCGGTTGCCATTCCCAAGTCGGAGGCCGACATCAAAAAGTTGATCGCATATGCGACGGAGAAGCACATTTCGCTTATTCCAAGAACGGCCGGAACGTCCCTGGCCGGGCAGGTTGTAGGCAATGGCATTGTGGTGGACGTTTCCCGGAATTTTACTAAAATCCTGGAAATAAATGAGGCCGAAAAATGGGTTCGCGTGCAACCTGGCGTAGTGCGCGACGAGCTTAACATGGCACTGAAACCTTACGGACTTTATTTCGGGCCGGAGACTTCAACCGCCAACCGCGCCATGATCGGCGGGATGGTTGGAAATAATTCCTGCGGCTCTAATTCCATCGTTTACGGCAGCGCCCGGGAGCATACTTTAGAGGTAAAAGCCATTCTGGCCGACGGCTCGAATGCGGAATTTAAAAACATTAAAGGAAGCGATTTCGAAAATATGCTGTTCAATGCACAGCAGAAAAACGGAAGTGCGACGCTTTTGGATAAGATTTATCTCAAAACAAATGAAATACTTCAGTCTGCTGAAAATCAGGCGGAAATAAGAAAGAACTTTCCAAAGCCAAGCATTGGCAGAAGGAACACCGGTTATGCACTGGATATGTTGCTCCACACAGAGCCTTATGCCGATAAAACCAGCCAGAATGAACCTGCACAGCCATTTAATATGTGCAGCCTGATCGCAGGATCTGAAGGGACACTGTGTTTTTTGACAGAAATAAAATTAAACCTGGTTCCGTTGCCGCCGAAAACGCAAGGACTCGTTTGTGTGCATTGCGACACCATCGATGAAGCATTAAGGGCTACGATATTAACATTAAAATACAAGCCGCACGCCGTTGAGCTCATTGACGATTACGTGCTTGAATGTGCCGCTACGAATGCAGAACAAAAGAAAAATGCATTTTTTGTAAAGAATAAGCCCGACGGGAAATATCCGGCGATTCTGGTTGTGGATCTTTCAAGGGAAACAAAAGAAGAAGTCGAAACGCTCTCGGCTGAAATGGTCAGTGAATTGCAGGAAGCAGGCATAGGCTTCCATTATCCGCTGCTTTTTGGAGACGACACCAAGAAAATCTGGACATTAAGAAAAGCTGGTCTGGGCTTGTTGGGCAACATTCCCGGCGATGAAAAAGCCGTTGCCGTGATCGAGGACACGGCAGTTGATGTTTACGACCAACCGGATTACATCCGCGATTTCAATGTTATTTTAAAAAAACACGGCATGTCGGCCGTACATTATGCCCATGCCGGCACCGGTGAAATTCACCTTCGCCCCATCATTAACCTGAAAACCAGCGAAGGACATAGGCAATTCAGAATGATTGCTGAGGAAATCGCTGATCTGGTAAAAAAATATGACGGCTCACTTTCAGGAGAGCATGGCGACGGGCGGTTAAGAGGTGAATTTATCCCGAAAATGGTTGGTGAGCATAATTATCAGCTTTTTAAGGAAATTAAAAAGGCCTGGGACCCGAACAACATTTTCAATCCCGGGAAAATCGTCGATACGGCGCCCATGGACACTTTTCTGCGCTATGAAGCTGATCAGCAGACGCCGGAATTTAAAACTTATTTCCGTTTTCATGACCAGGATATTTTGCAGCACGCCGAGCAATGCAACGGCTCCGGCGACTGCCGCAAAACGCAGATGAGCGGCGGCACAATGTGCCCGAGTTTCATGGCGACGCGCAATGAAAAGGACACAACCCGCGCCCGCGCCAACATTCTCAGGGAAATGCTAACGCGTTCGCCTAAGGAGAATAAATTTGATAATAAGGAGATTAAGGAAGTTTATGATCTCTGCCTGGCTTGCAAGGGCTGCAAAGGCGAATGCCCTTCCAATGTGGATGTGGCCAAACTGAAAATGGAATTTTTGCAGCAATATCACGACGCTAACGGCATTCCGCTTCGTTCATGGCTTGTTGGGAATTTTTCAAAAATGACCGGCATCGCGAGCTATGTTCCCTGGGCATATAATCTGGTCTTCAAAAACGCACCGTTGCGCAAAATCGCTAATCGCATTGTCGGCTTTCATCCTGAGAGAACGATGCCGCTGCTGCATAACACAACGTTGAAAAAGTGGTACGAGCAACGCAAAACAAGCAAATCAACTGGTCGAAAGGTTTATCTTTTCTGCGATGAGTTTACAAATTACAATGATGTTGAGATTGGGAAAAAATCCATTTTAGCATTGGAAAAGCTTGGTTATGAAGTAATTATTCCAAACCATGCTCCTTCGGGTAGGCCGCAACTCTCGAAAGGACTTTTGAAGGACGCGAAAAAGATAGCCGAAGAGAACATTAACCTGCTCAAAGACCTGATTTCGTACGACACGCCGCTGATAGGCATCGAACCATCGGCAATCCTGACATTCCGTGACGAATATCCTGATCTCGTGAGTGATGCGCTTGTGGAAGAAGCCAAAAAACTGGCGCAGAACGCATTGCAGTTTGACGAATTTATTTCCCGGGAAATTGAGTTGAAACACATTTCGAAGGATCAGTTTACCAAGGAGAAGCGATTGATCAAATTACACGGACATTGCCAGCAGAAGGCTGTTTCCAGTGTTATACCAACGAAAAAAATGCTTTCGCTTCCCGAAAACTACACTGTGCAGCTGATTCCTTCGGGCTGCTGCGGCATGGCAGGGTCATTTGGTTATGAAAAAGAGCATTATGACATTTCTATGCAAATCGGGGAGCTGGTTCTATTCCCGGCAGTTCGGCAACAGCCTGAGGAAGTGATCATTGCCGCCCCCGGAACCAGTTGCCGCCACCAGATCCACGACGGAACCGGCAGACATGCAATGCATCCCGCCGAAATTTTGTGGGAAGCATTGGTTTAAGAGTTGATCATTAGCTCATTGTAAATCTCCAGCCATTGGCTGGAGAAGTTGGATGAGACAAGCCTATTACCACTCAGTCTCTATTCAAACAGTTAAAAGTCGACTTTTTGGGAATAGATTCCTAAAAAAACACCACTTTTTAGGAATCTATTCCCAAAAAGTGGTATGTTTGGTTATGATTAAGCGTAATCTCGAAGACATAATCAGGTCAAAACTCTATGATGGAAAAGCCATTATTCTGCTGGGCGCGCGCCAGGTTGGAAAAACGACGTTATTGAACAAGCTTTTTTCAAACAAAGCAGATACGCTTTGGCTCAATGGCGACGAAACTGATGTGCAAGCGCTTTTTGAAAATGCCACGTCTTCCCGTTTGAAAAACATATTTGGTGACAGAAACAACATTGTCATTGACGAGGCGCAAAGAATTTCCGACATTGGTTTGCGCTTGAAACTGATAACGGATAATATCAAAGGCGTTCAATTGGTCGCAACCGGCAGTTCTGCTTTTGAACTGGCGAATAAAGTAAATGAGCCATTAACTGGCCGGAAATGGGAATACAAAATGTTCCCTATCTCATTCGGAGAAATGGTAAATCACCATGGACTTCTGGAAGAAAAGCGGCTTCTGTCTCAAAGACTGGTTTACGGTTATTATCCGGACATTGTGAATCACCCAGGATCCGAGAAGGAGACATTAAAGCAGCTTACCGACAGTTATTTATACAAAGATATCTTGATGTGGGAAAACATCCAGAAGCCCGAAAAATTAATGCGGCTCTTGCAAGCATTGGCATTTCAAGTCGGATCGCAGGTTTCTTTTAATGAGCTGGGTCAAATTTGTGGTTTGGACAACAAAACAGTTGAGAAATATATCAACTTATTGGAACAAGTGTTCGTGATTTTTAGGCTTGGCACCTTCAATCGCAATCTTCGCAATGAGCTTAAAAATAGTCGCAAGATTTACTTCTACGACAATGGCATTCGCAACGCATTAATAGCAAATTTCACCCAACCCGAACTTAGAACAGATATCGGCGCCTTGTGGGAAAATTTTATTATTTCGGAACGAATGAAATTCATTAACTATCAGGGAATCTGGGCAAATAGTTACTATTGGAGAACGAAAGAACAGACGGAAATAGATTATTTAGAAGAATCCGACGGAAAGCTGAGTGCATACGAATTCAAATGGAATCCAAATGCAAAAGCCTCATTCTCAAAGGTTTTCTCAAATGCCTATCCCAATAGTGAATTCAAAGTGATTCATAAGGACAACTTTGATGAATTCATTTTATAAGCTCAGTTTCGCCCCAAATTAAAGTTCATCGTCGTCCCAACCCGGAAAACAGTGTGTTTGTATTTGAAACCTTCAAAACTATTCACAACCTCTAAGCGGAAGGGGAAGCGAATGCCAACGTCCAGACCGTAGCCTAGCTCTGCGTAGTTGTTCGAGGTGGGCGTGGCCAGGTAATGCAGCATGAAGTTTTCTTTGATGCCCAATACGCGGAACCAGGTGATTTGGGTCAACAGGAATTTGCGGAACTCGCTGAGGACGTGGGCTTCAAAGAAATGTTTGGAAGTGCTGTAACGATAATAATCGAGCATCCGGAATGTGCTGACGGGATCGCCCATCTGGAAGAAAAAGCGATTGCCTGCGAAATGTTGGTAATCCGGAAAAGCAACGCTGTCTCCCCAAAATTGTCCCGCAGCAAGCTTATAACTCAGCTTACTTCTTACTCCGGTTTCAAATCCATGCTGAATGCTGATTTGGAAAAAATCATATTTGACATCGCTGCCGAACACATTGTTAATGCCTTTGCGGTAATTAACCGACAACTTTGGGGAATCATCGTCATAATAAGAAGTTTTCCCTTTTCGCGTCCGGTATTTTTGCCACGGCTTGTAAGCTGCCGCAAGGCCCAATGTCAAGGCCTGATGCTCCTGCATCTCAACTGAAGCAGTGCGGCTTTCGTCAGTCAACTCATCATTAAAAGGAATGTTTGAAGTAAACTCCCTTCGTTTCCAGTCGATCCAGCGATAAGGGTTGGTGTTCCCCAAATTTCGCAACGGGCTGCGGTCCGCATATTCAACGTTGACTTTTAGCTCGAAATGTTCATTTTCACGGTCCGTGCCGAAGTCGAGACTTACAAAATTCTTTTCATAGATTTTGATAAAGTTCTGCTCCAAAAACAGCGTCGTAACCGAGTTCAGCAACGGATGCATTGGGTTTTCACTATTGAATTGAGAGACCGCCTGCCCGCCTGAAACATTGATTTCATTCCGTTTCCAGCGATAACCAATCCCGCCCGTCGCCATGAGTTTCTGCCGCGCAAAGGAATAACGCGTAAGCGCATTGAGCGAGAATTCCGAATCCGCCCGGGGAGCAGAAAACCGCTTTACGCCATTGGTCCCGATTTGCAAACTGTCGGGTGTTTTCCTAGCACCATTGCCTTTATAACGCAATTTAAAACCACCACCATTTAAAACGAGTCCTTCCACCGTGTTAACCTGTGCACCCCGCAGCGGCGTTACATAATCGAGCCGCCAGGGGCTTTTCTTGCCTAATCTGAAACTGTGACCGGTGAAAATATCGCCCACGAAACCCAATCCACCACCCTTTTTATTACTTTTTGTAGTGTCGGAATTGGCCACTTTCAAACTGTCCTTTTGCTCCTCCGAGCCTTGTTTCATGACTACAATACTGTCCAATCGCGTGTAACTTTTAACTTCGGCGTTCGTCAGCGGAACAGTGCGGATGGAATCCCAAAAAGCCGTGCTGCGCATGCTGGCCATCGAATCCACCACTGTCGAATCACTTCGGGTAAAGTTAAGGTCAATGTCTTCACCCTTCTCTTCTTTGGCCTTTATGTCCTGCTTTTCGTATTCCTTCATCAGTTTGCGAAGGTTTTTGGCCGAAAATTCTTTTTGCTTGCTAACGACCTCTTCCAGCTTCTGCGACTTGATTTCCCGGCTTGTCAGCTTCACTTTTTTAGCTTCTTCTTTCTGCTTTTTATCATCCACAACCACAATATCCGGCTTGAAAGTGGGGTTAATTTTGAGGTTTGAAAACGATTGCGAGATCACAAAATCACCTTTCCCTTTCAGTCCATAAATGCCGCCCTGAACGTGGAACTGCTGGTTGACAGGCATCCAAACACCTTGAACCGCGCTATAAACCTGTTTAATGTCAATGGTAAAACCCGTGTTAACCGTCGTCAGATCAAGACTGTAAATGCTCCATTCATCTTCAATGATGTGGATCGTTCCTTTGTAAACGCCCTCACCGTAGGAGCGCGGGGTGACTTTTATTTTATTTACCTCAATGCCATTTTCACGGAAAGCACCCTGATACTCAAATTTATAGTAGGCAAAAGCACGCGGCGACAATGGAGAAACGGCCTTTACAACTTCGGGCTGATAAAAACTGGTTAGCAAGTAAGCATTGGGACTTGCAAAACCCTTGTCCTGGCTATTTCTGGCAGCAATAACCTTCTGCTTGTAAGTGTTGGGCTGCTTAAATGTCACTTCGGAAACGCTTTCATTTAGCATGGGAACGCCTTTCTTGAAATTCATTTCCCCCTCCATCTCCTTCAATTCCTTTTTATACAAAAATTCCAAAGGAAGATCTGTAATTACAATCGAAGATTTGGAATAGGCTTTGGCCACATAACTGTCCACTTGAAGTAAATGATAGCGGCTTTTGGCAATTGCACGGCGCATAATGGTGTAGGCGGGATCCTCATCGCGACTTCCTATACGTACCTCGCCGAGGTTGAGTGCCTGCTCTTCCATCGTGAGATCGAAGGTTTCCATTTTATTTTCAACGGTAAACCCTTTCTGCCCTGTTTTAAAACCTAAATATTGAAAAATGACCTCGTAGTAACCCGGTTTCAGGTCCAACTGATAGCGCCCCTCTTCGTTGGAGATCGTGCTGATGGATGTGCCTTTGACAACAATCGCAGCATACGGCAACGGTTCCCCCTTTTTGGTTTTGATAATCCCTTTAATCCCACTGGAAGAAGTGCCTTGTGTGAAGCCCTGACTGATGACCATTAGGGAGAGCAGAATGGCAGAAACGTAATGTTTAAGCATAAAAATAGCAAGAACGTTTTTGGTGATCGCTTGTAACTCCTGGTGAAGATGCTTTTAAATATAAATGAGTTGCATCTAAATGTCAAAAGCATTTTTTCACACCATCAGACGTCCGCGAACTCCCATGCGCTCTGGTAAGCATTCAGGCCCTCGGCATAGGAAATAAAATCCGAGTAAAAAGGCAAATTGGAAAGTGTGGCGCTGTCACCAATTACGACTAGTTTTTTGCGCGCCCGGGTCATAGCTACATTCATCCGGCGAATGTCCGAAAGGAAACCGATCTCGCCTTCGGGGTTGCTGCGCGTCATGCTGATGTAAACAACATCACGTTCCTGGCCCTGGAAGCTATCGATCGTATTAACCGAAATTTTGTTAACAAATGGTTGCAAAAAAACATGATGGGCCAACTGTTCTTTCAACAGGCCAATTTGCTCTTTATACGGGGAAATGACCGCAATGCTTGGAAATCCCTCTGCTTTGAAGTTTTTGGAATGTGTCAACTCGTTCACATACTGAGCCAGATGTTTGAATACAAACACAGCTTCATCCGGATTTGTAGAACTCGTCCCTTCCAGCTTTTCGTCAAAACCGCAACCTGCCGTGTCTATAAATCCCAATGGAGCGTCATTTGGAAACACCAGATGATGGGCGACAGAGGCGTTGGCTTTCAGTTTATTTTGATAGAATATTTTCGACGAATATCCCATAATCGCCTCATTCATACGATATTGCTCTTCCAGCAAAGTCACAGATTCCGGATGCAAAGAGATGCATTTTTCCAATAAGGTTGTGCTCAAACCATTTTTCGCAGCTTCACTCGATTTAATGGTCGGTGCTAACTGGAAGTGGTCGCCAGCGAACACTACTTTATCGGCTTTCAGGATTGGTATCCAGCATGCCGGTTCCAATGCCTGGCCAGCCTCATCGATGACCACAGTTTTATATTTTAAATTTCTGACCGTGTAATGGTTAGCACCGACCAATGTTGCGGTGATCACCTGTGCCTTGCTCAGGATGTCTTCAATCGCATATTGCTCCACGCTTCCTACTTCCTTCATGATCTTGTGGGCTTCATCAAAAAGTGCTTTGCGTTGATCGCGTTCGGCCTTTCCAAAATTTCTTTTGTATTTGTGAGCCAGGTTTTTATATTCGTTTGCCTGCTTTTTCAAGGCCTTAATGTCCTTCATCCGCGCGTGACCGGAAAGTTTGCTATCCAATGTGAGCGACATTAACCGCTCCGAAACGCGGACCGGATTACCAACCCGGAGCACATTAAGCCCCTCATCCGTAAGCTTTTCGCTCAATAAATCAACGGCAGTGTTGCTCGGCGCCACAACCAGGATCTGCTGATGATCTTGTTTAATCAAGGCTTTGATCGCCTGAACCAATGTGGTAGTTTTTCCTGTTCCCGGAGGCCCGTGCACAATGGCAAGGTCCGACGCTGACAGGATTTTATGAACGGCATCGTTTTGCGAGCTGTTCAATTCCGGAATTGATATTTTGGGAAGTTCCTGATTGAAAGAAGGTGATTTTTCACCCGTGAGGATTTTCACCAAACGCCCTTCTTTCTCATTTTCGTGCAATGCAGCTGCCGACTTAACTGCACCTTGCATTTCGTCATAACTATTGTCATCAAAAAGCAGATCGATACCCAACTTTCCATCGCGTGACCAATCCGGCAATTCGTCTGTTCGCAAAGTAATTTTCAGCCTGTTCCCGTTTTGATGCGTGATAATGCCTTCCAACCGGTCCCTCTTGGGTTCATGATTGGAAAACAAAACTGCCGGCATGCCAAAACGGAGCTGATGCGAAAGATCCTGGTGCGTAGTCCGCTCAACTTCAACTGCTAAATAATCGCCGCGGCTCATTTCCGAGCCGCGAATTGCAATGGGATACCAGCTTAATCCGTTCGCACGGCGTTCCGAAACGGACGACCTTTCGATCAGTCGCTGGTAAGATTGCCGGTCTTCTTCCCTTTCTGTTTTAAGTAAATCGAGGAGCTTTTTGAAATAATCCATGCACAAATAAAGTCAACAAAACCGGTTTTAATGCATGACACCGGCATCTGCGCCTTGCTGCACTTCCACTTTTTCCTTGATAAAACGCCTGCCGAAAACCAGCACCGAAAGCGCCAGCACTGAAGATCCTGCCATGGCTGCAACCATCGGAACAACGGATGGCTCTTCAAATAAGCTGATCACAATGGAAATCAATGTGCCGGCTCCCATTTGAAAGGCCCCCATCAATGCGGAAGCGCTACCCGCATTTCTCGTAAAAGGTGCCAGGGAAAGCGCGGCGGCATTTGGATAAGTGTAACCAATGCAGCAAAGAAAGAAAAACAGGAAAGCAATGGTGACCGGCAATGTCAGGAACCCGGCCAATGCTGCGGCAAGAAACGCAAAACTCACTATTACCTGACAAATCAAAGCCACATTAACAACTTGCTCACTGGTGAACTTTCTTAAAAACAACGTATTTAATTGACTCGAACCAATAAATCCGACGGAAAGAAAAGCAAATATCCAGCCGTACACTTTGCCGTCCGTATGAAAAACCTCCATAAAAACGAGCGGCGAGCCTGACACGTAAGCAAATAATCCCGAGAATGCGATGGCACCTGTCAGCGCGTAAGTGTAAAACTGCGGCTCACGAACCACTTGCAGGAAATTGATCAAAATGGGCTTTGGTTTCAGCGAAAGCGTTTTATCCGGTTTATAACTATCTGGCAACCAAAGGACTGTTGCAATTAAAATAGCGATACCCATTCCAGTCAGTATCCAAAACACCGAATGCCAGCCAAATGCGTCTGTTACATACCCGCCGACGGTAGGTGCGATCATGGGCGAAACACCCACAACCAAAAGTAACAGCGAAAAGACCTTTGCATTATCCTTCACCGGAAAAAGGTCCCTCACCATGGCAACGGATGCCACCGTGGCCGCACAGCTGCCAATCGCCTGAATAACCCTCAGCAAAATAAGGTCATTAATGCTCTGCGCCATGGCACAGCCTGCGGAGGCGATAATATAAACGACCAGGCCGATGAACAACGGTCTCTTCCGTCCGAATCTGTCGAGCAGCGGACCGTACAGCAGCTGACCCAGGGAAATCCCCACAAAAAAGCCTGATAAAGAGAGCGAAACTTTGGCCGCAGTGGTGTGCAGATCCTTGGCAATGGCTGGAAAGCCGGGCAAATACATGTCGATGGAAAACGGCCCGAGTGCCGTTAAGCTGCCCAAAATCAGGATGAGAAAGAAGTAGGTTTTTTTGGACATTAGTAAGTATTGTGGCGTAACATCAGGCCGTATAACGCGGGCGGGCATCGGCAGGTTCGGAGAAATTGTATTTATCTTACCACATGCCACAAAAAAGAGGCCCGGATTCCGGAGCCTCAGTCATTGTCCACGACAGATCTGGTCTTAGGCCGCGATCCAGTCCAACTTCTTATATACTTCACGCTCGCTTTCGCTCACGGCATATGGAACTTTGTTTTTTAGGTAAATAATGCAACCGCGTCCTTGTTTGATCGGTGCTATTTTTACTACGTCGTCTCTGTGAATAATAATGTTAATGAGCTTTTGGCCCAGCAATTGAAATGTACCTGATTGTACCATGGCTCTTTTAATGAAAAACGTTATCGCTTCAAGCAATCCCACTTAACGAATTCTCCGACTTCAAATACAGCAGGAAATAATCCTTTGAGATAGAAAAATAACCCAGGTCATTTCTTTCACTCAATTGAAGAAAATCTGCTACTTCTCTTTGCGCGTCCATTTCACTAGTAGCGCCTGTAACTGTAAGCACTGCGCCAGGCTTCAAAGTACTTATTGCATTATTACCAAGTGTAGCTATCATGTTATATTTGATTAAGAGTTAGCTCGTTTTTGAAACTGTTTGACGAGACCTAATAAATAAACATGCCAGACGAGCCGATCACCGTGCATTTACTTTCATGAATGTATTGTCTTTAAGTCTTTGCCAATGAAATATAAAAATTAAGATGCTGATTTAAAGCATTTTGAAAAAATGAAAAAAATTTATATTGAGTATAGAAAAAACGAAGACAAATGTCATTTCTCACGTCAGGTGGCTTCTGGATTTCCGCAATTTCAGTCTTCCGAAATTGAACTTCGGTCAACAATTTCCGCACTTCATATGGCTCGTCCTGAACTTCGGTAAACCTCGGTTTCACATGGTTTTCTTTCTGCCCAATTTTGGATCAAACCAAGGGCGTCATGAAAATTTTCCTTACGATTCTGTTATTCCATATTACGTATTGCGGCATCACCCAAACCTCCATTTCAGGGCGAATCACCGATCAGAAAGGACATGCACTTCCAGGTGCCAGCATTTATATTAAAGGCACTTACGACGGAACTTCCTCCGATGCAGCAGGTAATTTCAAGGTGCAGATCGATGCATCCGGCAGTCAGACATTGAATGTGCAGGCCGTGGGTTTTAAAAGCCAGGAAGTTGCTATGGATCTCAAAGGCCAGCCGTTGACCGTTGACATCATCCTGAGCGAGGCTATCAACCAGTTGAATGCGGTAACCATTTCCGCAGGGGCGATGGAAGCGGGCGATGAGAAAAAGTCCGTTGTACTGAAACCACTGGACATTGTCACAACGTCTGGCGCAATGGGCAACATTACTGCTGCACTGCTTACGCTGCCGGGCACTTCCACAGTGGGCAATGACGGGCGGTTGTTTGTACGCGGAGGCGACGCCTCGGAAACTGCTATTTTTATTGATGGCCTGCAAGTAGGAAATGCATTCGGCAGCACTACTTCCAATGTCCCTACCCGCGCCCGTTTCAGCCCGAATTTGTTCAAAGGCTCATTTTTCAGCACCGGCGGATATTCGGCAGAATACGGCCAGGCGCTGTCGTCCGCATTGGCATTGAACACGCTGGACCTGCCGCTCAGAAACCAGGGCGATGTGAGTGTAATGTCCCTGGGCGGCGGCTACACCCAAACATTAGTAAAAAACGACCACGCAATAACGGCATCGGCCAACTACTATAATCTGGCGCCTTACCAATCCTTGGTTAAGCAAAATTTTGACTGGGAAAAGGCCCCTTCCAGCTGGGATTCTGAGGTTTCGTTGCGCCAGAAATGGGGCAATGCGGGGACTGGAAAAGCGGGATTCATCAAAGCCTACTTTCACACCGAAGGGAGCAGGATGGCGATCTGGCAAAAACTTCCTGGCATTGATGGCCGAGGCGATCGCGTGAAACTAAACAATCATTATAACTACGGGAATGTTTCATTTCGGCATTCGGGAAATAAAGGCTGGCTATTTTATGGCGGCGCGGCTCTGTCTGACAACAGGGATGCCATTCAGTTTAATGCGGATGATATTAAGCAGGTTAACCGGATCTTTCATTCCAAAATCGTCGCTGTAAGGGATTTCTCGTCTCAATTTTCAATGAAAAATGGCCTGGAATACTATGCCAAGAGTTATGCAGAGACATTATTGGATCAAAATCAGACAAGGCAATTCGCTGATAATTTGTTCAATCATTTTATCGAAGCGACGTATTATTTCAGTAACCGCCTCATTATGGTGGGTGGCTTGCGGAGCGGACATAGCAGCTTGGCCAAACAAACATGGCTTACGCCCCGATTCTCGGTTGCTTACAAATTGAATAATCAAGGTCAGTTTTCGTTCGCGGCAGGGAAATTCAAACAGCTTGCGGAAGAGAAACTAAGGATATTTCAAACCGATCTGAAAAACGCAGCAGCAACACATTACATTCTCAATTATTTCATCGTCAACAACAACCGCACATTCCGCGCTGAGGCTTTTTATAAAAATTACGAAAAGCTGGTCACTTATAACGGCTTGCCAAGCGCTCCCAAAAACGTTGCTTTAAATGGCTCGGGTTATGCAAGAGGCGTAGATTTTTTCCTGCGCGACAAAAAAACGATTAAAGACACGGATTTCTGGATCACTTACAGTTTCGTTGACAGCAAGCGGAAATTTGCCGCTTATGAAACCAAAGTTCAGCCGACATTTGCCCCAAAACACAATGGCTCCGTGGTGGTGAAACATTTTGTGACCGCCATGAAATCGCTAGTGGGAACCTCCTGGTCGTGGAACAGCGGCTATACTTATAATGATCCGAATCTTCCGGGCGAAATGCAGCGCAAAACAAAGGCATACAGCGATTTGAGTTTTAGTATCAGTTACTTGCCCAAACCCAATGTAATCCTGCATGTCGCCTGCTCCAATGTTTTGGGACGACAAAATGTCTACGGTTATCAATATGCCACGCAACCGGACGAGGAAGGTTCTTATGCGGGTAAGCCAGTGGGCCAGGGCGCAAAGCGGTTCCTCTTTGCAGGGCTTTTCATCACACTTTCCAAAGACAAAAAAGCGAATCAATTAAACAATTTATAAATGCAATAGACTTCCTGAACAGACTTCCCAAGTCTTGGAGACTTGGGAAGTCTGTTCAGGAAGTCTTCGCTAACAACCAACCAACATGAAAAAGCGCGTACAACTAATCATCGCATTATTATTATTATTAACAATCCTGACAGCCTCCGCACAGGATTCGCCTTACCAGAAGGCGATGAAAAAAGAAATCGCGAAGCTTATCGAGAGCGATTCGCTTCCCGTGTTGCAGCAATCGGCCAATGCATTCGGCCGGATTGCGGAACTCAACCCAAATGAATGGCTGCCCGCTTATTATCAGGTACTTGCCTATACATTTCAGGGTTTAGATAAATCGCTTTCTCTGGACAAAAAAGACGAGCTGCTGGCGAAGGCCGACGAACTGGCGCAAAAAGCCGATGCGTTATCTAAAAACAATGCAGAAATCGTTGCTTTGCAGGGTTTTGTATTAATGGCAAAACTCAATGCGGATGCAGCAAGCCGCGGACAGAGTTTGTCGGGTCCGGTGTTGCAGACATTCGGGAAAGCGCGTGCAATGGATCCTAAAAATCCGCGAGCACTCGCCCTGACAGCCCAAATGGAGTACGGAATGGCCCAGTTTTTCGGTTCCGGGACGGAGAAAGCTTGCGGGTATGCGAAAGAAAGTGTGGCTATATTTGCCTCGCAGGACGAAGAGGCGCTGAAAACCGCTATGTTGCCGACCTGGGGGAAAAGCCTGGCCGAAAAAATGGCAAGGAGCTGCCCCTGAAGACATCAAAAAACCGCTCTGACATGAATCACCAATGAAAAGCACAGCGAAGGGTTCGAAAAAATTCTGGAATTTTTCCCCAGCTTTTTTGGGCGCAAACTTGCTTGTCGCCCTCGTGATTTCGCTAGGTTCGTTTGCAAAATGCATTGCCACTGGTGAAGGTTACCGGGATCTGACCCGGGAAATCCTGATCTCGTTCGTCATGTCGTCCACATTGAGCTATGGCGGATTTTTGATGGAAGATTATTTTGACAGGACCATTTCATGGATTCAATATCCGGTCAAAAGGCTGATTCTGGAATGCCTGTGTTACTTTTTGTATGTCTTTTGCACAAGCATTGTTATCATTTTCCTGTTTCAATTTTTCGTTACAGAGACCTTTACATTGAACAACATCCCTTGGAACAGGCTGGTGAGCTGGACGGGATTTCCGATGAAGATTTCCTTTGTCATTTTATTTATATTAATCAGCCGGTCATTTTTGATGGAATGGCGTACAGCGGCGATTGAATCGGAGCAATTGAAAACAGAGCGTTTTGCGCAGCAATATCAATCTTTAAAAGACCAGCTGAACCCGCATTTCCTTTTCAATTCGCTGAATGTGCTGAGTAACCTCGTTTATGAAAATCCCGACACGGCGGCCAAGTTCATCCGCCAGCTTTCAGGCATTTATCGTTACGTGCTTGAAGTGCAGCAGGAAGAATTGGTTACGCTAAAACAGGAGCTCGGTTTTGCAGAAAATTTTCTGTCACTTCAAAAGATCCGTTTTGAAGAGAGTTTGCAATATCGCATTCAGGTGGATGGAAACGCAGCAGGCTCTTTGCCTCCCCTGTCTTTGCAATTATTGTTGGAAAATGCGATCAAGCATAATGTTGCATCGATGGAAATGCCATTAAGGATTGATATAGAGCTTGTGAATGATCAATTGATTGTCAAAAACAATTTACAGCCCAAGAGTAGCTTACCGGACGATTCTACGGGTGTCGGGCTGGCTAACATTAGCAAGCGTTATGCATTGTTGAGTGAGGATAGAATTTCAGTTAGCAATGATGGCGGTTATTTTGTTGTGACATTACCATTATTGAAAGTCCAAGAACAGGCGACCCCCGCCAGCGTCAAATATGTATATACAAAATAATTGCTAGAAACAGGAAGCTGCTCTGCAGCCGAGTTTTGAAGCCGCCCCAACTGGGCAACCTGTTTTTAGATATGATATAAACCAACATTTTAGCCCGGGAGGGATGACGAGCATGGTGCATCCCGTTACATGCCTGCCTGCATTTAATTTTATTTGCGGTCATTATTTTCTACCAATATGTTTTACCGCTCGCATTGCGTTTATCCTACGTATTGAAGAAAGGGTAGCGTAACACAGCCCCGGAGGGGCATCCTGTTTCTAGAAAAATTGAATTGATATAACTTTTGCCCCGGTAGGGGCATCCTGTTTCTAGATAAATGACTAAAATTCTAATCATAGAAGACGAAAAACCTGCAGTCAGGCGCCTTACTCAGCTTTTAAGCGAGCATTTGCCCGAAGCGCAGGTTCTTGAAAGCCTTGATACGGTTTCTTCCGCCGTTAACTGGTTCAGCACTAATCCAGAACCTGACCTGATCTTCCTGGATATTCAGCTTGCAGACGGAATCAGTTTCGAAATATTTGAAAAAGTAAAAATCACTGCGCCGATCATTTTCTGCACGGCTTATGATCAATATGCCATTAAAGCATTCAAGCTGAACAGCATCGATTATCTGTTGAAGCCCATTGATCCCGAGGAACTTGCACAAGCATTAACCAAATTCAAATCAGGCAGGAAAGAAGCCGGCATTTCGCTGGAACAGATCCGCAGCCTGATGCAGCCGACAACAAAAGCATTCAAAACACGCTTTCTGATAAAGCTTGGAGAACGCATTCAGAGCGTTGACACACAAGACATTGCATTCTTTTTCAGCGAAGATAAAGTCACATTGCTACAAACCAGGCAAGGCAAAAAATACATTGTTGATTACATTCTGGACGAGATTGAGGAAATGGTTTCCCCCGAGCAATTTTTCAGGATCAACCGGAAATATATCAGCTCCATTTACGCAATCAGGGACGTGTTCACTTACTCCAACAGCCGCCTGAAAGTGCATCTCGAAAACTGTTCAGATAACGACATTCTGATCAGCCGTGAGCGGATGGGTGCCTTCAAGAGCTGGCTCGGGCAGTAACGCGGCACGGATTTTTAACAAATTGTCTTTCAAAATAATTGATCATTTTCGAAGAAAGATATGAGAGCAATTTGGTCCGGGGCTATCGGATTTGGCCTTGTCAACATTCCCGTCAAACTTTTCAGCGCGACTCAGCAAGCCGAGCTGGATCTGGATATGCTGGACAAAAAAGATCACGCAAACATTAAGTATCAGCGTGTTAATGGCAACACCGGCAAAGAAGTCGACTGGGATGACATTGTGAAGGGTTACAAGGTTGAAGATGAGTATGTGGTGCTTAACGAAAAGGATTTTGAAAAAGCCAGCCCGGAGAAAACCAAGATCATTGAGATTGCAGAGTTTGTCAACGAAAAAGACATTGACAGCATTTACTACGAAACGCCTTACTATTTGCAGCCGGAAAAATCTGGCGGAAAGCCTTACGCATTGCTGCGCGATGCGTTGAAAAAAACGGGTAAGGCCGGTCTGGGAACCTATGTTTTGAGAAATCGGGAGAGTTTGGTTTTGATTAAAGCGGCTGGCAACATGCTCATCCTGAACAAAATCAGATTTCAAGACGAAATTCGGGAAGCGGATGAACTGGACATTCCGGATGTGAAGATCAAGCCTGCTGAAATGGCTATGGCAGTGCAGCTGATAGAACAGCTCACAACTGAATTTGATATTTCAAATTACAAAGACACATACACCGAATCGCTGCTGAAACTGATTATGGACAAAGCGAAAGGCAAAAAACCGACGACGCCGAAAATGAAGATCGTGCATTCCAAAAGCAAGGATCTGATGGCCCAGCTAAAAGAAAGTTTGAGCGCGCCGAAACGAAAAGCATCGTGATATGAAAAAGAAAGCGGAACTGACGCATCTGGACAAAATCTACTGGCCCGACGAAAATATAACCAAAGGCGAGCTTTTGGAATATTACAGCTTGATAGCGCCTCATATTTTACCCTATCTTAAAAACCGCCCGCTGTCGCTTAGGCGTAACCCCAATGGCATCAAGGAAGCCGGATTTTTTCAAAAAGATGCGGGAGATAACATTCCGGATTGGATCAAAACAGAGGAAATCCTTGCGGAATCGACAGGTAAAATGGTGAATTATTTCATTTGCAATGATGTAGAAACATTGCTTTATCTGGCCAATATGGGCTGCATTGAGATGAATCCCTGGAATTCCACCACCAATAAGCTGGATAACCCGGATTACATTGTGATGGACATCGACCCGTCGGATAATAACACATTTGAGGAAGTTATCGACGTGGCGCTTGTAATCAAAGAGCTTATAGACCAGACGGGTATGACGGGTTTTTGTAAAACCTCCGGATCAAGCGGGCTGCATGTTTACATTCCTTTTGGTAAAAAATATACTTACGACGAAAGTCGTGGTTTCGCCGAAATCCTGGCAACATTGGTGACAGAACGGCTTCCTGAAATCACAACATTGGAGCGCTCACTCGCTAAGCGTAAAAAGAACCAGATCTACGTCGATTTCATGCAAAACCGGATTGCACAAACCCTCGCTTCGGTGTATAGCGTTCGTCCGAAGCCCGGAGCGACCGTTTCCGCGCCGCTGGAATGGAACGAAGTGAAGCATGGATTGACCCCACAAGATTTCACAATCAAGAATATGCTGAAACGCGTCGAGGAAAAAGGGGATCTTTTCAAGGGCGTTTTGGGAAAAGGCGTGGATATGGCGAAGGCATTACAGAAGCTTGAAGCATTGCAAGCGGGGTAAATTTGTAGTTACTTTATCGCTTCAATCATATCCTGATCCCATGCTTTTCATCAAATTTACCAAAACCCTCATTCCCGCATTTACGGCCCTGCTCATTACTTCCCTGCCGTTTTTGAATGCTTGTAAATCCGAAGAAAAAAAGGAAGAATCCGCTGCTGCAACCGATAGCCTGTCCGCAAAACCAGTCGTGATCGGTTACGTAGGCGGTTTCCGCGGCCTTGTTAATACGGACAGCATTGAAGTTGACAAGCTCACGCACATTAATTATGCATTTGTAGATGTGCAAAAGGGCAAAGCTTTTTTAACCAATGAAAAAACAGATTCCACAAATTTCCGCAAGCTTAAATTGCTGAAAGAGAAAAACCCAGATCTTAAAATTCTGATTTCCCTCGGTGGCTGGACTTGGAGTGAAAACTTCTCTGACGCAGTCTTAACCGAAGCTTCCAGAAAAATATTTGCCAAAAGCGCTGTTGACATCATCAAAAAATACGACCTCGACGGCGTGGATATTGATTGGGAATATCCGGGCATGCCGGGCGAAGACGGCAACGTTTACCGACCAGAGGACAAGCAGAACTTCACATTGATGTTCGAGGCGATCCGCAAAGAACTGGATGTTTTTGAAAGAGAATCGGGCAAAAAGAAGTTGCTTACCACGGCGGTTCCGGGTTTTACCTCATTTCTCAAAGTGGTTGAAATGGGTAAAGCGGCAAAATATCTAGATTATGTAAACATGATGACTTACGACCTTTTTCAGGGCGATACGGCTGTCCACCATGCTGCTTTATATAATTCCGATATTTACAAAGCGAGCCATTCTGTGGATAATGCTGTGAAAGCGTTTTCGGCAGAAGGCGTTCCGATGAATAAGCTGGTCGTAGGACTTCCTTTTTACGGAAGAATGTTCCGCGTTGCGAAGCTGGACAAAGGGCTGGGCCAAAAGCAGATTTCACAAAAATATGTGGATGGTTACACGATGATCAAAGACAGTATGGTTAACAAAAACGGCTTTAAAGAATACCGGGACGAGGTCGCCAAAGCGCCATATCTGCTGAATGCGAAGACAGGCGACGTGCTGAGCTATGACGACGAGCAGTCTGTCAGGGATAAATGCAAATATGTGCTGGATAAAAAGCTAGCCGGCGTGATGTTCTGGGAATATGATTCAGATTCCAAAACGTATCTGCTGGATGAAATTGATAAGACATTCAAATAATCAGAACAAGCTCCATTGTTCCAATTTGTGATAACCTTCTTTTAACTCGCCGGTCCGGAACTTGTTCACAAACTCATGCGCCCTGCGGGTGGGTTCCGGAAGCCGGTGTTTCCTAAGGCATTTCATGGCAATGTCCATGCTGTCTCTAAGGCTCATTCTGTGTCCAGGTGAAATAAAAACGGGCTTTACATTAATCTTGCTTCGGAGCGCAAATCCGATGGTATCGCCTTTGTCGGTCACAAGTGTATATTCCCCTTTCGTTTCGCCAGGGTCCGCATAATTTCCAGCCAGCTTTTTCTTTGCGCAACCCAAGGTCACAGTGTCTGTCAGGACCCCGAAATGTGTGGCGATTCCCAGTCTCCGCTTGTGCAGTATCCCGTTTCCGTCAAACATTATGCAGTCGGGCTTCACTGGGAACTGCTCATAAACTTTTAACAATGCCGGGATTTCGCGAAAAGCAAGATAACCCGGCACGTAGGGGAAAATATTGGTCGTCTGCACGAGTGAATATGAAATCGGATTTAAGTCGGGGTAGCTGAGAACAACCATGCCGGCATACACAATCTCACTGTTCAGGTCGAGCGAAATATCGGCACCTGCGATGGTTTTGATCTCGCCCTCCATGGGCGAAAGGTTAACCTGGGCCCTCAGTTTTTCCTGGATAAGCGTGGCTTCGGCAATGGTGAGTTGCCCGTAATTAGATTCCGGCGTTTCAATTATGTTATCCATGTGCGACTGGCATGATATTCTTTGTACAACCTTAAAATATTCGGTCTATTAAAAAATCAAGCCATCCTCATGGAACAAGTTAATGTTAAGCGTAAATGGGCAAATTGGAAATTCATTGCCTTTGTGATCATTCTCATTGCCATTTTTATCAAATTCTTTGTGCTCCGTGACCGCGACGAGAACGCGCCGGTGACCGTAGAACTTGACCTTCCAAAAATTGCATTGCGTAATGTGGAAGAAGTGGAAGCGGTTTTAGGCAAAGGAACGCTGGACAGTTATTATAAGGACGAGGTTGCAGGCTGCGAAAAATGTCCGAAAATGATCTATCGCGAAGGAAAGGTGGAGATTATCTATATCAATGAAATAGCCGATCAAATTCAACTTAATAAACTTTCTGACTACGATTTTGAAGACCGGGTTATACTTGGAATTCTCAATTTGAAAGAAAACATTGCCCCGAACGTTGACGATAATCATCTCAAAAGGTGGGACAACTACGAAAAATATTCACAGATCTCCGCATTCGGCAATGGCAGCAAGATCGAGTACATTCTGATCAAAGCCAAAACAGAGTAATGTAGTTTATGCATTACTGCTGTTAGTATTTCCCAGATCTCCTGCTGACCCAGGTAAGCATTGCACAGCCTAATAATCCGGACAAGATCGAGCCGGTAAGGATGGAAAACTTAGCTTCGGATAAAATCAGATCCTTTCCCGCAAAAGAAAGCAGCGCGATGAAAACGGACATGGTAAAGCCAATTCCGCCCAGCATTCCCACACCCACAATGTGAAGCCAGCCCGCCCCGTGCGGTCTGGCACTAATGCCCAGCTTCACGGACAACCACGAAAGCGCAGTGATTCCCAGCGGTTTCCCCACAACAAGCCCCAGAATAATGCCTAAGCCTAACGGCGTCGTCAATCCCTGAATCATGCCGTCTTCAAACCTGATGTTGGTGTTGGCCAGCGCAAAGACGGGCATAATCAAAAAATTCACCGGCTTCATCAGCATATGTTCCAGCTTTTCCAAAGGCGATTCCGTCGCGTCCGGATTTGTAGGGATTGCAAATGCAGTCAGGACACCTGCAATGGTCGCGTGCACACCGGAATGGTGGATAAAATACCATATAAAAACGCCCGGAATAATGTAAGCAGCAAGGTTTTTCACGCCCATCTTATTCAAAGCGAGCAATGCCACGAAAATCCCTCCTGCATAAAGCAAATACGTGTAATGCAGCTCGGATGAATAAAAAATGGCAATAACCAGAATAGCCATTAAATCGTCGACAATGGCCAGTGCGGCGAGGAAAATTTTGAGGGAGGCTGGCACTTTTTTGCCCAACATGGTAATGATCGCAATCGCAAATGCAATGTCCGTGGCCATCGGAATTCCCCAGCCGCCGGCGGTTTCCGTGTTTTTGTTCAATGCCGTGAAAATCAGAGCGGGAGCAATAACACCTCCCAATGCTGCGAAAATAGGCAGCGCAGCCTTTTTCAAAGACGACAACTCCCCTTCTACCAGCTCCCTTTTGATCTCCAATCCCACCATCAGGAAGAAGATGGCCATTAAACCATCGTTAATCCAGATTAGCAAAGAATATCTGAGATGAATGTCTTGAAAATTATATCCCAGTTCGCTGGCCAGCAGTGCTTCCAGCCCCGGACCGGCGCCTGTGTTAGCAATGATGAGCGAAACGATGACGCAGATAATGAGGATGATCCCACCCGCTGATCCCGATTGCAAGAATTCTCTGAATGGTCGAAGGTTGATGAGTTTAGCCATGCGCACAATTTAGGAAAAATATATTTCTTCAAAAGTCTCTACAATTGTATTATTCCAATGATTAATAAGAAACAACTTTCTTGTAAAAATTGCATTATGCGATCGGCGCAAAGATTTCGAATTGCCTTTAAATTACTCATCATCAATTAAAACCATTCATATTACCGTTAGCTCACTTATTGAAAAAATGCTACGCACGTCTAAAACATTGACTTACATTTGTACAGTCAAATAAGACAAACACAAGATTTAAAAAAGATTTAGCTATGAAAAATTCAATCACAACATTCGTTTGCGCTATGGCGCTCAGCACTACTTTCGCATTTGCTAACATAGAAGATAAAACAAAAGTAGCGGCTCCAAATACATTACCAGCCTCGGCACCGACGCTGGAAACACCGGCACCGCAACGTGAAAAAGCGACCAATGATTTCGCTAAATACACGCCGGCACAAAAAGCTTCTATCGTGGAGCTTAAAGTTGCAAACTAGTTAGAGAATCAGTTATTAAGGTGAAATTGAGATTAAAAAGGAGAACCGCTTCGTTCTCCTTTTTTTGTGCCTCTTAGCAAGCATTTCCGGAGTTCAGGCAGTCGCCAGGCTGGACCCATCCGCCTTTTGCTCCTGGTTTGTCCGGATCCTTTCCAGATAAATATTGGCGCACGCCAGCAGCAACAATCCCAGGAAAAATTGAATGTATGTGAATTGCATCAGTACTTTGGACCAGCTGAGATCTTTCATAAAAAACTCCTTATAAAGCAGCAGGGCGACGCTGCCGAGGTAACCAATGCTTTCGCAGATATAAACAAAGAAGCCCGCATTGGCCTTCATCCTGAAAAGCGCGATCATCCGCTCGAAAATGACCGTTTGGAGCACCGTGTAAGCCAGGAAAGTCCCCAGTCCCACCATCAGCATCCAGTAAAAGCCACTGATTGCCCCTTTTTGAAAAAGGAATGTTCCCGCGCCTAACAATGTGACAGATACAAAAAGGATCAAATTCGTGAGTCGGAAACCTTTCACATTATCCCGCACAAAAGCAAGGCTGCCGATAATTACCAGCACCACGACGCCGGTGATCATTTCTGTGGTTGTGAAAACGCTGCTTCCCCAATTTGCGTCAATTTCATTCCAGATCTCGATAGTAAAATTGTCCCTGAAATCGCGCAGAACAACGAGCGTAGCATAAAATACGACCAGACAAACGATTGGAAAGCCAAATTTCGCCATCACAACGCGCTTGTCTTCCTTTGTCATCGGCTTACGCTCCGTTCTCAATTGAATGTCCTCAGGCGTGGGCTCAGGAATGACCGAAAGCATCCACACAAAAAAGCAGAAAAACGGCAAGAAAATTGCACCCATAAATACCGGCATCCAGAATTCTGAAATGCCTGGAAGCATGGTGTGCAGCTCAATGTAAGTGGTTTTTAAAATTCCGGAAGCTACAACAACACTGATGTTAAGCCCCATTGCCAGCATTTCGGTAAACCGCCGCCCTTCCAGAAAACTGAAAACAACGCCGTAAACCATTCCGAGCGGCAGGCCATTGATAAAAAGAAAAATGAAATTGTAAGGGTAAGGAACAAGCCCGAAAAACAGCAAGGCGATTTCCGCAACGAGGATTAATGAGATAATAAGCTTGATCCGGGAGCTGTGCTGCAGCTCGGAAATGACCTTAATCCCAGCAAATTTGGAAAGTGTATAGCCCGCAACCTGCGAAATGATCAGAACTGCTTTGTAACTCACATCCCCGAGTTCAAGTCCCTGATACAGACCCGCATTGAAGGGTTTTCGGAAGGCATACATGCAAAAATAAGCTCCAAAAGAGGCAATGACGGCCCAGGCAATGAACAGCGCGTTGGAACGCTGCAATGCTTTTTGTAAACGCATAGCACTGGTTTTTATGAATTATACAAAGACGGAGGCCTTTTCCAGGGCGTTTTCAAGAATCAGCAAGGCTTCGTGCAATTGCGCACGACTGATGATCAGCGGCGGCGATAATTGCAGCACATTTCCCTGCGAAACTTTGAAACTCAAACCATTTTTCAGGCATTCGTACATCACAATTTCTGCTTCCTTTACGGCTTTTTCCTTGGTGTCTTTGTCTCTTACTAATTCAATCCCCCACAATAACCCCACGCCCCTCACATCCCCGATTAAGGGAAATTTATCTTGTAGTTTTTGTAATTCACCAGCCATGAAAACGGCATCTTCCTGCACTTTTTCGAGGATTCGGTTTTGCTCCATATAGTCGAGCATCGCCAATGCGGCTACGCTCCCCAGCGGACTTTTTTCATGTGTAAAATGCCCCAGCGAGACGCTTTGAGCAATATTATGCGTGTCTCGTGCCACGATGGCGGCCATCGGCATTACGCCTCCGCCCATGCCTTTTCCCAGACAAATAATGTCCGGCTCAATGTCGTAATGTTCAAATGCAAACATTTTGCCTGTCCTGCCGAATGCGATCGGAATCTCGTCCAGGATCAGCATAACTTTATGCCTCGTACAGATCTCCCGGACTTTGTCCCAATAAGCTTGTGAGGGAATCTGAACATCTGTATTTCTAATGGTTTCGATCAAAAAAGCGCCTATATCGCCTTCTTTTTCAATCACATATTCCAGATAATCTGCATAAGCTATATCGCCGTTGCCCGCGGCCGCAAATGGTCCGCGGTAGGTCATTGGCGGCGGAATGCGCTCCACGCCAGGCATAAGCGGGCCCATATCTTTGCGAAAATCCAGCTCACCGCCCGCAGAAATTGCATCGAGCGAAGCGCCGTGGAATGAATCCCAAAGTGAAACAACTTTATGTTTTCCCGTCACGATCCGCGCCAGTTTCAGCGCCATACTGATCGCCGAAGTTCCTCCCGGCGCAAAAAGCACGCGGTTAAGGTTGCCCGGCAGCAAACTTCCCAGCTTCTTTGCCAGTTCAATTGCCGGGACATTGGTGTAACGCCGCGGCGAAAAAGGCAGGATATCGAGCTGTTCTTTTAATTTTTCAATGATGTAAGGATTCCGGTAACCGAGCTGGTGCACATTGTTGCCGTGAAAATCCATGTAAGTTTTGCCCTGAATATCAGTCAGATAAATCCCTTCGCAGGAAGCCAGAACATCCAGGCAAGGCGTCGATAACGACTGATGCAGAAAATGCTCCGCATCTTCTTCCAGATAAGCAACAGTTTCAGGATCGCTTATCACGGCATACCAATCACGGCGCGCCTCCGACAAGTTGATATCTCCTTCTGTTCTGTTGTGACTGGCCATATTTGACTGATTGTGAAACGACTGGATTTTGAAATCGATTTATTTTTCTCCTTTCCAGAGATTTTCCGGTTCCTTGAAACCTTCAAAAGCGGGTTTCACGGGGCGTCCAATCCAGGCATAAGGCTGCTGAACGCCAAGGACAAATGCAATCGTGGACGCAAGATCATAAGTGTAAACTTCCTGCTCGATCTTATATCCTTTTTTAACATCCTTACCATAAAAAATCCCGGCAATTTCGGCTTCCTGAGGCGTTGCGCCACCGTGACCTTTACCAACTCCACCATGATCAGCCCAAACGATCACCAGTGTTTTGTCCATTATTCCGGCATCTTTCAGGGCCGAAAGGATTTTCCCGATCAGCGAATCGGCTTTGGCAACGGACTGATAATATTCCTCCGAGCCGTGACCGCCGTGATGGCCCGCATGGTCTACATGATCGAAATGCACGAAACCCAACGCAGGCTTTTTGGTTTTGATATAATTGATGAAATCGGTTGCAGTGGAATCCTCGGTGCCAAAACGCTTGTCGTGATTCACCGCATCTTTTTGAAATAACCTCCCAAAACCATCCCAATGATACACCACGCCAATTTCGGCCTTAGGATTCGCCTTATGAAATATACTGAAAATAGTGGGAAAGCGGCCGTCCTTTTCCTGCACGATGGGCGGCAAAGTGTGCTTGTCAATCTCCCAGTCGTTATTGATAATGCCATGTTGCTCAGGGCCCGCACCCATGATCATGGAGGCCCAGTTCTGGCTGCTCGCCGAAGTGAGCACAGTTCGCACATTCCATTTTACGCTGCCGTTGGCGATCATATCGTGCAGCACGGGCGATTTCCCTTTGTTAATGCCGTCCGGACTAAGCCCGTCAACGCCGATAACAATCACGTGTTCAATGCCTTTCGGCCTGTCTTTTTGGCCAAAACAAAAAGAAGAAAACGCTGCAAATGATAAGAGAAGTGAAATTCTGAGCAACATAAATTAAGGGTTTAGGATTCACTGTAAGTTTCGCTGATCACCTCATCACAAAGGCCAAAAGAGAGCGACATGCCCGCTCCGCCGAGTCCGTTGATGATCGTAACGCCTTGTTCGGGCTTCAAGACGATTTCCGTCTGCCCGTTTGTCATTTTCGGATAGATCCCATTCCAGGTTTGGGAAACTTTGGGCGATTTGAACTGCGCGAATGTGCCCAGATAATCGAGGATCATTTTATTGATAAATTCGCGGTCGAACGGGTCAAATGTGAGAGCATATTCATGCGAATCGCCAACTGTGATTTCACCCAGACCGTTTTGAGAAGCCATCACATGAATGCCCCATTTGAGATATTCGCTGTATTCTTCCTGGTATCTTGCTTTCAATCCAGCTAACGAAGGCGCGGCTTTGAAACCGTCGTAATGGATCAAAGGAAGTCCGCCGCATAATGCCGGCCCGATTTTCCAATCGTTGGGCTGCGCTTCCAGGCGGAGCATTTGTAATTTACATTTGGTCAAAGGCGCTGCTGCGAATTCCGCCGGATATAATGTTTCAAAATCCTGTCCGCTGCAAACAAAAATCTCATCTGCCGACCAGCTTCTGGAGCCGGATGAAACATTCGGATAATTGATTTGCGAAATGGCTGTGTCCCAATGAAAAGTCACATTCCACTTTTCCTGCAAGTAACGCGCAACGCCCGCAATGGCTTCCCGCGGGTCCACGATCATTTCATCCGCAGAATACAATGCGCCCAGCAAGCCGTTCCCATTCACAGCAGGCGACATTTCCAGCGTTTCAGCAGCATTTAGCACTTTCACCGGCCGGTAAGCACTCACTTCAACAAACTGCCTGATCACTTCCAGCTCATCGTTCTGATATGCCATGTGCAAGCTCCCGCCTTCATGAAACCAGCATTTCGCCTCCGTAAGCACTTCTTTCCAAAGGCTTTTCGCCTTCAAAGCCCTGTTATATAATGTTCCCTCAGGCTGTCCAATCGGCCACACCATGCCAAAATTCCGGATAGAAGCACCCACCGCCTTCGACGAACGCTCGATCACTGTTACCTGGTAACCTCTTGACACCAAAGCCCTTGCCGTAGCCAACCCAACAATGCCTGCTCCAATAACAATAGCAGATTTACTCATTCCGATGTTGTTAAAATTTGCTATTTGTGAACTTCGCCAGCATAAGCCGGGCTTTCTGAAATGATGGCAACCACGTCCGCAATGTCGTCGATGATGTGCGTAGGCTTATAGGGAAGTAGCTCGTCAGCCGTAAATGCACCGGTCGTTATCCCGATCACATATTTACAGCCCGCGTTAATCCCCTCATTGATATCCACCTCAGTATCACCTACTTTGGCAACATTTGCAGCTGATGTAATGTTGAGTTCCTGCATTATTTTATGGATCATATCCGGATACGGGCGACCAAAAGGCACTTCGTCGCTGGCAACCAGGCAGTCGATTTTATTTTCCCAACCCAGCCTGCCAATAATCACATCTGCAATGTCCCTTGAAAATCCGGTGTTCAAAGCGATTTTTACGCCGGCCTCACGCAATGTTGCGAAAGTCTCTTCCACACGCGGCAATGGCTCTATTTCTTGTGTAGTGCTGTAAAACTGGATCATTCCGTTCACGAAATGTGTGTGAATGTCGTTGATCAGCGCATCGGTGATCTTTGCTTTGTCCGCTTCGCGTGTTTCCAGCATCATCCTGATAGCCAGCGGCTTTTCATATCCCATTAAAGGATTTACATCTTCAATGGCAATGTCATAACCCTGTGATTGCATTGCTTGCTGAAATGCAATTCCCACAAAATTTTTGTCCTTAACAGTGGTTCCTGCCATGTCAAAAACAACAAGTTCTATTAACATCTATGCATATATAATGGTGAACAAATACTGAATTTCAAGAGGAGGGTTTAGGTGATTTCTTTAATTTAAAAAAATGCCAGAAAGTGCGTGAAAGCGCTATTGAGGATAAGATTGATCCTGTTAAGGCACAAAAATAGTGATATGCCTGAGAAATAAAGTTAAGTAAATGTTAATTAATATTTAACATTTGCGCTGAAATTAAAGAAAAAGTCAAGCTTCGTTGAAGAAATAAATCACAAGCAGCAGCACCTCGTCACCGTTGATGCATTTGGGGTTGTGCAGCTCATTGGCATCAAAAAACATAGAATCGCCCTGGTTCAGGACATATTTGTTTTTACCAACCGTGTATTCGACCGAACCTTGCAGCACATACTTGAATTCGTAAGCATTTGTGCGCACCATCGGGCGTTTGGCGTCTTTTTCGAGCCGGAGCAGGACCACGTCAATGTGGTTGTCTTTGAATTGTTTGCTGAAAATGCGGTGATAGTAAAAGCCCTTCGCATTTTCTTTGGTAAAAGGCTGGTATTCTTCCTTGCGACGGATGAGCACATTATCACCCGGAGCTGTTGAAATAATGTCTTTGAAAAACAAATTCAAGTCAATGTCGAGCGCCTTGATCAGGCCAAGCATTACGGGAAGCGAGGGAATGGTGCGGCTGTTTTCGATCTGCGAGACGAGGCTTTTGGTAACGCCCGCTTCGTCGGCGATTTCCTGTAAAGTAACACCCTTATTTTTCCTGACTTCCTTTAATTTATTGCTGATCTGAAAAAGAATGTCTTCCTGCATAATCCCGAAATTGTTGCCTTTTGCCTTGAAATATGTCACAAGGTAATTTTTATTTTCTGTATAAAACAAAATCTCCCGGCTCATGGACCGGGAGATTTGCAACACGTTGCGTAATCGCTAAGTTTAGACCAGCATATCCGTTATGTGGCTGTGAACAAACCTATCTTTTACGTTTCTCAACGATGTTTTCATGGCTAAAAGCATTGCTTTTTGAAAATTAGGGCCAAAGCTCACCCTGGCCACACCCAGGTTTTGAAGTGTTCCCAGCTCAGGCGTTCCTTTCGTAATTAGTATGTTAACAGGAACCGAAAATTCATTTACCAAAGTCGCAATAACCGTCTCATCCTGAACGAATATGGGATAAATGCCGTCCGCCCCCGCATCCGTATAAGCACATCCCCGCTCGATGGCCACTTTCAGTTTTTCATCATTTGTAAACGTACTTGGTTTGAGGAAAACATCGGTTCTTGCATTGATAAACAGCCGAATACCCGCCTTGTCCGCCACTTTTCTGATCAGCTTGATACGCTCAACCTGCAAGTCTACAGGCAGCAGCTGATTGGTTTTCGGGTCACTGTCTTCAATGTTAATTCCGGCCACGCCCGTTGCCAGAATCTTGCGCACATTGATCTTCAAACCCTGCAAATCAGCGGCATAACCGGACTCTATATCGGCGGTAACAGGCACTTCAACTGCATTGACGATTTGCGTGATAACATTTAACGCCTGCTCAAAGGGCATTTTCTCACCATCCTGATAACCATTGGCGCGCGCAATAGCCGCACTAGCCGTGGCAACAGCCTGATAACCGGTTTCTTCAAGCAATGTAGCACCTGTAACATCCCAAATGTTAGGCAAAACAAGCATCTGCTTGCTGTAATGCAGCTTTTTAAGTAGGTCCGCTTTTTCAGACTGCGTGCTTTTCTTTTTCATTTTATCTTAATTCAACGGCCAGTGATCTGCAATGGCAATGCGGTTCCAGGCGTTAATCGTTACGATGCCCATCACGATTGCCTTGGTATAGGCTTCTCCAAACAGCGCTACGGCCTTATTATAGGTTTCATCACGCACACCTTTATTAGCGATGAAAGTAACCTCTTCGGTTAATGCTAAAATGGCGCGTTCCTCTTCTGTGTAAAGTCTGGTTTCGCGCCAGGCATTGAGCAGATAAATGCGCTGCTCCGACAACCCCAGCTCACGCGCTTCCCGGGTATGTTTTTCAATGCAAAATGCGCAACCGTTGATTTGAGAAGCCCTGATTTTAATGAGTTTATAGTGAATTTTATCAAGCCCCGATTCAGAAATATATTTTTCAAGCCCTCTGACTGCCGCGTAGGCTTTGGGGTCCAGATCTATTGTTAAACTTCGCTTTGACATGATCTGAATATTAAAGGTTGCTTAGCGACACAAACTTACCGCACAACAGGACTATCGAAATGATCCATTTTGATTTTTTTTGATAGTCCAATCAATGGAATGTGTTCTAATAATGCTGCCTGTCACGCATTGGGAGCAATATCTCAATCGTGTTCTAGCTGAATTTTATAACTTTAAAAACCGACAAGCGGGTCAATAAATAAAATTTAGAATTACGATAGCCACTCAAATCATGAAATTCAGAAAACTGGGAACAACCGAGGAACAATTGTCTGCGATCGGATTGGGATGCATGGGCATGAGCTTCGCTTATGGGCCAACCGACGATGATGAGAGCATTGCCACATTGCACAAAGCCCTCGATCTGGGCATCAACTTCTGGGACACAGCGGATATGTACGCCAATGGCCAGAATGAGGAATTGATCTCAAAAGTGCTGGTGCAAAACCGTGATAAAGTGTTCATTGCCACGAAATTCGGCTTCCGTTACAGAGAAAATGACGGTGACGCAAAGAATGCAAACGGCTCTTACTTTGACGGCTCGCCCGCATGGATGAAAACTGCCGTTGAAAACAGCCTCAAACGCCTCAAAATCGACACCATAGATCTGTACTACGCCCACCGCATCGACCCGAATGTGCCTGTTGAAGAGATGGTCGGAGCGATGAGTGAGCTGGTTAAGGAGGGGAAAGTGCGTTACCTGGGATTGAGCGAGGCTTCTGCTGCTTCTATCCGCAAAGCGCATGCTGTCCATCCGATTGCAGCGTTGCAAAGTGAATATTCTGTAATCACCAGAGATCTGGAAACAGAAATTTTGCCCACCGTTCATGAGCTGGGCATTTCATTGGTGCCGTTTTCGCCATTGGCAAGAGGATTGGTAACCGCAACCTTGCAGGTTGACGCATTAACTGAAAGCGACTTCCGCAGAACGTTACCGCGTTACCAGCAGGAATTTGCGGATAATAATGATAAACTGGTTAAAGGTTTTGCAGAGATTGCAGCCGGGAAAAACTGCACGCCCGCACAACTCGCACTCGCCTGGGTGCTGGCGCAAGGCGATAGCATTATCCCAATTCCGGGGACTAAAAAGCGAAAATATCTGGAAGAAAACGCGGGCGCATTGGATGTAGAACTTTCAACAGCCGACCTTGCAGCCATTGACGAGCTGGTTGCGCGTTATCCTAACACGGGAGAGCGTTATAATGAAGGGTCCATGAAGTTGGTGAATAACTAGTTTCTGGCGCCTAGACTTCCCAAGTCTTGGAGACTTGGGAAGTCTTATGGGAAGTCTCACAAACCACCCCAAAATAAAATATTGCTATTCCATGCATTTATGTTAAAAAATCATCCATAGCGCACATTACACCATTTTTAATATTGCATTTATATTAAATCACCATTCACAGGTAGTTTATTTATTTTATATTTGGTAAAGCATACGAACCCTTGCCAGCTATAAACTTTCCATGACCCACTTCCAACACTTTTCAGATGATGAGCTTGCCGCTTTGATGAAAGAGGGCGAGGAAGGCGCATTTGATGAGATTTACAACCGGCATTGGGACAAACTTTTTTATGCAGCGCACCGCATGGTGAAGTCGGCCGAAGTGGCGGAGGAGATTACGCAGGATACATTCATGTTGTTTTGGATGAAGCGGGAAACGCTGGAAATCCAGTCGCTTAAACCTTATCTGGCTGCAATGCTTCGCTATGAAGTTTATCGCTATTTGGCCAAATCTAAACAGGAGCAGGAACTCGAATTGACGATCAAACAACAGGCGGTCACCTCGGTTTCCATGGATCAGGAAATTGAGAACAAACTGCTTTTGGAGATCATTACCAACCTTACCAACCGTCTCCCTGAAAAATGCCGCCTGGTTTTTCAATACAATAAATTGCAGGACAGGTCTTTACCGGACATTTGCGAAGAGCTGAACATTTCGCCCAAAACGGCAGAAGCGCATTTGACCAAAGCGTTAAAAATGGTCCGCTCGAACCTCAGCAGCGTCGCACATCTTCTTCTGCAAATACTGCTTCTTGCCAAATTTTAAGGCGGCTCAATAAAAATTTCAGATTTTTTATTTTCCAACTAAGGGGTTTCGCTTCATTCTCCCCTCTAAGTAATGCAAAGGGTTTATCTGCTTTGAAATGACACAGGAGTATATCAGACAGCTTGCCGTCAAGTTTCTTAACGGGACAGCCTCGGAAGAGGAAAAAGAGATATTGCATAAGTGGTACGACAGCCTGAATCCGGACGTATCCGAAACGGAAACGGTCTTCACCCGCGACCCGGATACGGCGAACGAAATGAAGGAGCGGATGCTGGCAAATATGAAAGCATTGCAGCAGCCTGTTCGCAAAACACCCGGCTTTACGCTCATTAAGCGCCTTGTTTCGTGGTCAACAGCCGTTGCGGCGCTTGTCATTGCCGGTTTTATTTTTTGGACAAATCAGCATAAAACTGCCGAAACGGGGATAAGGCTCGTCCAGGCACCGCTGGGAAAAACATTGAAAGTAACATTGCCAGACGGCTCGTTCATCTGGCTCAATGCCGGTTCAAGCCTTACTTACCCGCATTCCTTTTCAGGAAAAACCAGGGAAGTTGTTTTGAAAGAAGGACAAGCGTTTTTTGACGTAAAACACATGACCGACAAGCCGTTCATTGTCCATGCGAAAACTTTGAACATTATAGTCCTGGGAACATCGTTCGATGTGAAGGCTTACCACAATGATCCGGACATTAAAGTGACCGTTAAGACTGGGAAAGTGGGCGTGACCATGCGCGATAAGCCCGAACGTCCGGCGTTAATGCTGCTTCCCGCAGAACAGGCCGTTGTCCCTGAAAAATCCGCTGAAATTCATGTCACAGAAATCAGCAAACCGGCCATTGCGCCGTGGAAAGACAACCGGATGGTGTTTGAAGATGAGTTATTATCGGAGGTTTTCCGCGTATTGGAAAGAAAATACAGGCAGCAGATAAAAATAGAAAAACCTGAATTGACTACTGAAAAAATCACATTGACACTCGACGATCAGCCGATTGGCGATGTGTTGAAAGTGTTGGGCTTTTCCAAAAAATTCAATTATTCACAATTAAACGACAGCACGATTGTAATAAAATAGAGCACTGAAAAATGCAGCTGGCTTTCCAGGAAGGCGGGCTTAAAAAACAGAAACCGGGAACACTGCGAATGTCCCCGGCAATGAATGTCCCTCTGCTATGCAATGCTTCGAACCATCAATAGCGAGAACGGGCGCGGTTTAACAGGTTAACCATTAAACATCCAAACAAATATGGTGAATTATTACCATAAGGGACTCCCCTTATTCAAAAAATTTATGCGCATTTCGACGCTTATTTTGGGCATTAACATGCTGACTGCGGCCCTTTTGATGGCCGGCACAAGCGAGGCTCAGCACGTCAATATGGATGTGCGGCAGTCGAGAGTGAAGACTGTTTTCAGACAAATTGAACAGCAGACCGGCGTCACTTTTGCCTTCGACGAAAAACTCGTCCGTAATGCACCGCAAATCACGCTTTACGCCATGGGACTGCCTGTGCCGGAAATTTTGAAAATGATCGAAAAGCAAACTTCGCTGGAATTCAGGCAGGTCGGGAAAATGATCGGCGTCACCGAAAAAACGAAACAGGAAATGGATCGGGAAGCGGTGGAAATTCAATCTCAATATTTGCTGCGCCCTGTTAAAGGAAAGGTCACCGACGAAAAAGGCGAAGCATTGCCTTCCGTTGCTATCCGTGTAAAAGGAACGAATGACGGAACGATGACGGATCTGGAAGGAAATTACAGCATTGATGTGGCTGGTGATGAATCCATTTTGATTTTTAGTTTCATTGGATTTACCGCTCAGGAAACTATGGTAGGATCACGCTCTACATTGGATATCAAGCTATTACCGGATGTTTCTACGCTTTCGGAGCTGGTTGTGACCGGTTATGGTGCGCAGCGCAAAAAGGATTTGATCGGTGCCGTTTCGGTTGTGGATGTGGAGCAATTAAAACAAACACCTGACGGACAGGTTGCAAACCAGCTGCAAGGAAGAGCTTCCGGGGTGACCATTATCGGTTCCGGCCAGCCTGGCGAAACGCCGCAGGTCCGTATCCGTGGTTTGAACACATTCGGCAATAACTCGCCTTTGTATGTTGTTGATGGTGTTCCTACGACTTCGATTTCAGACTTGAACAGCAACGACATTGCTTCCATGCAGGTTTTGAAGGATGCCGGTTCGGCTTCCATTTACGGCTCGCGCGCTGCGAACGGGGTGATCATTATCACAACAAAAAAAGGAAAAGACAAGGTTAAGGTGAGTTACAGCGCCTGGTATGGCATGCAAACGCCGCCAAAAGGAAATGTCTGGAACACATTGTCGCCGATGGAACAGGCGCAACTGAAATTTCAGGTGCAGCGGAACGAGGGAGCAACCGTAGGCGACGACCAATATGGCTCGGGCCCTGATCCGGTTTTGCCGGATTACATTCTGCCAACCGGCGCGAAGGAAGGCGATCCGGGCACGAATCGCGACCTTTATTATGTCAATCCGGAATACACGTCGGTGGATGATTTTAATAAATTCAACCAGATTGTAAAAGCCAATAAAGAAGGAACGGACTGGTTTCACGAGATCTTCAAACGCGCGCCTTCCACGAGCCATAACATTTCGTTAAGCGGCGGAAGTGATCAGGGAAGCTATCTTTTTTCATTGAATTATTTCAACCAAAAAGGCGCTTTGACCAACACTTATCTGAAACGCTACACCATTCGTTCAAACAGCCAGTATAATGTTGGAAAGCACATCAGGATCGGTGAAAACCTTGCTTTTTCCGTTTCGGATAACCCAAAAAGTGCGCTTTCCGACGGCGGATCGGCCATTGCATTCTCTTTCCGCATGCAGCCGATCATTCCCGTTCGGGACATCATGGGCAATTATGCAGGAAGCCGCGCAGCTGGGATGGGCGATGCCTTTAATCCAGTTGCCATGCGGGATCGTACACGTTACAACAAAGGTTTGGATAATCGCTTGTTTGGTAATGTATTTGCCGAGGTGGATTTATTCAAAAATTTCACCGTCCGCACGAGTTTCGGAGGTGAAAATTACTCGGGTCGTTGGAATTCTTTCAACTTCCCAACTTACGAAAACAAGGAGAACAGCAACACCAACACCTATTCCGAAGGCGCTTACTCGGGCTTCAACTGGACCTGGACAAACCTTGTGACTTTTCATAAATCCATGCAAAAGCATGATCTCACTGTGGTTGCAGGAACGGAAGCGTATAATGGCAAGAGTTACGAGATAGGTGGCGACACGCAGGGCTACTTCTCCTTTGATCCTGATTATATGAATTTGGGAACAGGCTCGGGCACGCGAAGTAATTCGAGCAGCCGCTCAGCTGATGCGTTGTTTTCGTTAATAGGGCGTTTGGATTACATTTATAATGATAAATATCTTTTTGGCGCCGTGATCCGCCGGGATGGTTCTTCGAAATTTATCAATAAAAGATATGGCCTTTTCCCGGCTGTGAGCGCAGGATGGCGGATTTCTCAGGAAGATTTCATGAAAGGAATCATCTGGCTGGACGACTTGAAACTGCGTGCAAACTACGGGATCATGGGTAATCAGATCAATGTGCGGTCTGGTAATGCATTCACCACTTACGGCTCCAATCGCAGAAGTTCATATTATGACCTTTCCGGCACAAGCGGATCGGGCGCTTTGGAAGGTTTTGAAAAAAGCCAGATCGGGAACCCGGATGCTGTATGGGAGAAAAACATCAGTACAAACATTGGTATTGATGCCACCTTCTTCAAAGGGAAGCTGGACGTGATTGCGGATTATTATGTCAAAGATGTGAAGGATCTTCTCTACAATCCAACATTGATCGGCACAGCAGGCGGCGGACAAGTTCCTTTTGTAAACATTGCCCAAATGAAAAACAAAGGGGTCGATTTGCAGATCACTTCCCGTTTCGACATTGGGCGCGACCTGAAATTGAATGCAACCGCGACTTTCACCACTTACAACAACAAGATTCTGAAAGTAACCAACAGCACCAATTATTTCGACTTGGAAGGACGCGGATTTGACGGTCATTCCATTGTAAGAAACCAGGTAGGCAATTCAATCGGTCAGTTTTTTGGTTATAAAGTGATTGGCTTCTGGAATTCGGAAGAAGAAATCGCCGCGGCGAATGCACAGGCCGTAGCGCAAACTGGCGATGCCAGTGCAGTATTCCAGGATGGCGCTTCATTAGGACGTTTTCGTTACCAAAACACAAATGGCGACGGCCAGATTACAGCCGCCGACCGCACCATCCTGGGTAACCCTAACCCTGATTTCAGTTATGGTCTGAACCTTGGTTTTAATTATAAACAGTTCGATTTCAGCCTGTTCCTTTACGGCGTTCAGGGCAATCAGATCTGGAACCAGACGCTTTGGTGGAGTGATTTCAACTCGTCGAGATCGGGTGCGAAGAGCCAGACGGCGCTTTACAATTCCTGGACGCCTGAAAATCACAATGCAAAAGCGCCTATCCAGGAAAATTCCAGTTCATTCAGTACAATCAATGTTCCTAACTCCTATTTCGTAGAAGACGGATCTTACCTGCGCGCGAAGAACATTCAGTTGGGTTACACATTCTCACCTGCTTTCCTGAAAAAGATCAAGACACAGCAATTTAGGATTTATGTGCAGGCCACGAACCTGTTCACGCTGACGGGTTACTCCGGCCTTGATCCGGAAGTGAGCAGAAATGCAGAAGGTAACCCGACCGTATTTGGCATTGATGAGGGCTCCTACCCTTCTTCGAAACAATATACGGTAGGCATTAATCTTACTTTTTAACATTTACCAGAAACTGACATGAAAAAGGGATTTCGATATATCATGGCCTTTTGTCTGATGACAAGCCTTTCGGTTCTGCAAGGCTGCAAGGACGATTTCTTAGATAAACCGGTTCAAGGCGCGTTGGGCGACGAGGTGCTTTCCAACGAAAAAGGCATTGACGGACTGCTCACTGGCGCATATGCCGCATTGGACGGGCAAGGCGATTTCAATGGGGGAAGCGGCTGGGAAGCACCGCCGGATAACTGGGTTTACGGCTCCATTCCGGGTGGCGACGCACACAAAGGAAGCGACGGCGGTGACCAAACACCTATTAATGCCATTGCAACATTTGCTTCCGGTGCGGATAATGGTTTTTTTAATACCAAATGGCGTGCGCTCTATGAAGGTGTTTCACGGGCGAATGCGGTCTTAAAAGTTTTGGCTTTGGTAACGGACATTTCGCCTGAAAGTAAGGCCAACATCGAAGGACAGGCGCTTTTCCTTCGTGCGCATTATTATTTTGAGGCTAAAAAAATGTGGAACATGGTTCCCTGGATCGATGAAACGACGACTGATTTCAATCAACCAAATGATAAGGACATCTGGCCAATGATCGAAGCGGACTTTAAGGCAGCTTATGAAAAATTGCCCGCTACGCAGACATTGGTTGGTCGCGCCAACAAATGGGCAGCCGGCGCATATTTGGCAAAAACCTATTTATACCAACGCAAATTTGCAGAAGCAGCCACGCTTTTCGCAACGGTGATCAGCAGCGGCGTTACCTCCAATGGCTTGAAATATGACCTGGTTTCGTTCAAAGACAATTTCGACGCAGCTACGAAAAACAATGCAGAATCTGTTTTTGCAATCCAAATGGTAGCCAACGATGGAACTTTGGACATTACCAATGCAAACATGGGCAGTATGCTCAATTTTCCTTACGGAACGGGTGCTCCCTTTTCCTGCTGCGGATTTTTCCAGCCTTCCCAAATGCTCGTAAACAGCTATCGCACAGATGCAAACGGCCTGCCGTACATGGATGATTTCAATAGTCATGCAGTCAAAAACGACCTGGGCATTGCTTCATCAGCCGCATTTGTAACGGACGCAGGCCCGCTCGACCCACGCCTCGACTGGACCGTTGGCCGTCGCGATGTTCCTTACCACGATTGGGGACTATTCCCGGGCATGAACTGGGTCCGCGACCAGCGTTATGGCGGCCCATATGCCCCGAAAAAGAACATTCACAGACAAAAAACGCAGGATCTTTATGCAGATCTGACCTCCTGGGCGCCTGGCAATGCCATTAATGTGCTTGTAATCCGATTTGCTGATGTACTGTTAATGGCCGCTGAGGCCGAAGCGAATGCCGGAAGCCTGGCCAAAGCCGAGGAATATGTAAACCGTGTAAGAACCAGGGCAGCAGACAAAACGGGCTGGTTATACAAATACATTGACAACAAAAACCCGCTAGCCGGTTTCTCCACAACGCCAGCCGCAAACTACGTTGTAAAACCCTACCCAGCCGGTTCATTGGCAGCAAAAGGCAAAGACAATGTTCTGAAAGCCATCTACTTCGAACGCGGCATCGAACTTGCCATGGAAGGCCACCGCTTCTTCGACCTCGTTCGCTGGGGCCAGGCCGATAAAACCCTGAACAGCTTCTTCAGCTACGAATCCAAGATTACCAGTGACCTCGCTGGCGGAAAATTCATTAATGGAAAAAACAACTATTTTCCTATTCCACAGTATCAGATTGATATGAGTGTGGTGAACGGAGCTGCAATGTTGAAGCAGAATCCTGGGTATAATTGATGAATGTGATTCATCGATTAACATTTATTTAAAAAACAACATTGCCCCGGGCATAAGCCCGGGGCAATGTTGTTTTTTAAAGCTGTGAATGGTGTTCTATTTGTGGATATTCAGCGCCTTCCCCAAAGCAGCCCTTTTCATCGCCGCCATGTCATAATCCTTCTTTTTGAATATGGCAACGTCCTTCGCAAGCTTCTCATTCGCCTTTTCAAGCAGCTCGTTTTGGACTTTCATTATTTTTAACAGATCATTCATTGCATCCAGATTTTCCAGTTGCATTTAGACAATTTTTTCCAGGTCGGCCTTTGTGAGACTTTCCAAGTCTTGAAGACTTGGAAAGTCTATTGCCGAACGCCCCTCTTCAAATCACCTTCAATTCCGGATCATAAAATCCCTTCCAAACATCTATCGTCTCTTCCAATGTCTCCGGCGGAGAAGCTAGATAGGCTTTGATCTTTGAGAGGTTTTCAGAATGAACGTCCTTAGCAGTGTATTTGATGAGATCCGTGAGCAGGGCGTCGATCTTGGAGGTGTCGTTGTGCCAGTTTTTGCTGTATTTCGTAAACCATTCTTCGTTTAAAAAGACAACACCCGAATAGCGGTAAACGTCGGAAAAGCCGAATGCATCTATCACGATGGGTTCTGTGGGCCATTCTTCATCCAGGGCTTTGTCGCTGAACCTTTCGCGGCCGTCGCCTAGCAATGCAATAAATCTGTATGTTTTGACTGTCATGGATCGTCTGTTTTTGATTTCAAAAATGCCCTAATTTGCACAATTACTGAACATTGCCGAAAATATCATACCGAAATTTGAAGAAATGCTCCTGAACATCTCCAGTTTTCGCCAAAAACTGGACGCGTTATGTTCATGTGTCCAGAAAATGGACAGATATTTGTGATATGATTCGCATTTCAACACTCCCCCTTATCCAAAACACAGAACAATTCAATGCCGCAACGCTTATTTTGCTTGTGGATGTGCTTTTTGTAGGTGATACGCCGAGGAAAATGCGAGAGCGTATCAAGAACAACCATGGCGGGTTTATTTATGACAAGAAAACTTACATTCCGATCACATTAACCGGCACGCCGGAAAGCCTTCTTGCCAATGCCGGAACGCCGATTGTATTCAAATTCGACCAGGGTTTTGAGAACGATTATCATTTCAACGGTAACCTTGAAGCGGCTATTTTTCACAAAAAACTGTATGATATTTCATATTTGATTGGAGAAGCTTCTATTCAGTTTGTGAAGGAAGAGGAATTCATCGTCGAGCGTTATTTATCGGGGGCACGTGAATATATTGAACCGGAAAAAGAAGTTAAAATGCTTGCGCCGGTTGTAAAAATGCCCGCTATCGGTGTGAAAGCGATGAAAGGTCTCGCGCCGGTGAAAAAATAACTCGAACCGCACGATGTCAAAATTATATAGCGTGGTCCGGTTCAAATGCCCGCGCTGCCACAAGGGTGATCTTTTCGTCAACAAAAATCCATACAGTTTCAAAAACGCCATGCAAATGCCCGACCAGTGCCCGGTTTGCAACCAGGATTTCCAGATCGAGCCGGGATTTTACATTGGCGCTTTGTGGACGAGTTTTCCGATTGTGATCTTCATTATGGCCCTCTTATCCGTGCTGCTTTTGATTTATTTCAAAATGGACCTGAACTGGTTTTTTGTAACCATTACGGCCATACTTTTTCTGCTCCAACCGATCATTATCAGGCTTGGCAGGGCAATATGGATTAACGTTTTTGTTGACTTTGAGAAAGAAAACTAGATTTTAAAGATCAATTTTCGAAATCGCCTTTCCCCAGTTTTTACCCAAAACCGCGACGCCTTCTTCGTTAGGATGCAAAAAGAATGTTCCTGCCTGTCCTTCTTCGGGTTTGAACAACTCCTTCGCATGCTTCCTGAAATACTTAAATGACTTCGTGTCTCCCTTAAAAACCCTTCCAGGCTGTGCAGTTTTGTATTCCTTAACGAGGCCATCAATTTCAGGGACATAACTTTCCAGTCTCGCCAGGCCTTCTGCCAGATATTTGGACCTGTTATAAGTGTTGGTGCTATACCAAATTGGGTGATGGATGATGACTTTGCTGCCCGGATATTTACCAAGAAGCTCACTGATAATGGTTTGCAAATTTTTCCTGTAATCTTCTTTCGAAACCGGCGCACCATTCGGCCCTTCCATAGCACTGTCATTTGTCCCCAGTTTCATCGAAAAAAGAAGTTGATGATCTTTTTGCCGGAACAGACTATCAGCCGCTTTGGTCGCTAATGGAAAGTATTTCCCATGGCCCGGAAGCCAGTCCACCGTTGTAGAACCGCTCCTGCCGACATTCACAAATGACACATTCTGAATGCCTTTCTCTTCCTTGAGATAATTAACGGCATGCGTCGGCGGCGGGAATCCATTTGTCCCTCCTTTTCCTTGCGTGATGCTGTTACCGACGAAGACGATGGCGAGTTTTGTTTCTTTTTTGTTTTGTGCAACGACTTGCAGCGCAGTTATCAGCAGAAAAATAAGGGTAGAAAATCTGAGTTTCATTGGGTTTGGTATTGAAATGAAGTTACGGAACATTTGATATCGGTGCTTCAATATAAGTCACCATCACACACTAAACAAATGTCCGGAAACTCAGCCGATCACTTCGCCAAAGCCTTCGATAATTCCGACAAACTTACAACGAATGGGACGCCGGAGGCCCTGTTTGGCTTATAGCCGGGCAGTTTTGAAATGTCCCATTTCTGGTGTTCAAATTCGTGCTCGACTTGTAAATCAATGCGATAGACCAGATACAATGCTCCTTTTGGATCCGGATAATGCTTTTTAATCAAATCTTCCTTTAAAAAAATCCTCGGGCCGGCATCTTTCAGTTTGCACAGTCTGCCCGAAACAGTTTCTCCTGGGCCGTGTAATAACAAATATTTTGCGCTGGCCTGTTTCGCCCCGAGCGGAAGTGAGCCGCTATCTGTGCCCGTTCTGAAATTGTAAAGCCAGTTTTTCTCAATCCAGGCGAGCTGTTCGGCACTTTTATAAAAGCCAATGATCACAAATGTTTCATCGGGAATAAGCCCGCGATTTGCTCCAAATGTTTCGGGTAACTGCTCCGTAACGGCCTCAGTGTTTTTGGATTTATAAATGTCATAATTGCGGAAAGCGGCCTTTTCACGTTGCGATGCCCTGTTCAAAAAATGCCGCGTCACATCGTTTAGAAAAACGCGAAGCGCATTAATCCCGTTATTGGTTTTAGATGGTCGCACTGCAAATGCGCCCAGGCCCGGAATCAGTTCATTAAATCCTTTCCATTTAAACGGCTTCTCCCCTTCCCCGGGATACAAGACATAAGCGCCTGCTGTTCTGCGAATTGCATCTTTGTATGAATGCATTTTTAAAAGATCGTCCCGCTTATAGTCTGTGAACGACTCGACCCTATACTTTGCATCAAAATGAATGTGAACGATCAATTCCTCTCTTTCAGCCTGTGCCTGATTGATTCCAACAGGCCATATCGAAAGTGTAAAATCCGGACGCATGCCTGTTGTCCAGCTGCCGGGATCAGGATAGTCATTTTTGCCGGAGAAGGATCGATTGAAGCTAAACTCAACATTAAGCCGTCTCGACTGACCATTAAAAATACCCTGTACAGCCACGTGCTTGCCCCGCTTTAATTGCAAGCCTAAACCATCGGATGTAGGTTTTAACAGGCTGCCAAGACTCACGGGAGCGATATCAAATACTTCTCGTATCAAATCCAAAAGCTGGAAAAACAGCCAATATTCATAAAGCGCTGCAACATCTTTCTTGCCGGCGGCATACACATCATCTCCGCCGCGCCAGATCAGCTTTGCGGCCAGATCAAACATCAGCCAGATTCTAAAAATCTCCTTATACCCGGATTTCCTTTGCAAAACCGTACTATTCAGCGACAGCAATACCGGTTTTCCGATCTGCTGAAAAAAAGGATCTGTCAGCATCATGTCCAGCTCATTTTCGAGGATCGATGCCTCTTCAAAAAGTCTGCTGCCATGCTTTGCACATGCCTTGAAATCATTCACTAGTACGGCAAAACCGTTTAAAGCGTGTTTTACAAACCGATTTTCGGGCGTATCCAATGATTCTATTTTCGAGGAAAGCGGGACACGTGCCGGAATATTTCCGAACTTTTTCCGTAGCCAATGAGAAGCAGGAATGCCTGTCCTATTGCCAGAACCAGCTATATGCCTGATTATCCTGCCATCAATACGCCGGACCCTGCGAATGTCTGTTAACGCTCCATTCTCAGACCACTTTGTCGCCGGGACGCCAATTATTTTCTGAACGGCGCTAACGAATTCATCACATTGCAGAATCGATTTAATAAATGCAAAGCGCTGATATAATGTCCGTGCGTCCTGACTGAAATCAACCGTGAAGTTGTGTGTCACCGGCGAATTGTGCGCAAGCAACAGGTCGGTGCAATGTTCGGTAATATTTTCCAGCATTAACCGGTAATCCTGCCTGTAACTGGCTTTTTTCGAGCGGATTTCAACTTTAAATTCCGCACATTTCTGCCTTTGCGGAGCCGTCAGTATTTCAAAAGTTGCTGTTCCTGTGTAAACATTAGGAGCCAATCTCCCGGAGCCAGGATTGATTTTAGATGGGAAAACAATGTCGGAAGCTTGCAAGGTATAACCGCCTGAGACAATATATTCATAGAAATGCCCTTCCAACAGCTGGACCCGGGCTTCCCCATTTTCCGATGCCTCCAACTGATCGATCTTGAAAATCGTTTCTAGTTTGCTGTCTTCACCGATAATTTTCAGCTCAATCTGATGTACCTCGGATTCAATGTTTAGCGAAAGTCCGTTTTCCATCAGGCTTCCGAAAAGCTCGTAAACCCGTTGGCGATTAGGCTTTTGTACATCCTCATAAGCTTTTCCAATGTGATGGGATAGTGTATTTGGCCCAATTCAGCCAGCTCTTTTTTTGAATTTAAATAGTCCTCAACCTTGTCCGCATCGGTAACGCATAATGCGCCCAACGTCTTCAAAACAGGTTCCAGCCTTCGCCTTGATCCGTGAACTTTTAGCAGTAACTTCTGCACGATAGCAGCATCAATGACCTCACTTATTTTCCATTCCGGCTCCATGTGGTTGGCGATGGCTGCGAAACGCATGATTTCGGCCGCGCTCCGATAGCCGAACTCGGCACCCGCCTTTTGAAGCTGTTCAAAAAAATTGAGTAATGTATTGCTTATCAGTACTTTACTATTTATTTCCAGCTGCCTGTTCAAAGCCAGCTCAACAAAACTGGTCGCCATTATGGAACCCGCTCCATGAAGCGAATCCAGGTTTAATGTGCAATCGAGATTCAAAAAATGCGCCATTTCTTCCCTTATCACCCGAAATTCGATCACATTGGCACGGTCCAGGACCTTCGGACTGAACATGTAAGTCGTTTCATCGATGTTCACCGTGCCTATGATAAAAAGATTCTTGGGAAGCCTGATTTTCGGGGGAATATTGTCCTGTTTGCTCTCATATTCCGGATGCAGCTTTATATCACCACCTGACTCCATTACGCTCAGGAAATCAGCGAAATAACGCTCCACGTGGCTCAGGTTCATTTCATCAAGAATGAGGAAATAAGGCTTCGCTTGATTTTTGTCAGCCAGCAATATCAGGTCGAGCACGCCGCTGTCCGGCTTCACATATTTTCCCTCTTCCAGCGCATTGGGATAGCCAAGCAGCGGTTCACGATTTGTCCAGTCCGCACCAACGGCCACCAGGCAAATCTGGTCTTCGCTTTCACAAATCCATTTAGAAAACGCCTGTGCAAGCTTTGTTTTTCCTGAACCGGAAAGTCCCGTAAGTATTACAAACGGCTTAGCCAGCAACGAAGTGATGAAGCGTAAAGTGAAGTTGGGGTTCATGTGCAGATTACATCCGGCAATGCTTTTTTGAAATGCCTTGTAATCAAAAGCGACCTTGGGATTAAGCTTCTGTTTTAACAAGAGAGGCTTTTCGCTTACCGAATGCTTATAAATGCTAATAATTTCTGCCAGATCTTCCTCAATCTCCTCTCGCACGAGATTAGCGGGGTCATAAACTTTGAAAACCAATGACACACCGTAACGGGCAGGCTTTCCAAGGTCGTTCCGTTTGAAATAGTCACTGATCCTGACCGGATTAACCAGCTTCCAGTTTGTATTAGGTGGGATAGTTTCGCTCAATCCGTAGCTCAGGACCAGCAAGTTCTGCTTTTTGAAATAAAGATAAAAGGGATAAATGCCGTTGCTGATCGTTTGCCCTTCGGCCAGAAAAGCGATCCAGGTAACCCTTGCCGGATTGCCTTTTCCAAAACTTAGCTTGACTTTTAAGCCATCAAATTGATCGGCATAATGCGCAGTTTTAAGACTGTCAGTCTGCGACTGTTCCAGAAACCTGGAAAGTTCGTCGAAGTATTCCATCAAATAGTGTGTTCAGAGGTCCTTAAAATTCATCCCCGTTGAGATTTTAAAGATGCTGAATTTTTATTTCTATTCAATGAAAATGCTAATTAAAACTGCTTTTTTGAATTAAATATCTTCCCCCAAAGCCAGCTTAATGTGCGCTAAATGATGCTGTAAATGCCATACTGACATGGCCAACGCCTGTTTTTGATTGAGCCAGATTTTTCGAAACGGATGAAAATAAGCTTTTGCAAATGCCTCCGCATCCAGGCTTGTCGCGAAATGCGTATAACGCTGGTTGGTACCGGCAAGGATGTTCAGGGAATCCGCAATGGGCATTCCGAGCGAATCGCCGGTTGCAGCCCAGGCGTCCATGTCGATCATAGTAGGCGCGTCATAATCAGGCTCGGTTACTGCTTTTTTCATGCGCAAGTAATGCAGCAATGCAATGTCTGCCACATGGTGGATAAGCTGACGGATGTTCCAGCTCCCTTCGCGATACGTTTTGGCAAGGTCTTCTTCTCCCAGATTTTCTACCAGCTCTTTGTATGCCGATGCGCTGCTCCTAATGATCTGGATAAAGCTTTCGATCTCTGCTGGTGCATAGTCGTCTTTCAGGACGAATGGTCCGATAGGAAATTTACGATCTGTCATGGCTTTGAATATGCGCTATACTGTATTCTTTTTCTTTTTTACTTCAACAAATACGGCCCCCGCGATGAGTCCGACTAGTAAAAGCGAGCTGACCAGGTCTATTTTGCTTCCTACTGCAACGGAAACGGGCTCGAAGCTGAACTTGATCGTATGCTTCCCAGCCGGAACGCGCAATGCTCTCAAAACATAGTTAGCACGCAGCATATCAGCAGGTTTGTCATCAATGGTCACCTTCCATTCGTTGCGGACGTTGTAATAGATTTCCGAGAACACAGCCAGCCCTTCGCCTTTTGAATTGCTTTCGTAAATTAACTCATTTGGTTTGTAACTTGTAAGGCTGATCTTGTCTGTAGAATCTGGCTGCAATGTCAGTCCGGTAAGCTTGGATGCAAATTTCTGGTCAAGAACAGCTTCTTCTTTTGGTTTTAATGAGTCCAATGCAGCCATTTCTGCATCGGCATTGGGCACCACTTTATAACTTTTCACAAACCAGGCATTGCCAAAAGCGTCGGGATTGGCTTGCGCCACCTTATTGCCTTGCTGATCCGGAATTAAAATATATTTGGTATTCAACATATTCATAATGTTCGCATTAGGCTTCTGCGTATAGATCTGGCGCTCAAACAATTCCTGGTAGCGGCGCAGTTTTGCACCGTGATAACCGCCAAGCGATTTGTGAAAATAGGAAGCGTCGGCGCTGTTGAACGGTCCCTGGCGTGAGGAAAGATCATAAACGCGGTAATTGGGGTCCGTATCACGCAGAATCTGCTCATCAGCAGGCGATGGCGTGGTTACACCCTGAGCGGCATAACTGCTCACGAAATCCTCATTGTTCAGATATCTCTTATCTATCCCAAACAAGTCAAAGATCACCAGTATGAGTAATGTTCCGTAAAATAGAACGGGTTTGACTTTATCCTTCCTCGCAAACCAGACAAGTCCGGCTGCCAACAGCAGAAAAATCAGGCTCCGGATCGCATCGCTTTTCATCAAACTTGCGCGGTCCTGAACGATCGAATTCATGAATTGCTGGGCAAAAGCCTTATCCTGCATTTGCGGCATCAGATACTGCTCCACATATTGCGGATCGCTGGCTGCCTGGAAACTAAAAAATACACCCGGCATGAGCGCCAGCATGAATGTCACACCGCCGGTTATTCCTAATGTAATGAGGAAGGACTTCTGAAACTCCTTCCATTCCACACGTTTTTGCATGATCTCAACCAAAGCCAGCACGCCTACGAGCACCATCAGCAATTGTGCCAGAGAAACGACCATTGTCATTGCCCTGAACTTGTTGAACATTGGGAAATAGTCGAAAAACAAGTAATTGATTCCTGCAAAGCTTTTACCTAACGCCCATATTATATAAAGCAGGACGACTCCACCGGCCCAGTATTTGATGGGATTTTTAACAATGAATAAACCCAGGACAAAAAGGAAAAAGACGATAATCCCCACATAATTCGGGCCACCCATGATCGGCTGGTCACCCCAGTAAAGCGGCAGTTGTTGGATAACATTTAATGCGGATGCGGGATCGATACCCCTGGCTACCAACGTTTTGTAGCTTTCCGAAGTGTTGGAAAGCGGGCCTAAAGATGTGCCGCCGTAAGCGTTCGGGATTACCAAAGTCAGTAACTCCCCGAAGCCATAACTGTACGTAAAAGCATAAGTTTTATCGAGACCTGAGCCGTTTGCATCGGCAGTTGCCGCCGCACCGGGAGCAGTAACCCTCGGTGTAAGCTCGGATTTACCCCGGATTGTTTCTTTGGTATAATCAAATGCATTCCAAAGACGCGTTGTATGCGTGCCCACCGCCACCACCCCAGCAAAAGCAAGGCCTGCCAGGATCAATGCAAGTTCTTTGGCCAATCCTCTTTTGATATAAGAAACACTTTCTATAATAACCAGGATAATGATTCCGAGCCCCAGATAATAGGTGATTTGAACGTGGTTAGCATACAGTTCGAGGGAGAGAAAAAGAGCGGTCAGTGCGGCCCCTGCGAGCCAGTTTTTCCTGAAAGCAAGGATCACACCCGCCAGAACGCCCGGCGCGTACATGATCGCAATGACCTGCGACACGTGCCCTGCTTCCAGATTGATTACATTAAATGCCGAAAAAGCGAAGGCAACCCCGCCAATGGCTGCTAGCCAGCTTCCGGCACCCAGCACGAGAAAAAGAATGTATGCGCTCACCATTCCGATCAGGAAATAGTTGGCTGGCGCTGGTAAAATACGGTTAATGGCTTGTCCGAGTTTTGTAGAAACGCTCGTTGGATAGTCTGCTGCGACGAGGTAAGCGGGCATTCCGGAGAACATCCCGTTGGTCCAGGCAGACCATATTCCCGTTTGTTTGTTATAGTCCAGAACTTCGCGTGCAGCTCCTTTGGCTTGTACATCATCCTGGGCCGTCAGTTTTTTACCTTGTAAAACCGGCGAAACGTACGCAATGGACAGAATCATAAAGCCGATTACCGCCACAAGATGCGGCCAGGAACGCTGCCATGAAATCAAATTTTTCATTCGTTAACGCATATTAAATTTCTATTAACCGCCGCAAATATATAAGTATTGATATATGTTTGGGGTGTTAATTCTGAATCTTCATCCGGCATTTTTTTAACAGAATTCAGAATCAGGTCGTATAAATTAAGAAAATACCGGATAAATTTGCGGAAATTGTGCCTTTAAGGTTTTAAAGGAACTGAACAGCGAACGAAAGAAGTAACCCAAAATTAAATGAAAAGAATTGGAGTATTTACCTCAGGAGGAGATGCCCCGGGTATGAACGCCTGCATCAGGGCGGTGGTCCGCGGTGCCTGCTACCATGGGATCGAAGTTTACGGAATTAGAAGAGGATATAGCGGAATGATCGCCGGGTGATCTCTATAAAATGGAGTCTCATTCGGTTAGCAATATAGTACAAAGAGGAGGCACGATCCTTAAATCGGCAAGGAGCAAAGAGTTTATGACTCCGGAAGGACGCAAGACAGCATACGATAATTTAACAGCAAACGGCATCGAAGGTTTGGTGGCCATCGGCGGAAACGGGACATTCACCGGTGCGATGATTTTTGGCAACGAATACGGCATTCCAACCGTAGGCGCACCCGGAACCATTGACAACGACCTTTACGGAACAGATTATACGATCGGTTTTGACACAGCTGTAAATACTGCCCTGGACGCGATTGATCGTATCCGTGATACCGCCAGCTCACACGACCGGATATTTTTTATTGAAGTAATGGGCCGTGACTCTGGCTACATTGCCGTACAATCCGGGATTGCAGGCGGCGCTGAGCTGGTAATGGTTCCCGAAGTGCTAACGCCGATTTCAGAAGTTGTGGAAACGCTGAAACAAGGTTGGAGCCGTTCCAAATCGTCTTCGATCATTATTGTGGCGGAAGGTGATGATGAAGGAAGTGCGCAGGAAGTGGCAGAAAAGATTAAAGGACAAGTTGACGAGAATGCGGACATCCGTGTAACCACATTGGGTCACACGCAGCGCGGCGGCCCTCCTTCTGCTTATGACCGCATCCTGGCGAGCCGTCTAGGACTTGGCGCTTTGGAAGGTTTGATGGGCGGACAAAAGAATGTGATGGCTGGAATTATTAATAACGAGCTGGTTTACACGCCGTTTGAAGATACAATTCGTCTTCCCAAGCCTATTAATGAAGATTTGTTGAGAATGGTAAAAATATTGAGTGTGTAATTAAGATGCCAGATCAGGTGTAGCCCACCAATTTGTAAACAATGTTTCCAATCCATTCATGCCAAAGCATGCTAAAACTGGCGATCGCGTCGGGGCTAGGGACCAGGAAATCATGCAGTCTTAAACTGTAATACCCACCATAAAAGTCGGCCGGAAAAGTGGCAGCGTGTATGCCCACCTTCGCAAAACATCCGGCCGACCGGCGCATGTGGAATGCAGAAGTGATCAGAAGAAATTTGCCGGCAGGATATCGCTTTTTCAATATAATGGATGAAAACATTGCGTTTTCTCTCGTATTCCGGGCTTTTTCTTCAAATAAAATATCAGCAGCCGGCACGCCCCATTGCACCATCAGGTCGGCGGCTTGCCTTGTTTCCCCTTTTCCTTCCAGCATGAGCTCGCTCGAACTGCTTCCGGTAATCAATATTTTTTTGATCTTGCCTGCTTTGTAGAGCAAATAAGTTTGCAAAACACGGTCTCCCCGCTTACCAAGCACAGCATGGTCTTCCGCAGGATGGTTAGCATCCATTAGTCCGCCCGAAAGTAAAACACCCACATCGTAAGTCCCGTTTAATTCACTCATATTCACTGGTTTTGGTTCCCACCAATTTAAAGCTGAATTAACCAGGAACGTATTGGAGATCAGATAAAGCAAAACAAAACCAATGATGGCGGCTGATTTTCCTCTTTTGCGATTTTTAACAAACAAACTATACAGCAGTAAAAAGAACACGATGCTCAGCGGCATCGCAACAAAATCTATTGCTTTGGACAGAAAATAAAACATTTGGATAAGATGCTGATAGAAGTTATCGTTTTGAAGTTAATTTTGTGGCTTCCACAAAGTTTGATCCAGCCAAATATACTATCATAAGCAAACAACTTTACCCTGATGAAAAATTATAACCGTGCTTTATTCCTCATACTAGCACTTTTTGCTATTTCGCAAACAGCTTTTTCACAAGGCTATCGGATTCAGGCAACAATTAAAGGGCTCGCGGATTCATCACTGGTAATTGGACATTACAGCCGGAACAACACCACATTTGTCCCAAAAGACACGGCAAAAGCGGACGCAACCGGCAAAGTAGTTTTCGAAGGCAAAACAGACCTGCCGGGCGGATTATATGTAATCCTGTTTCCCGGAAACCGAAGCTGGGTTGAGCTGGTTTATTCAGGAAAAGAACCTAATTTTTCGATTGAAACGGATACTGTTGACGCAATTGGCAATATGAAAGTAACCGGCTCAACTGAAAACGAGCTTTTTTACACTTATCAGAAAAAATTAAAATCCGACGCACTCGAAATCGAGTCTTTGAAAAAAAGCGGCAGTGCGGATGCCGGAACCAGGATAAAGGCTTTGCAAAACAGCTTTAACGCTTACCGTGAAAAAACGCTGGCCGACAACCCGGAGGCTTTTACAGTGAAGTTGTTAAAAATGTCCACAGATCCGGAAATTCCTTCGGCTCCAAAGCTGGCGAACGGCAAACCAGATTCCATTTGGGTTTTCAATTATTACAAAGCACATTACTGGGACAATTTCGACTTCTCCGACGCCAGAATCCTCAACACGCCCTTTCTGGAACCGAAATTAGAACGCTATATCAAAAATCTGGTAGTCCAAAGACCCGATTCTTTGATTAAGGATGCGGATATGCTTGCGAAAAAAGCCTCGGCTAACAAAGATGTAAAGTCACAAGTGGTTTTGTACATCACTAATCAATACGAAAACCCGAAGACGGTGGGTACGGAGGCTGTTTGGGTGCATATGGCGCAAAAATATTATTTGTCTGGCGAAATGGGCACTTCCGAGGATGTTAAAAAACGCATTACAGAGAAGGTCAATACATTAAAAGACCTGCTCGTAGACAAGACATTTCCAGCATTGACATTAACCGATCCGGCTGGTAAAAAAATCAGTGTACAGGCAATGGATGCCAATTACAGCGTTATTTTCTTTTATTCGCCAACTTGCGGACATTGTAAAGAAGCCGCACCGAAGCTCAAAGCGTTCTATGAGAAGAACAAGGCAAATGGCATCAAAATCATGACCGTCTCCACGGATCACAACATGGACGAATGGAAAACATTTATCAAGGAGCAACACCTTGAAGACGTCCCAAACGGTTTCGATGCATTGAACCAGATTGATTTTTTAAAGAAATTTGACGTGGTAACAACGCCCACGATCTATATTTTGGATAAAAACAAAAAAATCATCGCACGCAAAATGCCCGTAGAGCAATTGGAGGATTTTTTAAACTACTACCAAAACAAACTCGCCAGGAAGCTATAAGAAAGCTACGCAAATAGGAGCTTTCACGCCAATGCTTTCTGCCTTGAAGGCCAATTTCCCGGTTGCAGCGTCCACATCATAAACAACCAGATTATCAGTTGATTGATTAGCGACAATCATAAACTTTCCGCTGGGATCAAAGTTGAAATCCCGCGGCGTCGCGATTGATTTTGTCTGCTGATCCACCATGTCCAGCGCGCCATTAGCCCCAATCTTGAAGCCACTGATTGAGTTATGCCCGCGGTTGGAAACATAGACGAACTTGCCATTAGGATGCAAATGAATCGCAGAGCTCGTGTTGGTAGGCCCGGAATAATCGGCGGGAACCGTCGGATAAGTATTAACCGCCTTGATCACCCCATTTTTATCAATCGTGCAGGAAGTAAGCGTTGCTTCCAGCTCGTTCAACAAGAAAAGTGATTTCCCGGAAGGATGAATGATCAAATGGCGCGGGCCGGCGCCTGGCTTACCGGAGAAAAATGGCTGCGCAGGATTAGGTTTGAGTGCCCCACCTTTGCTATCCGCCACGTAATTCATAACCTTGTCTGACCCCAGATCCGTCACATAAACATATTTCCCGTCTGGCGATGCCGTTGCAAAGTGCGCGTGAGCCTTTTCCTGGCGCTTCGCATGAGGGCCGGTTCCGGTGTATTGTTCCGTGTAAGTCGGTGCGGTTAACATTCCATCAGCCTGCAAATCATAGGCAGCGAAACTTCCTCCGCCATAGTTGGAGACATATGCAGCCTTCCCGGAAGGATGTACAGAAACGTGACAGGGCCCCACTCCTGCGGACGACTCGCTGTTCAGATAAGTCAGCTTTTTATCGCCTCCGATCGCAAATGCAACAATTTTATCCCCGCCGACGGCATACAGGTTCTTTTTGTTTGGAGAAATCGCCACATATCCGGGGCCAACGCAATTGTTAAATGTATCAATCAATGTAATTTGTCCCGTCGACATATTCAGCTCGCATTGCGAAACCGAAGAATTCGCACCTTTATCCGCTGTCCCGATGTAGAACGCAACCGTTTTATCCTGGAACGACATGCTTACCAGTCCGGCCAGCAACAATGTAAAGACTATAAATAGTTTTTTCATGAATATTTGTTTTAATAAAGGCAACCTGAAAGGGAAAGCAGGGCAAAAGGCATTTTTAATGTTATTTTGGATAATATAAAACGGACCGCGTCACAAAACACATAACTCATGTATACGATCACCTGGCAGGAATTTGAAAATGTGGATCTGAGGGCTGGCACCATTATTCAGGTTGATGATTTCCCCAAAGCCCGAAAACCCGCATTCAAGCTCAAAATTGACCTCGGCCCGGAAATAGGGATCAAAAACAGCTCGGCACAAATCACCAAACGTTACACCAGGGAGCAACTCCTCGGCAAACAGGTCTTGTGCGTCACAAACTTCCCTATCAAACAAATAGCAGACTTCAAATCCGAAGTCCTAACCACCGGGTTCATCCTCCCCGACGGTGAAGTAATCCTATCCAGCCCTGATTTTGAGGTCCCAAACGGCACGCGGTTAGCATAAAATCCCGCAGGGATGAAATATCGGTAGCATCAAACACATAAATATTCATAAATCCCGGAGGAATGAAACGTCGTGCACGCTGTGTCATCCCTCTGGGATTTAAACCGCACGGCGGATCGTTTTCTACAAACTGCATCCCTCCCATTGATTTGGTCAAAAAAATTAAGATCTGGCTCAGCAGACAACGAATTTCGTGAAACCAAAAACTCTGTAATTCATTTATATAATTCTGTAACAACTTCGCGGGGCATTGGGGCGATATTTGCAAAACGAAAATTTGTAATACAGATAGAAAAAAGAATAATGGAAACTTTAAAATTCAAGACCAACATAAAATGTGGGGCCTGCGTAGCCACGGTGACGCCTTTTTTGAGTGAGGATAATGCAATTGAAAACTGGAATGTGGATCTGGCAAGCCCGGAGCGGATTCTAAAAGTGGAAACCAGCAAAACACCCCAGGAAATTGCCGAGCTCATGAAAAAGGCAGGATACAATGCAGAAGAAATAGCCTGACAATGAATATCTTTGAGAGCAGTATGCTTCAAGCAAACGCATACAGCATATAGCGTACAGCCTAAAGCATATAGCATATACACCAACATGAAAAGCAACTTACACCGATCGATCACTGTTTTCATGGCCTTTCTGGTCCTGATGAGCAGTACGGGTTTTGCCTTCATTGAGCATCAGTGCCTGGTGCGTGGCAAGTCGGTGCAGGTTGTTAAGGATCTTAAAAAGGATGCTTCTGAGAATATGGCGGGCTCTTCGTGCTGCGCCAAAAGCAAAAAACTAAAAGAGGCAAAAGGGACATTTTTCAAAAAAACCGATTGCTGTAAAGAGAGTCAAAAGTTCGAAAAGCTGCAAGTCACCACTTCCGGCGTTCATGAGTTGGCGAAATTGCTGAAAACATGGAATGCCGATCAGCTATTTTTTGCGCCGCGGGGCTTTTTAACGCTTATTGAAAAGGAAATTGGAGCCAATGCGCCCCCCAGTCCTGATATATCCTTCTCCTCCCGATTGCATGGGAAAAGTATGCGCTATGCAATCCAGTCCCTTCTCATTTGATACATTGATTTTCAATAGTTTAGGTACAATGCTTGGCCTACCAGCCGCATTGCATTGCTTTTCTTTTGTTTCAATGAATTAAATGAATCATGCTTAAATATCTGACGGGAGGAATATTCCTTCTTGTTTCTTCTTCTCTTTTCGCACAGCGCATAACCGGCTCAGTCAACGAGCAGGTTCCTGATACCAAGGACCTTAAACCGATCACCGGCGCCAATGTCTACTGGTCCGGGACAACACAGGCCACAGCTACGGACACAAGCGGACATTTCAACATTCCCCGGTCTGCCCAATCCAACTTGCTGGTCATAAGCTTTGTGGGTTTCCGAAATGATACGGTAAAGATCGGCGCTGAAAATGATTTGCAGGTGGTTTTACAAAGCGATCAAACCTTGAACGAGGTTGTGGTTCGCGGCAACACGTCAACGATCGACAGGCTTTCACCGCATCAAACCGAGATCATTACCACCCGGGCATTGGCCAAAGCGGCCTGTTGCAACCTGTCCGAAAGTTTCGAGACCAATGCTTCCGTTTCTGTTTCATATGCCGATGCGGTTACAGGCTCCAAGCAAATTCAAATGCTCGGACTGAACGGCACTTACATTCAGACCAACATTGAGAACATTCCTTCCATCCGTGGATTGGCTTCCACTTTCGGGCTCAATTTCGTGCCCGGAACCTGGATCCAGTCGATTGATGTGGGCAAAGGCGCAGGTTCTGTTGTGAATGGTTACGAATCTATGACGGGGCAGATCAACGTTGAAATGCAGAAGCCGGATAGTCGTGAAAAGCTCTATCTGAACACCTATATCAATAATTTTGGTCGCGCGGAAGTAAACCTGAACCTGGCAACGCAGATAAACGAGAAGTGGAGCACAGGGTTGCTGACACACGCCAGCACATTGCGCAACCGGGTAGATAAAAATGATGACGGATTCCTGGATATGCCGCTTTATACACAATACAATGTGGTTAACCGGTGGAAATATCAAAGTGAAAAAGTCATGGCGCAGTTTGGCGTGAAAGCTTTGTATGAAGATCGATTAGGCGGTCAGACGGATTTCGAAAAAGAAATGAAAGGCACAACGCAGGCTTATGGTTTCGGTGCCAGAGTGAACCGCTATGAGTTCTTTTCCAAAATCGCACGCCTGTTTCCCGATAAGCCCTACAAAGGACTGGGTTTCATCGTAAACGCCTCATTACATGATTCCAAGTCCTATTTTGGCCTGAATAATTATGATGGAACGCAAAAAACGCTTTACGGAAATCTGATCTACCAATCGATTATTGGCAATACAAACCATTCCTACAAAACCGGTCTGAGCTATTTGCTCGACAATTATAATGAGCTTTATAAAGACATCCGGCTAGCCAGAAACGAGTCGGTCCCAGGTGCGTTTTTTGAATATACTTACAATAATCTGGATAAGTTTGTCCTCGTTGCGGGCGGGCGGGTCGATTTCCATAATCTTTACGGCACCCAATGGACGCCGCGTTTGCACTTGAAATACAGCCTGACGGACCAAACGACGCTTCGGGCGTCGGCGGGAAAAGGGTTCAGGGTTTCCAATCCGCTGGCTGAATATTACGGAAATCTGGTGAGTTCGCGTGCGGTGCAATTTCGCGAGAGCATTCGTCCCGAAGTGTCCTGGAATTATGGCGCCAGCGTTACGCAGGAGTTCAAATTAGGCGGTATGACCGGCAACCTGATCGTGGATTTTTATAGAACCAATTTCGAGAATCAGCTTGTGGCCGATATGGAAGATCCGCGTTACATTCGTTTTTATAACCTGGAAGGCAATGCTTATGCGAACAGTTTCCAGGCTGAGGCGAACTTAACACCCATCAAACGCCTGGAATTCAAGCTTGCTTACAGACTTTTTGACGTAAAACAATCCATCCGCAATGTATACGACCAAAATGTGTTGCTGCCGAGAATGATGGTAAGCCGCGACCGGGTCCTTTTCAACGCCGGATATGCATTGCCTTATGACAAATGGAAGTTTGATGCGACGGTGCAATGGAACGGAAAACGGCGGCTCCCGTATATGGGCCACGTTGACGACCACCACATGCCGGAAAATCTGGCTTCTACCATGTCGCCGTCATTTTATAATTTTAATGCACAGGTTACGCGCACATTTCCGAAGTGGGACATTTATCTGGGGGGAGAAAACCTGGCCAATTTCCGCCAGAAAAACCCGATTTTGAGCGCGAATGATCCCTTCGGACAACATTTTGATGCCGGAATGGCTTGGGGACCGGTTGTAGGGCGAATGATTTATGCAGGAATACGTTATAAAATAGTGAGATAATTGAAAATCCTTATGAAACTGCATATAAAAAACATGGTTTGTGATCGTTGCAAGCGGGTTGTCCGGGAAGAACTGGAAAATCTGGGCATAACATTGCATTCAGTTGAATTGGGTGAAGTTGAAACCGCCACCCATGTTGATCCTGAACTTCTTGTCAGCATAAAATCTACATTGGAAGCAAGTGGATTTGAATTGCTCGACGACCGTCGGCTGGCAATTGTGGAGCACATCAAAACATTGATTATTGAAGAAGTGCAGTATTTAAAAGGCCATAAGCCTGAACAGCAGAACTTTTCTGATTATTTGTCGGAGAAAATCGGTTACGAATATTCTTATTTGAGTAATCTCTTTTCTTCTGAAACCGGCCAGACCATTGAACAATATATTATCGCCCAAAAGACAGAAAAAGTAAAAGAGTGGCTTTCCTATAACGAGCTGACATTAAGCGAAATGGCCTGGCGATTGTCATATAGCAGCCCTGCACATTTGAGTAATCAATTTAAAAAAGTAACCGGCATGACGCCGGGAGAATTCAGGAAAAGCACTTTGGCACGAGTGACACTCGATAAAGTAGGACAATAAAATCAGACATTAAACAACCTTCAATCATTATGAAAAATATCCTGTATGCCGCACTAATGCTCCTTTTTACAGCCTGCGGAACAAGCAATCATAACGCTGAAAAAGTCGCAGCAGAGGCTTCCGCAACAGCCGCAAAAAAATACGCGTGCCCCATGCACTGCGAGGGAGAAAAAACTTATGAAGCAGCAGGAAAATGTCCGGTTTGCAAGATGGATTTACAAGAAGTGGCCATGGCCGAAACGGATTCCGCAGGACACAATCATTGATCACTAAAACATTTGAAATTATGAAAACGACCATCCTATCCATATTAATCGCACTTTTTGCTGGGGTTAACATTGCGCACGCAGACGGCGACAAGCTAATTAAGATTAAAACTTCTGCGATTTGCGAAATGTGCAAAGAGCGCATCGAACGCAATCTGGGACTTTCAAAAGGTGTGAAAGAATCCAATCTGGACTTAAAAGATAAAGTGGTTACAGTGAAATACAACCCCAACAAAACCACTCCTGAGGCCATTAAAGCAACCATTATCAACACAGGTTACGACGCCGATACGGAAATTGCGAACCAAAAAGCGCACGACAAATTGCCTAGCTGCTGCCGGAAAACGGCCGCTGCACACTAATAACAAAACCACTTCGTCATGAGAAACAGCAAACTAAAAATGCTGGCATTAGCCGGCATAATGACTGCCTATTTCCCTTTGCTGGCGCAGCACGAGCATCATCAGGAGCCCAGGAAAGACTCAGCCAAGCCCGCCACACATGATATGAAGGGCATGGATCACAAAGGCATGAAGCCTGATACTGTGGATCATAGCAAAATGGATCACAGCAAGATGGACCAGGGCAATATGCAGCATGATGTAGGGCATATGACACACAGTTTTTCCCTAAGCCTGCCTATGACACGCAATGGCTCGGGAACAGGCTGGCAGCCCGACGCGACGCCCATGTATGCATACATGAAGCACACAAACAAATGGAGTTACATGTTGCACGGAAGCGTTTTTCTGCGATACACTGCTCAAAATTTCAATAATGACGGTCTGAAAGGCTCAAAATCGAAAGTGAGTGTGCCCAATTGGTTCATGGGCATGGCGCAGCGGCAAGTTGGCAAGAATGGTTTGCTGAATGTTCGCGCAATGGTTTCGCTGGACAGATTATTTGACGGAGGAGCAGGCTATCCGCTTCTTTTCCAGTCTGGCGAAACCTGGAAGGGCGAGCCGCTGATAGACAAGCAACATCCGCACGACCTCATTTCCGAACTTTCCGTTGCTTACACGCAAAGATTAAACGAGAACATTGACCTGACGCTTTATGCAGGTTATCCCGGCGAACCGGCATTGGGGCCAACCGCATTTATGCACAGAATGTCTGCTTTCAACAATCCCGATGCCGTTTTGGGCCATCACTGGCAGGATGCAACGCACATTACTTTTGGCGTGGTGACAGCTGGAATCCGGCTATGGAAGTTCAAATTGGAAGGTTCGTCCTTCACCGGTCGCGAGCCCAACGAAAACCGTTTTGACTTTGATAAGCCGCGCTTCGACTCGTATAGTTACCGGTTACTCTTCAATCCTTCCACAAACTGGGCATTGCAGGTAAGCAGGGGTTTTATCAAAAATCCTGAACCCTTGCACGGCGGCGAAAATGTAGACAGGACAACCGCCTCTGTGCAGCATTCGGCAAATTTAAATGGTAAGAATAAGTGGATTTCAACTTCCGCTGTTTGGGGTTTGAATGAAGCTGGCGGTCATCACAAGGAACATTCAGTTTTGCTTGAATCCAATCTGCAACTGGACAAATGGGCTGTTTACGGTCGTTATGAACGGGTCCAGAAGAGCGTGAATGAGCTGGGCTTGCCTGGAAATTTATCTCTTCGCAAAGATCAGTTTCCCGTATCCATGTTCTCGATCGGCTTGAACCGCCAGATCGCATCATTCCAAAATACACTTTTACAAGCCGGCGGCCAGATCGGAATTTATTCGATCGACAAATTACTGAAACCATTTTATGGTGATACGCCGCTTTCCGGGCAGGTTTACTTGCGCATTACGCCCGGGCTGATGCGTATGTAATGTTGTGATGTTATATTTCAAGAAAGCTGCCATTCATCCTGGCAGCTTTTCGTAGTTTTGCGCTTCATTAAAAAAACCTTCCCGTGGCTTGGTATCACAATTATTTCAAAGGACTCCCGCAACGCGCCTGGAAACTACACCAGGATGAAGAATACACCGATTATGAAGTTGATTTTCTGCGGGATGTGCTCGAAATAAAAGAAAGCAGCAAGGTTTTAGACATGCTGGCCGGCTACGGACGCCACGCGGTCCCACTTGCAGAAGAAGGCGTAGCAATGACTTGCATTGATATTTCCAGTGAATATTGTGACGAATTAAAAGCGGTTGCCAAGAAGCATAATTTGTCTCTGACGGTTATATGCGACGATGTTTTGGAATGTTCCTTTGAAGAAAATGCGTTTGATGCCGCTTTTTGCATTGGAAACAGTTTCAGTTTCTTCCCAAGGGCTGAAACGCAGCAGTTTATATTAAAAATGGCCAACGCTGTAAAATCCGGCGGCCACATTGCCATCCATACAGAGAACCTCGCGGAAAGCATTCTACCAAACTTCCAGGTGCGGAACTGGATGCCTGTAAAAGAGGACATTATCTATCTTGCAGAGAACGAATACAGGCCGGAAGAAGGCTACATTGAGGCTGAGCAAACATTTATTTCCGGCTCAGAAAAAGTGACACATACGGTTCGGCAGCACATTTTTACGCTTTCGGAAATCACCTATATGTTTGAATCTGCGGGTTTGCAGGTTGTAGGAACATTCGGAAATCTGGAAGCAGATCCGTTTGCTTTGGGTGATGAACAGTTGTATCTCGTTGCCAGGAAATTGTGATCAATGCGGCAATTTTGGTTTTAGCAAACCGTAAGTCCAGGTGCCCGCAATGGCACTTAACAATGTGATTATCACCGCCACATAGCCGCTCCCAATCTGTGCAAACAATGGTCCCGGACATGAGCCGGTTATGGCCCAGCCAAACCCGAAAAGCAGCCCGCCATAAATCTGGCCTTTGCTGAATGTCTTGTCGGGAATGACAACTTCTTCGCCCGAAGTGGTTTTAATGCTGAAGCGCTTGATTAACTGAACGGAAACCAGCCCCACAAGCACCGCAGAGCCGATTACGCCATACATGTGAAACGAATCAAAACGGAACATTTCCTGGATCCGGAACCACGAGACGATTTCTGCTTTCACAAAAACAATCCCGAACAGTAAGCCAACGATCAAATATTTGAAGTTCGCGGCGAAACCTTCGGCCGACTTCTGTGTGTTGCTTCCGTCCTTATCTTCTTCCGAAAGCGTGGTTAGGGATGTATTTTCTAACTTTTCCATGCTATTTTGTATCTTAAATTAAAGAGTCAGGGTCAATAAGAAAGGCAAGATCCAATGTGTGCAAACCAAGCCACCGATAAAAAAGCTCACCGTAGCCACCAACGAAGGCCATTGCAATGTGGCTAATCCGGTAATCGCGTGGCCAGATGTGCAACCTCCCGCGTAACGGGTGCCAAATCCAACCAGAAAACCGCCAAAAACAAGGAAAATGATGCCTTTTAAGGAGAAGATGTTGGAAGCGCCGAATATTTCAGCAGGCATTAACCCTGAAAAATTTGTTAATCCAAAGCCGCTTAATGTTTGCTGCGTCGCCTCAGCGATCACCATTTCAGCAGGATTTGCCAGGTAAAAACTGGCAATAAAGCCGCCAATCGTTATCCCGGCCACAAAAAACAAATTCCAGATTCCCTTCTTCCAGTCATACTTAAAAAAGGAAATATTCGCCGGGATCACAGCCGCACAAATGTGCCGCAAGGAAGAAGAAATCCCAAAAGACTTATTCCCGAGCAGCAACAAAGCCGGCACAGTCAACCCAATCAAAGGCCCTGCCACATACCAGGGCCAAGGTCTCCGAAGCACTTCGATGATTTCCATAGGGTAGAGATTAAATAGATTATTAAAGCCTCGGCACATTCGTTTTCCCAACAGCACCGAAGCCTCCTTCAATGTTTACAACGTCGTCTATGCCCCTTGATTTCAGGATGGAGGCGGCGATCATGGAACGATAACCTCCTGCACAATGCACGTAAAGGGTTTTGTTTTTCGGGAATTCGGCCATGAGATCGTTGATGTAGTCTAATGGCAGATTTTTGGCTCCTTCAATGTGGCCGGCTGCAAATTCGTCCGGTTTGCGGACGTCAATTACTTCGGGGTTTTCGCTGTGATAGATCTCTGCAAACGCCTTGGCTGAAACATTATTCACTGCATCCACTTCCTTTCCCGCGTCAACCCAAGCCTTAAAACCACCGTTCAAAAACCCAATCGTATGATCATAACCAACCCTCGCCAAACGTGTTACTACTTCCTCTTCTTTGCCTGGCTCTGTAACAATCAGCAAATTTTGTTTCAAATCCGGGATCAGCGCGCCCACCCACGGAGCAAAACCGCCTTCAATGCCGATGTTGATTGAATTGGGAATAAATCCTTGCGCAAAATCCTCAGGTTTTCGCGTATCCAGAATAAGCGCACCCGTGTTATTGGCCTTGGCCTCGAACGCTTCGGGAGACAATGCCTGGTCGCCGCGTTCGAGCACGTCATCAATGCTTTCGTAGCCGTCGCGGTTCATTTTCACATTCTCAGGAAAATATTTAGGTGGTTCGGGCAAGCCGGCGGTCACTTCGCGAATGAATTCCTCTTTCATCATGTCGGGCCGTAATGCATAATTGAACCGCTTTTGGTTGCCCAATGTATCTGATGTTTCCTTACTCATGTTTTTGCCGCAAGCAGAACCCGCTCCGTGCGCTGGATAGACGATAATATCATCCGGCAATGTCATGATCTTTGAACGCAGGCTTTCGAACAACATTCCGGCCAGATCTTCCATTGTCAGATCGCTTTTTTGAGCCAGATCCGGGCGTCCTACATCGCCTATGAAGAGTGTGTCGCCGCTGAATAGCGCAACAGGGTTTTTATTTTTATCAGATAACAAATAACTCGTTGATTCCAGCGTGTGACCCGGTGTGTGCAATGCCTTTATGGTGATTTCTCCTAACTGAAACTCCTCATTATCAACAGCAATATGCGCCTTGAATGCCGTGTTCGCATTTGGGCCATAAACAATTTCCGCACCGGTTTTTTCAGCCAGATCGATATGACCGGAGACAAAGTCCGCATGAAAGTGAGTCTCAAATACATACTTAATTTTAGCACCAATTTTATTGGCCTTTTGAATGTAAGGCTCCACTTCGCGCAAAGGATCAATGACCGCAGCTTCGCCATTTGAAACAATAAAATAAGCGCCCTGAGCCAGGCATCCGGTATATATCTGTTCTATTTTCATGAAGGATAATGATGGTCGTTGATACGAACTTAACCAAAACACGGGGCTTTTTGTTTCTTGAATGCCGGGGACGCGATTGTCCCCGGCAATGTGATCAGACCTTTACCAACTTCCATTTCCCCAGCCTGAACCGCCAGATCCCTAACAAGGCCAGGATGGATTCTGCAAAGGGAACGGAGACAAAGACGCCGATCGGGCCAAAGTTCATCATAACAGCAAGTACATACGCCACGGGAATTTCAATTGCCCAAAAACAGATCAGGTTCAGGACCGTTGGTGTTTTGGTGTCCCCTGCCCCATTCAGCGACTGAATGACGACCATTCCATATGCATAAGCGGCATAACCCAGGCAGAGCACGCGCAGGGCCATTTTTCCCGTTGCAATTACCTCAGGATTGGGACTGAATAAACCTACAATCTCCTCAGCACCCACGAACATTAAAACGGCCAGTCCTAGTAAAAAAACGAAATTATAAGAGGCACATTTCCAAACGGATTTTTCCGCCCTGTCTGGCTTTCCGGCGCCCAGATTCTGCCCCACGAGCGTTGCGGCAGCGTTGGCCAGTCCCCAGGCAGGCAATAATGTGAACATAATCACACGGATAGCAATCGTATATCCTGCCACCACGTCACTGCCGAACTCAGATAATATACGTGTCAGAAAAATCCAGCTCGCAGAGCCTATCAAAAACTGAACGGTGCCGCCAGTTGCCACTTTGACAATGCCCGCAATAGTTTCCGGATTCGGACGCAGATCTTCCCAAAGCAAGCCTAATGATTTTTGTGCCTTGGTTAGCGAAAACAGTTGATAACCAACGCCTATGGAACGCCCCAAAGCGGTAGCAAGAGCTGCACCCGTAACACCTAACTCAGGAAATGGGCCAAGTCCGAATATCAGAACCGGCCCCAGGATCATGTTTAAACAGTTGGCCACAATCAGCGATCGCATCGCCGTTGCCGCAGAACCGGCCCCACGCAGTGCGCCGCTCAAAGAATAGAGCAAAATAACGACCGGACTGCTCAGAAACTGAATTCTGGCGAAATTTGTCCCAAGTTCTATCACCTTCTGATCGGCGCCCATAATCCGCAGGATATCGCCTGCAAACCACGTTCCGACCGTTGCGGTAACAGCCGAAATAGCTAACGAAATGACGATAACCTGCCCGACAGCATGCCGTGCACCATTTGTATTGCCCTCGCCAACCCGGCGCGCAATAGTCGCCGTCGCAGCCGTGCTCAAACCAATGGCCACTGAATAAACCAGCGTAATCACCGATTCAGTAAGCCCGACAACCGCCACGGCTTCTGTACTTACTTTGGAAACGAAGAAAATGTCAACAACGGCAAATAGCGATTCCATCACCATTTCAAGGATCATTGGGACGGACAGTAAAAAGATAGCACGGTTGATGCTTCCTTCGGTAAAACTTTCTTCGGAGCCACGAATAGCCTGACGAAGCAGTTGAAACCACTTTTTCATGGATATAAAATTGAATGTAAATAAGAGATGTGCGACTTGTGAAAGTCGCGAAAAATTGTCATTGCCCCGGAACTCCGGAGGCTGGCAGACAGATCAGGAAAGACTTTTGGTTATTGTAAACCGAGGATGATCACCAACATATTTCGAAGAATTTGGCCAAAGATACAAAAGTGTTTTTCTATTATTCAAACAAAATAATGGATTAATTAAGATGTAAATGTAATTTCGCGGTTCGGGCCGGGTGAACTTTTGCCAGCGCTATACCGTTGCCTCTCTACTCTTCCCCCCGAATTTCGGAATAAAAGTTGATGTGACTGGCGGGAAGAACAATACAATAAAACAACTGTGCATGATTGATAAAAAGAAGTCATACTCAACAGCGGAAAAGCAGGAAACTGCTGTACTTGTGGCTGTTAGTACCCAAAAACAACCGATTGAAAAGACCAGGGAATATCTGGAAGAGCTTGCTTTTCTGGCGACCACACTGGGCGTGGAGACGGTTAATACATTTACACAAAACCTGGAAAGGGCTGATATCCGGACCTATACAGGAAAAGGAAAGCTCGAAGAAATTTTGATTTATGTGACCGCTAACCCGGTTGACATGATTATTTACGATGACGACCTGACGCCTTCCCAGGTAAGAAACCTGGAAGCTGTTTTTAAGGATATTAAGGTGATCGACAGGAGCTTACTGATCCTGGACATTTTTGCCATGCGCGCGCAAACGGCGCAATCGAAGTTACAGGTTGAGCTGGCGCAATATCAATATATGTATCCCCGGTTGACCAGGATGTGGACTCACTTAAGCCGCCAGTCCGGGGTTGGTGTGGGTATGCGCGGACCGGGTGAAACGGAATTGGAAACGGATAGGCGGATCGTGAAAGATCGGATTGCTTTCCTGAAAGAAAAGCTGGAAAAGGTTGATCGCCAAAGCACTACACGTCGTAAAGAACGGGACAGACTGGTTCGTGTTGCGATTGTAGGTTATACCAATGTAGGAAAGTCAACATTGATGCGCGGGCTTTCGAAAGCAGACGTTTTTGCTGAAAACAAGCTTTTCGCGACGGTTGATTCGACGGTAAGGAAGGTGAATATGGAGAATATCCCGTTTTTGCTGACAGATACGGTCGGTTTTATCCGCAAATTGCCGACAACATTGATCGAGTCTTTTAAATCAACTTTGGACGAGGTTCGGGAAGCGGACGTTTTGCTACACGTGGTGGACATTTCGCATCCGTCGTTTGAAGAGCATCTGGATGTTGTAAACAAAACATTGGAAGAAATCGGCGCAGCTAATAAGCCTACGATTTTGGTTTTCAATAAAATTGACCTTTATAACCCGACATTCAATGCGGATAATGATGAAGGGCAGGAGATTGAGCAGACAGAAAGTGTTCTGGAGCAATTGAAAAAGAGTTATATCGCCGACAAAGCAGATCGCGTTGTATTTATTTCGGCTGAAAAGAAAGAAAATATTGAAGAATTGAGAAACACATTATTCGCACTCGTAAAAGAGCGACACTTCTCAATTTATCCGAACTGGCTTGATTTGGGATACACTGCAGTTGAAACGGAGGAATAATCATTTGTAATTCAAATGATTTTTTCCCAGTTTTGCACCCCAATTCGACTGCGTAGTTCAACGGATAGAATAGGAGTTTCCTAAACTCTAGATATGGGTTCGATTCCCGTCGCGGTCACTGAAGCCAGGCTTATGTCTGGCTTTTTTGTGTGTTATAATTGCGTAGTTCAAAGGATAGAATGGGAGTTGTCGAGCGCGACCCCGGCCTAAACTCTAGATATGGGCCGGGGTCGCGTTCGACTCGATTCCCGTCGCGGTCACGAAAGCCAGGCTTAATGTCTGGCTTTTTTGTGTGTTATAACTGCGTAGTTCAACGGATAGAATAGGAGTTGTCGAGCGCGACCCCGGCCTAAACTCTAGATATGGGTCGCGTTCGACTCGATTCCCGTCGCGGTCACGAAAGCCAGGCTTAATGTCTGGCTTTTTTGTGTGTTATAACTGCGTAGTTCAACGGATAGAATGGGAGTTGTCGAGCGCGACCCCGGCCTAAATTCTAGATATGGGCCGGGGTCGCGTTCGACTCGATTCCCGTCGCGGTCACTGAAGCCAGGCTTATGTCTGGCTTTTTTGTGTGTTATAACTGCGTAGTTCAAAGGATAGAATGGGAGTTGTCGAGCGCGACCCCGGCCTAAACTCTAGATATGGGCCGGGGTCGCGTTCGACTCGATTCCCGTTGCGGTCACTGAAGCCAGGCTTATGTCTGGCTTTTTTGTGTGTTATAACTGCGTAGTTCAACGGATAGAATGGGAGTTGTCGAGCGCGACCCCGGCCTAAACTCTAGATATGGGCCGGGGTCGCGTTCGACTCGATTCCCGTCGCGGTCACTGAAGCCAGGCTTATGTCTGGCTTTTTTAATGTTGTTATCTGAACATGCTAGCCAATTCAGGCAGCTCCCTCTCGCCCATTAAGTCACCGCCTGTTGTTTCTAAATTTCCCCAGGCGTTAAATCTTTAATACAACTCATCTTAGAAAAACATCACTAAAATCTTCAAATCGTTGGACTTTTTATAGTTCTCAGCATGGGGAATTCTTAGCATGGCAATTGTATATACTACTTCAAACAAAATACAACACAATGCAAATGCTTTCAGGCTTGGGCCGCACCCGATACATTCCTCTCGTTATTTTATTTACGCTTGCCATTCTTCAATCCTGTAAGAAGAATCCCACCGAAATGTCCCGGGAGGAGTTAGAGAGTCATTTGAGCTCCGAGCGACATTATGCTAAATTGCTGGAGTTCAGTAAAAGTGCCGGCATAAATGTCGAAAAGTTCGCCGTTGCTGGTGAAAAAGCCCCGGTTTTTGCATTACTGGAGGAAGCAGGATTTGGTCACAAACCGGCATTGCGCTACACCGAAAAGAAAATCAAAGCAGATACACTGATCCTGCGCGAAGCAGCCGAAGCCCTTGTTAAGGGCGAATCAGTGGAGAAGGTGATGGAAAAGCTGGAACCTGCTTTTCCTGTATATCGCAATCTGAAAGTGCATTACGCACGCTTGTTAAAAGAAAATAAAGCGGATAGCGCATCGCTTGTTGCGGAATCTTTGAATGCTTACCGCTGGATTAAGCGACAATCCAAGGGTGCCCCACGATTTGTAATGGTAAATATTCGCGGCGCATATCTCACCGCAATGGATTCGGCCGGACAAAATGTGCTCCGTATGCGTACGGTGGTTGGCAAAAGCGACACGCAAACCCCGACAATGGACACTTATGCAACGAGCATTGTGACCCATCCTTACTGGAATGTGCCTAAAAGCATTGCTATCAAGGAAATGTTTCCGAAAGCGGCAAGCGATCCGGAATATTTGTCAAGAAATAGAATTGAAATAATCGATAACAAAGGCCAGGCAGTAAACCCGGAAGAGATTGATTGGGAAGAACTTACAGCGGAAAAATTCCCTTATCGCTTCCGTCAGGAAACGGGCGAAGATAACTCGCTTGGGTTGCTGAAAGTGGAGATTAAAAATCCTCTGGCGATTTATCTGCATGATACAAATGCAAGATATTTGTTCAAAAGCAATTCGAGATGGAGGAGCCATGGTTGCGTGCGTGTGCAGCAACCCACGGATCTGGCCAACTATATGGCTGGCACCAAGCTGCTTGACAATGATTTCATGACCGAGCCGGACACCGTTTCCACACCACCAAAATGGCATAAGTTAAAAGCAAGAATCCCGGTATTCCTGCTTTACCTGGGTGCCGATTGTAATGAAAAAGGGGATTTGCTTTACTTTGAAGACGTATACAGAAAAGGATCGCCCAAGGTTTGATCCAGCTGTAAACCTGATAAAAGCGGTGACGCCTTAACGTACTTTTGATCAGCGGAATAGATAAACAATCCAGCGCCATTACAAAGCATACTGATCAATTTTTTTGAGTCCAAAACAGATACCGCGGGACATCCCAGGCTCCGACCTAGCCGACCCGTATTTTTGATAAACGACTCACTCACATAATCTGCTCCATGCATAACGATCGCCCTTTCCAAAGCGCGGTCGTTAATTCCTTTTTCCAACCCTTCCAGCCTAAGCGAAAGACCGTGCTTGCCATTGTAAGTCCCCAATGTCTTATAAAACCCCAAGCTGGATTGAAATGATGAATTATCATTTGAAAAACGCTTTGCAAACTCGTCACCGGAATTCCTGCCGTGTGCAACGTATGTATTAAGCAACACCTTTCTTTTGATTAAGTCAATCACATAAAGCCTCTTATTGCGAGATGACTGGCTAAAATCTGCAATGGCAAGAATAGGGTTAGCCAGATTCATTTTCTGGAAGCCATACCAAGCATAGTAAAATGCTGCTTCTGAGAGTCCCTGCTTTTTTAGATCAAGCGAGTCATACAGACTTGCCCAATGCGGCCTGGCAGCGGAATCTACCTTGATTTTTATTGAATTGGATGTTGTAGAATCGGATAAGGAATCAAATTTTTGGAACCCGAAGGAAACGCTAAGCGCAATCATTACTGCTACTAATACTGCCTGAGCTTTTGTCATTTCTAATCGTTTTATTGAGAAATCTAATTATTATCGATTGAGAGAGGAGGTAAATTAAACCCTGTTGAAGGTGCATTATTAACAGCCCGGCTTGTGTTAATGGTTCCTAAAATGCGAAAAACAGCTCATAACAAGCTGTTTTTCAACAATTTAAAAGTCGCATATTTTTTATTTTTTTTCAATTCCGGCCAAAACACGTCGGATATCATTGGCCTTATTCATAAAGTTCAGACTCGTTTCCAGGTCCTGCTGATCGATGGCATCCTTGAACTTTTTCAGCAGCTCAATGTAGTCTCCCAATGCTTTTGATACGTTGGTTTTGTTCTGATCGAAAATAGGCGCCCACATTTGCGGCGAACTTTTAGCGAGCCTGACCGTTGAAGAAAACCCGGTGCTGGCCATTGCAAAAATCGCTTTTTCATCCTGCTCCTTATCCAAAACCGTCAATCCGAGCGCAAAAGAGCTGATATGGCTTAAATGTGACACGTAAGCCAGGTGCAAATCATGTTCACCCGGCTGCATATAGTAGATTTTCATGCCTACATCGCGCAGGAAAGTTTCAACCAGGCCAAGTGACTCGGGATTGCTTTTATGCTTATCACAAATTATTACGTATTTATCTGTCAGCAACTCCTTAAATGCAGCACCCGGGCCGGAATTTTCTGTTCCTGCCATAGGATGCACAGCAACAAATTGCGCACGTTTTGCATGCGCGTCCGCAATCTGGCAAATCGCCTCTTTTGTGGAGCCAAGGTCCATAATTGTGCGGCCTTCCGGCAAATGCTCGAGCATATACGGCAAGAGTTTGTTGATCGCGTCAACAGGCGTTGCCAGCACATTCAATTCAGAAATTCGCAGCGCCTCGTCAAGGGTAACGATCTCATCGACAATACCTTTGGCCAATGCAATTTTTTGATTTACCAAAGAATTATCAACGCCGACGAATTTTACATTCGGATATTTTTCACGCAGGCTCAAAGCGAAAGATCCGCCCAACAAGCCCACTCCTATTATACTGAGAATCATTGTAATTGTTATCTATATAAAAAAACAAATGGCTTATAGCCTGATCCGTTCCACCGCTTCCCAAATCCGCTCTTTGGGCATGCAAAGCGACAGACGAATGTAACGCTGCCCTTTCGGTCCGAAAATGAAGCCGGGCGCGATGAACACGTGCTTTTCAACCAAAAGACTATTCACCAGCGATTCCGCCGACTCGACAGCATCCGGCAACTTGCCCCACAGGAACATGCCTTCCTGCTTGCGGTCCCAGGTGCAGCCGATTGTTTCCAAAATTGCCTCAGCAGCTTCCAAACGGCCTTGATACACCGCATTCCGCTCATAATGCCATTCATCCGAATTATGCAAAGCCGCCACAGCCGCTTCCTGCATTGCCCAGAACATGCCCGAATCTACATTGCTTTTTATCGTCAGCACTGCATTAATGTAAGGCTTAGCCGCTGACAACCAGCCCATTCGCCAACCCGCCATATTGTGCGACTTGCTCATGGAATTGAGTTCAATCGCCACTTCCTTCGCACCATCAACGGACAACAAACTGATCGGCGCTTTTTTATTTAAAATGAGACTATACGGATTGTCGTGGCAAAGCAAAATCTTGTGCTTCGTTGCAAATGCGACCGCTTCTTCAAACAGCTCACGCGTGGCAGGCGCTCCCGTAGGCATATGCGGATAATTGAGCCACATAATCTTGGTTTTCGGCGTTACTAGTGCTTCCATCGCGTTCCAATCCGGCTGCCAGCCAAAATCCTCACGCAACGGATATTCCTTCACAATCGCCCCAACCATTTGACTAACAGCCCGGTAAGCAGGATAACCTAGCTCGGGAACCAGCACTTCATCGCCCGGATCCAGAAATGTCAGGGAAATGTGCGTTATGCCTTCTTTTGAGCCGATTAATGGCAATATCTCTGTCGAGGGATCGAGCTTAACGTCATAAGTGTGATGATAGAAATCTGCGATTGCATTCCGATAGGCGGGCGTGCCCACATAAGGCTGATAACCATGCGCTTGCGGCTTCTGAGCGGCTTCCGACAGGGCGGTTAATGTTTCAGATGAAGGCATCATGTCCGGATTCCCTATCCCCAGGTTAATCACATCGTGGCCTTCTGCAATCAGTTTGCGAACCTCCGCAAGCTTCACCGAAAAGTAGTATTCGGAAGTCTGCTTGGTCCGCTGGGCAGTATCTATAATCATTACATTGTTATTAATTACGCTTTAAGAAGCTGGCTTTCCAACCCTGATTTCGGAACCTGCGGTCGAAATGGCGCGCAATTTACGATTTTTAACGCAATGGGATGCAATGATCATTCGGGCTTTATCCATTAAATTGCAGCATGAACATACAGCGCTTTTTTTTGTTTTTTTTGGTGTTTCTGGCAGGTTGTTCCAAACCTTCGGAGGAAATTGTTGTGGCCACCGCAGCCAACGTGCAGTATGTGATGAAGGAAATTAAGGCAGAATTTGAGAAAGAAACAGGCAAAAAAATCGACATTGTTGTAGGTTCCTCGGGCAAGCTTACCACCCAAATCCGCGAAGGTGCGCCGTTTGATGTCTTTGTCTCAGCTGATACAAAATATCCGCAGGAGATTTTCAAAAATGGCGGCTCGGCAGAAAAACCCAGAATTTATGCATTGGGCACATTGGTTTTATGGTCTAAAAAAATCCCAAAGGCAGAGCTGAATGTGGAAGTTTTAGCAGACGGCAAAATCAAAAAAATTGCCATTCCTAACCCGGAAACAGCACCATACGGAGAAGCTGCCATTCAGGTTTTAAAGTCAAAAAATGTTTTTGGAGAAATAGAAAAAAAACTCGTTTTCGGAGAAAGCATCGCCCAAACCGCTCAATACATCACATCCGGCAACGTAGAAGCCGGCTTCAATGCATTATCCATCGTCCTTTCACCAGAAATGAAAGATCAGGGAAACTACATTATCCTGGACTCTACGGACTACAAACCCATAGAACAAGCCGCTATCCTACTGAACCACAGCGAAGATTCTCCAAAAAAGAAAACCAGCGAACAATTTTATAAATTTTTGTACTCACAAAAAGCAAAAGAAATCTTCCAAAAATACGGCTACAAATAAATAACATTCAGCCCGCTCATTCAGCGCAACGGCGCCCGCTCATTCAGTCATTCAGTCATTCAGTCATTCAGTCATTCAAAATTAACCTTGCACCTTGAACCCCGAACCCCTCTGGCTTACATTCAAACTGGCAACGATCACTTCGGTTATCCTGCTGGTGCTTGCATTGCCATTGGCCTACTGGCTGGCGTTCGGAAAATTTAAGGGACGAGGGATCATTGAATCGCTGATTGGCATGCCGCTTGTGCTGCCGCCATCGGTGATTGGATTTTACCTGCTTTTAGCATTCAGTCCCTCCTATTGGTTCGGCGCTTGGATTGAAAGCTTGTTTGGGTTACGGCTGGTTTTCAGCTTTTCGGGACTGGTCATTGCCTCTGTACTTTATAGCCTGCCATTTATGGTTTATCCCATACGCGCCGGGTTACAATCGCTTCCTGCGTCATTGCGCGAAGCGTCTTACACATTGGGAAAAAATGAGTGGGAAACATTCTTTAAAGTGCTTTTGCCTAACTGCAAACCTGCCATTCTCACAGCATTTGTAATCACATTTGCACATACAGTCGGAGAGTTTGGCGTCGTGCTTATGATAGGCGGCAACATTCCAGGTGTTACAAAAGTCGCTTCCGTGGCCATTTATAATGAGGTGGAAGCGCTGAACTATGGCGCTGCGAACGATTATGCAATGGTGCTTTTTGCAATTACATTCGTTATTTTGCTGTTGGTCTATTCTGTTAACAATCGCCTGCTCCGTGTCCGACAGCCTTCTTAACGTCCATATCCAGCACACTTTGCAAACCGTCCATGGCAAAATGCCGATGGAAATTACATTATCATTGCCGAAAGGACAGATATTAGCCATTACAGGACCGTCAGGAGCAGGAAAAACCACATTATTAAGACAAATTGCCGGGTTATTAACCCCTGAAAACGGCAGAATAGCATTCGGCAGCGAAGTCTGGTTTGACAGTGCTGAGCAAAAAGCCATTTCTCCACAGCTGAGGAACGTTGGTTTTGTTTTCCAGGATTATGCATTGTTTCCACATTTGACAGTTGAGGAAAATTTATTTTTCGGACTAAAAAAGGGAAGCGACAAAAGCATTGTTGATGCATTACTCAGAGCCACGGATCTCTCCAACCTCGCAGACCGCAAACCTAACCAGCTTTCCGGCGGCCAGCAGCAGCGTGTTGCATTAGCCCGCGCGCTGGTCAGAAAACCCGCCCTAATGTTGCTCGATGAGCCGTTTGCGGCGCTGGATTACGACATGCGCTATCATTTGCAGGATATGCTGTTAAAATTCCATCGGCAACATCAGCTCACCATGATCATCGTCACGCATGACATTGGCGAAATATTCCGGCTGGCCGACCAGGTTGCAATCATTGAAAACGGTAAAATTGCCCGCCAGGGCACGCCCGCGGAAGTTTATGCGCATGAACAATCGCAGACAGGAGATTTCGTGATTTTTGGTGAAGTGCTCAGCTGCGTCAGCCATGCCGATCAGCTTCTGGTAAGCGCTTTGGTCGAAAATAAAGTGCGCCAACTCACATTGCCGCTGGATCTTGCGCCTGAAATGATCCCGGGCAACACATTTACATTGCGTTACCCCATGGATTCGGCGCGCGTGATGCTGATCAGGCATTAAAGAATCCAAATGCTTCTAAGGGTAATTTTAAAAGGAGCCGGTCTTTTTTCAAAAACCATTTTTATCAATTTTATATGCGGGTCATTTTTAAATTTTTGCAGGTTGCCATTTTCGTGCTGCCCCTCATCGCCATGCGCCAGGACAAGCCGTTGCGCGTCATATTTTTCGGAGATTCTATTACCCAGGCCGGCGTAGGTCCGACAGGCTACATCACCAAAATGACTGAAATGCTTAAATCAAAAGGTCAGGACAGCCAGTACGAGCTCATGGGCGCCGGGATAGGCGGAAACAAAGTGTACGATCTTTATTTAAGGCTGGAAGACGATGTGCTTTCCAAAAAGCCGGACGTCGTTTTCATTTATGTGGGAATCAACGATGTATGGCACAAAACATCCTCCGGAACAGGAACTGACCCTGATAAATATGTGAAGTTTTACGAAGCTTTGATCAAAAAAATGAAGGCCCAAAACATCCGCGTGATCGTATGCACGCCAACGGTCATCGGCGAAAAGAATGACGCTTCCAACCCTCAGGACGGCGACCTGAACCAATATTCCAAACTCATCCGCGAGATCGCAACCCGCAACAGCCTGCAACTCTGTGACCTTCGCAAATCTTTCCAGGATCATTTAGTCCAAAACAATCCTGAGAATAAGGAAAAAGGCATTTTAACGTCGGATAGAGTGCATCTGACGGACGAAGGAAACAAGTTTCTGGCGGAGCGGATGATGGAAGCCTTGCTGCAGAAGTGAAGGTTAAAAGAGATATTCCTGACAATTCTTAAAAAGTGTCTGGCAAATTTTGTCAGACACTTTTTTACCTTTTGGTCAATAATTCTACCGTTTATTCATCGGTTTGCAGTCGAGAATTTGGGATAAATAAAATTGCAAAGGTGGCTTAATGTCATCTTACCATTTTTTATTACCCTAAAATTCAGACCATGAAACAATATTACAAAAAGGGCATTTTTACGCTCTTATTTATCTTAGCAACGGCTTACATTGTGCAAATGCATGAGCTGTCGTCGAACAGGCCAATAACCGAAACACCTCCGCTTGTTCAATCAAGTAATGTAAAAAATAAACCAAGCGCCGTTCACGACACTACAGTGGCCAGCATCCAGCAAAGCCTGGCCAAGCGCGAATACAACATTTCTTTCGACACCGAAAAGAACACATTACAAAGCCCTAACCGCAAGCAGGGCCTGCGTGCTTACTACAAACCGGGCGTGTTAACGCTAAATAACCGCGTTGATTCAGCAGGCCATAACTTCTCCCTGAAATTGATCAACGAAGGCATCTACGCAGACGGCCGGAAGATACTCTCGGCACAATCCGATGCAAAACATGAGAATGGGGATAACAAGCTTCAAATCAAACACAAAGGATTCACAGAGGAATTTATTAACAACGAAGAAGGGGTCCGGCAGAACTTCATTATTGACTCCGCCCCTATTGCCACAAAAGAACTGCAGGTAAGGTTGTCAGCCCAAGGGCTAAAAGTCAAGGATCTGGGAAATGACGAACTTCATTTTTATGCTGAGAATAAAAAAGGCGAGCCTGCAAACAGCCTCATTTACAAAGACATTACATGCTGGGATGCGGACGGCGACACATTACCGGCCACTTTGCGTTACAAGGACGGGCTTGTACTGCTGAGCGTTAATGTTCAAAACGCCGCTTACCCGGTGACCATTGATCCCATTGTTGTAAACGGAAACCCAAGCAATGCCAATGCGATCGTAGAAAGCAACCAGATCGGCGCTCAGGCAGGGTACGCAGTATCTTCGGCCGGAGATGTGAATGGCGACGGATACAGCGATGTGCTGGTAGGAGCGCCCTTGTTCGACAGCGGAGAGACTAATGAGGGCGTTGTGTTTGTAATACCATGGCTCTGCTTCGGGACTTAGCGCCAATGCGGCGGTTACCTTGCAAAGCAATCACACCGAAGCCCAATTCGGCACCAGCGTTTCTTCTGCTGGTGACCTTAATAAAGATGGATATAGTGACGTCATTGTCGGCGCTCCTTTCTATACCAAAGGTGAGACCAAAGAGGGCGCAGTGATGGTGTACTACGGCTCGGCTTCGGGTTTGAACAGCGTAGCGACAATCCTGGAAAGCAATCAGCCCAATGCGAAATTTGGCAGGGCCGTTGAAGGACTTGGCGACGTAAATGGTGATGGTTTCAGCGATGTCATTGTCGGTGCTCCTTTGTTTGATAAGGGGCAATTCGATGAAGGCGCTGCTTTTATATACCATGGCTCAGCGGCTGGCATTAACCTGCTGGCCGCCAACATTCTCGAAAGTAACCAGGAAAAAGCACAGTTTGGCTATTGCTCCGCAGGAGCGGGCGATGTGAATGGCGATGGCTACAACGATGTACTGGTGGGAGCATATGCCTACGATAAAGGCCATGACAATGAAGGCGCCGTGTTTGTGCATCTGGGCTCTGCCGTTGGCATTAACAACAATGCCTCCGTGGTATTGGAAGGAAATCAAATCAATGCCCAATATGGCTGGTCTGCCGCAACAGCCGGTGATGTGAATGGTGATGGCTATTCCGACATTATTGTTGGGAGCTATTTATACGACTATGGACAAACAAACGAAGGTGCCGTATTTGTCTATCACGGATCAGCACAAGGCATCAAAGCAAGTGCCGCCATCAGGCTTGAAAGCAACCAACCCGAAGCAAAACAGGGCATAGCGGTAGCCTGCGCCGGAGACGTCAACGGCGAAGGTTACAGCGACGTAATGATCGGCATCTGGCAATATGACAAAGGCGAAAACAACGAAGGAGCAGTCGTAATCCATCACGGCTCACCCAATGGCCTGATATCCTCACCTGCCTCAACCCTTGAAAGCAATCAGGCTGACGCAGGAATGGGTTGGTCTGTAAAAAGCGCCGGTGATGTGAATGGCGATGGTTATAGCGACATTATAACGGGTGCGAACACATATGATACGGGGCAAACGGATGAGGGTGCGGCGTTTGTTTGGTTGGGGATGGCGGATGGGTTAAACAAAACTTATGGAACGCAACTAGAAATGAATCAGCCAGAAGCCTTATTCGGCTCATTTATATCAAGCGCTGGCGATCTGAATGGTGATGGTTATGGTGATGTAGCCATTGCGGCTTTCTATTATGACAGTGGCCAGACATCAGAAGGGGCAGTCTTTATATTTCATGGTTCTGCGGCGGGACTTGACGTTGTTCCAAATCAAATTTTAGAAAGTAATCAAGAGTATGCCTCGATGGGAAGTACTTCATCAGCCGGAGATATAAATGGAGATGGTTACGGTGATCTCATTGTAGGCATGCCGCTTTTTGGTGGCAATGATGCAGGAGCAGTTTTTATCTATACAGGATCACCGGCAGGCATAAACAGCAATATTAAAACAATAATATATGGAAAGCAGGAAGATGACGCTTACTTTGGGAATTCTGTGTCCTGTGCCGGAGATGTTAATGGTGATGGTTTCAGTGATATAATAATTGGCTCACCAGGCTTGCTCGTGTCATCACCAGCAGATCAAGGTGCGGCTTTTGTATATCATGGCTCTCCAAATGGAATTAATAAAGACGCAGCAAACGTAACATTGACAGCAAATGCATGTGGAAACTGGTGCAACTACGGCAATGAGGTCTCAGGTGGAGGTGATATCAATAATGACGGTTACGGGGATGTAATTGTTGGGAGCACTTATTATAGTAATGGTGAATTTAATGAAGGTGCTGTTTACATATATTATGGTTCTGCGATTGGGCTTAACATCAACTTAAAAATAATAGTTGAAAGTAATCGTGAAAATTCAGGTATGGGTAGTTCTTTCGAAGTCGGGGATTTAAATGGTGACGGATATTTAGATCTGGCGCTTGGAGCACATGAGTATTCAAATGGTCAACACTTAGAAGGTGCAGTTTTCATTTATTATGGATCAATTACAGGATTTGATAAAAGTCCACAAATTTTAGAGAGTAATCAGATTAATGGATGGATGGGAAATGTCGGGATTCCAGGAGATGTTAATGGAGATGGATATGCCGATTTAATCGTTGGGTCCACGTTTTACTCGAATGGGCAACTTGACGAAGGCGCAGCATTTTTATTTAATGGAACGCCTTTCGGAGTTGATCCAGCTAATTCTTTTATGATAGAGGGAAATCAAGATAATGCTTTAATGGGAAGCTCGGTGGCTGGGGCGGGTGACATCAATGGGGATGGATATAATGATGTAATTGTCGGAGCACGTCAATATAATAAGGGACAAAACGACGAAGGTGCAGCTTTCGTCTTCTACGGCAACAATAACAAAAACCTCCAAAACAACCTCCGCCTCTACAACTCCAATCTTGCAACCCTCATCAACCAATCCCAAAAAGCTAAAAACGATTTTGGGGCTGGGCTTTATGCTAAGTCATTCTTGGGTAAAAATAAAGGCAAGATGGTTTGGGAGACGAAGGCTAAGGGACAGGGATTTTCGAAAGGGGCGAATAATGTGATTACGAATAGCACAATGTCATCTGGTTCGCAGAATGCTTATGCGAGTTTGGGGCTAACTGGCATTGAGCTGAAAAGTGTTGTTGCCAAGCAGGGACCATCAACCAAAGTCCGCGTCAGGGTAAAGTATGATCCTACACTCGCCCTCACCGGCCAGCTTTATGGCCCGTGGCGTTACTTGCCCTCTTACCTAGTTGGCAATAGCATTGCGCCTGCTCCGGAGGATGTGGTAGACGATATGTAGGAGACGGTGAAGCGGAAGGTGGAGGCTTCTGATCTTTTTAAAAATGAGAAAATTCTGGTCTATCCAAATCCTGGTACAGAAAAAATATTTATTGATACAAATAATCCAGACTCAATAAGCCATCTTCAGTTATTTACATTGAACGGCAAATCGATTTATAAAACAACAAAAAATAATATTGATGTGCGAGGCATTGAGTCTGGCATGCACATTCTGGTTATTAGCTATAAGGATGGCTCGCAAACTTCTCGTAAAGTCATGATAGGCAAGTAACAATAGATATAAGTTTGACAAAAGCAAAGACCTCAAATGAGGTCTTTTTCCATTGAAAGCTCTTTAAAATTTTCCAAAAACACCCTACCAAAGCTTCTCAGGATAAACCCCAGTCTCATGCAACGCACTAAGAGACGCCTGAACCGTCGGTTTATCTTCCGGGTAAGTCACGCCAAACCAGTCAGAAGCGATGCGGAAGACGCGGCAGTCGCCCATGCCATTTTTGATGATATGGGTCATGACGGTTGGGATGTAAAATTCGGCTTTTGGGGTGTTGATGTTCTCGCGCGCGTAAGTTTCGAACAGGTCTTTTGTGATGGGGAACATGCCTGGTTTGAAGCCCCAGAAGTTCATGGAAACGGGCGTTTCCGGTGCCAGTTCGGTTTTGACGTCGTTTTCCTCGAAATAGATTTTTCCGTCTTCTTCAAAAATTTTGGTGCGCTCAACCACCGATTCCAGGTTGTGATCAGCCCTTTCGACACAAATCCCGCGGGAAACAGTGCCGTTTTCGGATAATGTGCGTTTCAGCTCGTAACCGATCATTGCGTGCTGCTTATCATTGGTGTCGTTGGTCAGGAAGTCGGCCATGGTGGCGAAAGCGTCGTGACCATAAAAATCGTCGGCATTAATTACGGCAAATGGCGTTTCTGTCTTAGGCCATGCGCATAATGTTGCGTGTCCCGTCCCCCAGGGCTTTACGCGGTCAACCGTTCCCAGATCTTCCGGAACGTATGACTGAACGCCCTGAATAGCAAAGTCAAAATCAATCTTACCCTTCAACTTAGGAGCAAAAATAGCTTCCGCACTATCCTTAATTTCTTCCCGAACGATAAAAACTACTTTACCAAAACCGCTGCGAATCGCGTCATATAGTGAATAATCGATGATTGTTTCCCCGTTTGGGCCAAACTGGTCCAGCTGCTTGATGCCCCCGTAACGGCTACCGATGCCGGCAGCTAAAATCAAAAGAGTTGGTTTCATTCAAAATGTTTTAATGTGTATGTCTGCTACTTGAAGCGGCAAATTAAGCCCATTCAGGAATATAAAAAAACGCGTCCGGAGATTTCCGAACGCGTTTGAAAATAAAATATTTTAAGAATATCGTTATACAGCAAAACTTTCGCCGCAGCCGCAAGTGCGGGTTGCATTGGGATTCACGAATTGAAAGCCTTTACCATTTAACCCGTCCGAGAAATCAAGGACGGTCCCGGCCAGATAAAGAATGCTTTTCTTGTCGACAATGATTTTTACTCCCTTGTCTTCAAAAACCATGTCATTCGGGTTGGTTTCGGAATTGAATTCAAGATTATATGTCAAACCGGAACAGCCTCCTCCCAAAACGCCAACGCGGATTTGATAATCCTCCAAATGCCCGTCTGCTTTGCGAAGTTCAACAATTTTGTTTTTGGCGGTATCACTTACAGTAACCATGCTATTTCTAAGTTTTGTATTCGTCAATATTTAACGTCTGAAACAAATAATAAAGTTCACTAACCCTTCAGAGTTCTTTTCAACTTTCTTAATGAGTCTTCGAGCTGGTTTTTGTAGTCGGTCAATTGACTCAACCCGGTTCTTCCCATAATCGGTTTGTTAAGATATTTATTTTCAACCACTTCCCCTGTAAGTATGTTTACCGGCCGGCGCATATACATCTTTTCAATCGGCAGATCCGACCATAACGGGGAGTAATACATGCAATCTTTGAAATAATAATGCGTCACCTGACTATGCCTGCTCGCCCCCTCGCGCAGGATGGGTTCTCCGCCGTGGAAAAGCGTCGCCGACCAGATCAACGCCTGCCCTTTCCTAACTTTGAAAACCTCCTTTTTCTGACCGGTTGCGATCATTAATTTTTGCACAAAATTCTCATATTCAACGTACTGAACATAACTTCCCGCATCCTGCGCTCCGGAAAGGCCAATATCCGCCATGTTAAAGAATGGCAATTTCTGACTCCCGGGATAGTAATGCAACGGTCCGTTCGACTCATCGATATCTTCCAAAGCCACCCAAACGCCACACATAAACCGCTCAGGAATGGACGAAAAATGAATTGCATCACTATGCGTTTTTTGCTGCGAGCCGACTTGAAAATTAAGGGTTTGGAAAGGGAAAGGTTCTCTGCGATACAAGATCCGCAGCATATCAAGGATCTTTGGACAGCCTGCCACTTCCCGCACGAGTGGTGTAATGTTCCAGGCATCCTGGATTCTGGGTGAAGTATAATGTGGTTTTAAAAGCTCAACAATCCTGTCAAACGTGCTTTCAGGCAGTTCGGTGTCCAGGATCAGGTAACCCTTTTCCGCATAGTCTTTGACGAGCTGCTTTGTGTCTTCATCAAGTGCAGACTGTTCAATTTCTTGTTCAAAGAACGGGGAATCGATCCAGGGCTGGTTCATTGGGTAAACCTTTGTATCCATAGTAAGATTTTAAAGTGTTGCTTTCTGACATTACGTCCCTGAAAATAAGCACTTTGCAAATCATTACAATATGGCAGCACCGTTTTTATTTATTGCAGAAACGTGCATGCTGGATTCAATTCCTGCATCGGCAAATTTTTGCTGCATCGCCACGCCGGCACTTTCCGCATTAGCCTTTCCTTTGCTAAGTGCAAACATAGACGGACCCGAGCCTGAAATGCTGCAACCCAATGCTCCGTTCGCAATCGCAGCCTGTTTTACTTCTTTAAATTCCGGGATTAAAATAGACCTTACCGGTTCGATAATCACGTCAACCATAGACCTGCCGATGAGGTCGTAATCGGCTTTCATCAAACCAGCAACCAGCCCGGCAACATTGCCCATTTGAGCGATCGTGTTTTTCAGGGAAACTTCGTTGCGCAAGATGAAACGTGCGTCTTTTGTATTAATCTCAATATCCGGGTGAACCAGTGTGCAATACAAGTCATCCGGAATTGGAATTGTGAAAATATCCAGCGGATTATAACTGCGTATCACGACGAAACCACCCAAAAGCGAAGGTCCAACATTATCCGCATGCGCCGATCCGGAAGCGATTTTCTCACCTTCCATGGCAAAAGGAAGCAATTCCTGACGGGTTAAAGGGTTACCCAGCAACTCGTTCATTGCCACAACTCCCGCCACCGCGCTCGCGGCACTGGAACCCATTCCACTCCCTAACGGCATATTTTTGTGCAAAACCACCTCGGCTCCGAAGTCCTTAATGCCCAGATGTTTCAATAAATGCAGCATAACAACGGTCACTGCATTTTTTTCAGCATTGCGTGGCAACCGGCCTTCGTCCCCTGTAATTTCTGTTATAACAACGCCAGGCTCATCCCGTTTTTTAATTTCCACAACATCGCCCGGCGCCTCAATAGCGAAACCGAAAATATCAAATCCACAGGCAACATTAGCCACCGTAGCCGGCGCAAAAGCTTTTATTGAATTCACTATAAATGATTGTTTTGCTTACCCCAAATAACTACTAATACTCATGATATCCGCGAAGACGCCGGAGGCAGTCACCTCGGCGCCGGCTCCCGGGCCTTTGATGACAAGCGGGCGATCTTTGTAACGTTCTGTTGTGAAGGAGACAATATTATCGCTTCCTGATAATGTATAAAAAGGATGCTGGGCATCAACGGTTTTCAGCTCAATGCTTGCTTTTCCATTTTCCAATGTGGCGATAAAGCGCAGTTTTTCCTGCTTAGCCTCGGCTGCTGCTTGCATGCTTGCGAAGAAGCCGTCGGAGATTTCCAATTCCTGGAAAAATGCTTCCACGGTGGGTGCATTCAGGCAATTGCCTGGTAAAATGGCTTTGATCGTAATTTCATCGGCTTCCAGTTGCACGCCGACTTCACGCGCGAGGATCAATATTTTACGCCCTACGTCTGCTCCGCTCAGATCTTCGCGGGGATCTGGCTCTGTAAAACCTTTTACTTTCGCTTCCCTAACCACGTCCGCAAAACGGATTCCGGGTCCGAAATTATTGAAAATGTAAGACAGCGTCCCGGAAAGGATCGCCTCGATTTTCAGGAACTTATCGCCACTGGCCATCAGCCCTTGAATGGTGTTTATGATTGGTAAGCCTGCCCCCACATTGGTTTCGTATAAGAACTTAACCCCGCGCTGCAACGCGGTCCGCTGTAACGAAACATATTCCGAGTAAGAACCCGAATTGGCAACCTTGTTAGGCGTCACGACAGAAATGCTGGCGTCCAGCAACATATGATAATACTGCACAATGTCCTTATCCGATGTACAATCCACAAAAACGCTGTTGGGCAAATTGAGCTCGATCATGCGCTGCACAAACGCAGGCAAGCTTGTTTTCACGCCTTCGTCCATCACGCGATCACGCCAGTTGTCTGGCTGAATCCCATCCGGATCAAGCAGCATTTTTTTTGTGTTGGTCAAACCCGCTATGTTCAGGTTCAGTAATTTTTCTTCTCTTAAGTATTTTGTCTGATTTTTGATCTGGTTCAGCAAAGTGCCGCCGATCAAGCCCATTCCTACAATAAATAAGTTAAGCGAACGTGTTTCTGATTGAAAAAACACGCCGTGAATGGCATTAAGCGCTTTGGAAAGGTCACCTTTCGCAATTACTACGGATATGTTCAGCTCGGAAGATCCTTGCGCCGTCGCAACAACATTAATCCCGTTTTTACCCAAAACAGAAAACAGCTTACCGGAAACACCCGTGCTCTTTTTCATGCCTTCACCAACAATCGCGATGATGGAAAGACTTTTTTCGATGGCAATGCTATCGATATGCCCCAATGAAATCTCAGTCGCAAACTCCTTTTCAAGAACTTCCGTCGCACGCTGTGCATTTTTTGGATCAATTGAAAAACAAATCGAATGTTCGGAAGATGCCTGGGAAATCAGAATTACGCTGATGGCATTGTTGGAAAGTGCTGTAAAAAGCCTTCCGGAAATCCCGGCAACGCCTATCATGCCACTTCCCTGAATGTTCACTAGAGCAATCTCGTCGATAGAGGAAATCCCGGTGATCGCATAGTCCTTACCGTTAGCGGCTTTTTGAACATAGGTTCCTTCAAAATCAACATTGAATGTATTCAGGACTTTCAAAGTAATATTCTTTGCAAAGGCAGGCTGCAAACTCGGCGGATAGATCACTTTCGCGCCGAAATGGGAAAGCTCCATCGCTTCCGAATAAGATATAGAGGGAATGGTGAACGCATTGGCCACTTTGCGCGGATCTGCGGTCATCATGCCGTCTACGTCTGTCCATATTTCAATGGAATCGGCATCCAAAGCTGCTGCAATGATCGAGGCTGTATAGTCGGAACCGCCACGGCCCAATGTGGTCGTTACGCCTTCCGCTGTGGAAGCTATAAAGCCCGTTACGCATTGCAAAGCGGATGTTTTGGCAAAGTATTCGAGGATCTGACGATTTGTGATCTCAAAATTCACATCGCCCATTCCGTAAGTCGCATTGGTATGAATGATCTGGCGGGCATCACAAAATTCGGCTGCTATGCCTTTGCTTTTCAGTATTTCGGTGATAACCAATGTGGATAGGCGCTCGCCGAAGCTCATGATCAGGTCCAGCGTCCTTTCCGAAAGCTCCTTAATCCAGGAAACACCTCTTAATATATCTTCCAGCTCATTGAAAATTCCCCTAATGGCCGCAAATGTGCTGCTTTGATTCTTCACAGGAATCAGCCCTCTTACCACTGCAAAGTGCCTTTCCTCAACCACTTTCAGAAATTCCAAATACTCTGGATTTCCGGCAGCAGCCATTTTACCGATCTCGATCAACCGGTTCGTAACACCGCCCATAGCCGAAAAAACGACCGCGATGCGCTCCCCTTCCGCCAGGTTTTTTTCAAGGATACTTATTACTGTTTTAATGCTGTCAACCGAACCGACAGAGGTGCCGCCAAATTTAAGAACCTTCATTTAAAGCTATATTCGAATATGCAGATGATCAATTGGTTCGCCGTCATCGGGTTTGAACCGAATGCAAATATAACAATTCGGACGCCCTATACTTCAAAGATTAGTAGCCATATAAACATCCATTTGAAAAATATAATGTTTCAAATAAATTCATTTAATGTTAGTAATATTTTATCAAAAGATTTTTATCTAAATTTTTATTGTGCGAATTTAAGTTTCACTAGAATATAATTCGGTGCAACAATTACCTAACTAGTTCACTCCTTAAAAATTCAATTATGAGAAAAGTCTTTACTTTGGGCTTTCTGTCGATGCTATTGCTGCTCACGGGCGCGGGTTTCGCACAGGACCTGAACATCAAGGGCAAGGTTCAGTCTGACGACGGGAACCTTCCGGGTGCCAGCATCCTCATCAAAGGCACCAGCCGGGGCAGCACAACCGATGCGAACGGCGAGTTTACCATCAGCGCCCCTTCCGGCGCAACCCTCGTAGTCTCTTTTATCGGCTACAAAACATTAGAGCTGCCCGTCGGCAACAAAACAACACTGGACATTACGCTTGAACAGGACGCTACGCAATTCAGCGAGATTGTGGTCACGGCCCTGGGTATAGCCCGCGAGAAGAAAGCGCTGGGTTATTCTGTGCAGGAAGTGAGCGGAAAAACGCTTACGCAAGCGCGTGAAACCAACCTTGTTAACTCACTTTCGGGACGGCTTGCGGGTGTACAGGTGACCAATTCCAATGGTGCGCCGGGATCGTCTTCCCGGATGATCATCCGCGGCGCCAGCTCGATAGGAAGCAATAATCAGCCTCTGTTCGTTGTAGACGGCGTTCCAGTGGATAACAGCAACTTCGGCTCGGGAACGGGCGTGGATTATGGCAATGCTGCGGCATCCATTAACCCGGACGATGTGGAATCGATCAACGTCTTGAAAGGGCCCAGTGCAGCAGCACTTTACGGTTCACGCGGCGCCAATGGTGTGGTTTTGATCACGACCAAAAGCGGAAAGGGAACAAAGGGCATTGGTGTGTCATTTAACACAAATACTGCATTTGAGAGCCCATTCAGGCTTCCAGAATGGCAGAATGAATATGGCCAGGGTGCAGCCGGCCAGTTTTCTTATGTGGATGGAAAAGGCGGCGGAAAAGGCGATGGTGTGGATGAAAGCTGGGGCCCTAGACTGGACGGCAGATTGTTGCCCCAGTTCGATTCGCCCATTGCGGCAGACGGCACAAGAACGCCGACGCCGTGGATCGCGCATCCTGATAATGTGGACAAATTCTTCGAAACCGGCAAAACATATACGAATAGCGTTGCCGTCACAGGTGGAAACGAAACAGCCGATTTCCGTTTATCCTTTACCAATCTCAGCCAAACAGGAATTTTACCCAATACAGATTATAAACGCCGCACGGTTTCTCTGAACGTTGGCTGGAACCTGACCAAAAAACTGAGCGTAAGGGCAACAGGGAATTACATTAAGGACGGCAGCGACAACCGGAACAACTTCGGGCTTTACTTCATCTGGTTCGGTCGCCAGGTGGATATGGATAAATTGACAGCTTACAAAAAGCCCGGCAGCATTTACCAGAACAACTGGAATGACAACTATTGGACGAATCCTTACTATCTGCTGAACGAGAGCACAAGGGCCAACGAGAAAGACCGACTGTACGGAAATTTCTCCGCAACATATAAGTTTACAGACTGGCTAACATTAACAGGCAGAACGGGAACGGATTTCTATGAAGACCGCCGCAAAACCAAAACGGCAGCGCGCCAGGCAGTAATCGGAACTTCCAACTTGTTCGATGCTTATAATGAAGAGCAGATTTTCGTTCGCGAATCCAACTCAGATTTCCTTTTGAATGCGACGCGTAAATTCGGTGAGTTTGACATTACTGCCAACATTGGCGGCAACCACAGAACCAACTACGCGCAACGCAACTACATGGGCGCGACGGAACTAGCCATTCCGAGAGTTTACAACTTCGGTAACTCTCGTCAGAAGCTGGTTGGGGAAAATAGTTTTATCAAGAAAACCGTAAACAGCCTTTACGCCTCTGCTAACCTTGGTTTCAGGAATTATCTTTTCGTAGATCTTACCGCGCGAAACGACTGGTCGAGCACATTGCCTTCTGATAACCGCTCTTACTTCTATCCTTCCGCGGCTGTGAGTGCGATCATTACGGATATGTTCAATGTAAGATCTTCTGTGCTTTCCTTTGCCAAAATCAGGGCGGGCGTCGCGCAGGTTGGTAACGATACGGACCCGTATCGCCTCGTGAGCACTTACAAATACGAAAATGCCTGGGGAAGCACGCCGAGCTTGTCCGAAAACAATGCCATGCTGAATGCGAACCTGAAACCGGAAATTACTTCTTCTTACGAGATTGGAACGGACATCAGATTATGGCAAAACCGCGTGGGCATTGATGTGACTTATTACAGCAAAGTATCAAAAAACCAGATTCTTGATGTGAACATTTCCAATGCAACAGGTTTTTTATCCAAACTTTTAAATGCAGGAAAAATCAAAAACTCGGGTATGGAAATTCAGCTTACAGCAACGCCAGTTAAGCTGAATAATTTTCAGTGGGACATTGGTTTGAACTGGGCCAAAAACAAAAACAAGGTGCTTTCACTGGACGGCGGCCTTACAACTTACCAGCTCAATACAAGTTACAACTCGCTTACGCAAGCAACCACCACAAGCTCATTCCGTGGCCTTTCTGTTGAAGCGCGCGTAGGGCAACCATATGGAACATTCTTCGGAAAAGGCTTTTTACGCGCTCCGGACGGACAGATCGTTTACGACGCACAGGGATATCCGATGATCAATCCGGTGAGCCGTGTTTTGGGGAGTTTTACGCCGGACTGGATCGGTGGCATTTCCAACACATTTACTTACAAAGGATTCTCTTTGAGCACATTGATTGATGTAAAATCTGGCGGGGACATTTTCTCCCAATCGATCAACATTGGTCGTTATACGGGGGTTTTGAAAGAAACAACATTTGGTCGCGAAGAAGGGGTTATTGGTGCCGGGGTTGTTAATAAGGGAACTGCTGCTGCTCCCGAATATGTGCCAAACGAAAAGAGGATTTCGTCGGAAGAATATCATCACAAATATTATCTGCTGACCAACAACGAGAACACCATTTTCGACGCGAGTTATGTGAAGCTGCGCGAAGTAAAATTGACTTATATGATTTCCGGCAAAGTTTTCAACAAACTGCCTTTCCGCGACATCGCTGTTTCTATTGTAGGACGTAACCTTGCTTTGCTGAAAAGCAACCTGCCCCACATCGATCCTGAAACCAGCTATTACAACGACGGTAACCTGCAAGGCATAGAAAACGGTCAGATCCCAACTACGAAAACGATGGGGTTCAACATCAGCTTTAACTTATAAGACATTCTGTTAATCGAAATGATATGAAAAAGAATATAAACGCATTCATTTTTAAAGGGCTTCTTTCTGCAACATTGCTGGGATTTGCGAGCTGCACGGGTGATTTTGAGGAGATTAATACAAATAATAACAGTGCAGCTTCCGGCACCGCGGATTTGTTTTTGCCTCACGGGATCCAGAGTGCCGTGGACATTTACTGGGGTGGTGCACTCGGAATGGATGTTGGCGATGGCTTTTCGCAGCACTGGGCGCGCATTCAGTATACCGACATTGATCAATATACGGTTTCAAGTGATGTATACACTGCTGGCTGGCAAGGGCTTTACATTGAATCCCTGGCTGATTATCAGCGCATTGACAAGATTGGTCAGGAAACTAACAACGTAAATTACCAGTCCGTAGCTATCATTATGCGTTCGTGGGTGTTCTCGCTGCTTACCGATATTTATGGTGACATTCCTTACAAAGATGCCTTGCAAGGCCTGGAAGGCACATTACTTCCCAAATACGATGCGCAAAAAGATGTGTACGCCGGGTTGATTGCAGAGCTGAAAACGGCAGGCGAAGCCATTAATGCAACGGACAAAAGCGTTGCAATCAGTGGTGATATCCTGTTTGGCAATGACCTTATGAAGTGGAAAAAATTTGCAAACACATTGAGCCTGCGGATTTTGAGCCGCATGATCGACAAAACGGACGCGCCGCTTGATGTAAAAGCAGAGGTTACACGGATTTTGAGTGATCCGGCTAAATATCCGGTCATTGGAACAGTGACAGAAAACATTCAGCTGAATTACCTGGACGTTACCAACAACCAGAATCCGGTGAATGTGAACCGCAAAACCCGTGACGATCACCGGGTAAGCGCAACATTGGTCAACAAACTGAAAGCGCTGGGTGATGTTCGATTGCCTGTTTACGCCAACCTTTCCACGCTTGAACCGGCTTATGTAGGTGTTCCAAACGGGCTTTCTTCTTCCGAAGCCGGTAAGCTGGGACTGGAAAACACTTCACGCGTTGGCGCCTATTTCATTGCTCCTACTGCTCCGGGTGTAATCATGAGCTACGCAGAGTTGCTGTTTTTGAAAGCTGAATTTGCTTACAAAGGCATTGCGGCTGCCGGCGATGTTGAAAAAAACTATACAGATGCCATCACTGCATCCCACGCGCAATACAAGCTGACTGTTGCGCCGGCATATCTGACGGCCAATGCATTAAAAGCAGGCGCAGCTGGTTACACGCAGATTATGGAGCAAAAATGGATCGCGCTTTACGGCCAGGGACTCGAAGCGTGGACGGAATATCGCAGAACGGGAATTCCCGCATTGCAGCCACCGGTTTTGAATACAAACCAGAATGTCATTCCTACCCGCATGCCCTACCCGGGTTCCGAGGAGTCGTTGAACTATGAAAACTTCGCAGCCGCTTTGGCCAGCCAGGGTGGGAAGAATGACATGAAACTGAAACTTTGGTTCGCCAAATAAGTGCCGAGTGGTTGAGGGTAAAACAGAAACGGGTCAGATGCGTGCGGCATCGGACCCGTTTCTGTTATGATGTTATAGCTGTTAAAACGCAAAGCCAAAGCCTGCACCCACATTCACCACACCAATAAAGCGCTTTTCGCTTACTTGTTCAGAAAAATCGAAAGAACCACGAACGGCCCGAATGGTAACATCCTTAATTTCCGCTTCCGCGCCTATCACGTCTCCACTCAATTGAAAAAACAATGCACCTGATAATGGTAAGCGCAAACTGGCCCCACCGGCAAGCCCGAAAGCAGAAGTCGATGCCTTTTTAAGGCTGACATTGATCGGGGCCCCGCCTGCTTCCGAGGTTCCTACCAGGTCAACAGTTGGAGAATTTGCCCAGACTTTCCCCGCTTGGGCATGGAGTTCCAGCTGCACCCTATTCATGTTAATGTACAATGCCGGGCCGACCATTAGTGCATTGAGCTTCCAATTGGAAACCTTGCTCTGCCATGTAAAGGACTCATTCAAAATCTGTGCGTAGCTATTGGCTTTGTCCAAAATCGGCTGGGAGTTGGTCTTGTTAATGTTCATACTTCCCGAAGCCCGCAGACCGATCCAGCGTGCAACCCGAAAATCGTAATTGGCTTGTCCAAAATAACCCGAACCGGTTAAACCAGCGAATGGATCATCCAGTTTTTCCCGGGCAAGTTCTCCTACCGGTAAGCTGTATCCACCTGTTACGGAAAAAAAACTGCGTGTGTTCTGAGCGTTGCTTTCGAAACTGAATAATAGGATTAATGCAATAAGGGATGTAAAGTAATTGAAGGAAATTTTCATAGAGATGGCTGAATATTGTAATAAAGTCTTTGTTTGAGTATCTATTTTTCAACTAAGTTAACATCAAACATACCTGTTTTATTACATTTTTTACAAATGACTTTGATTGGGGAAATTTTATCAACACAATGTTATATAAAACCCTTCAAATCGCTTTTTAACGCTTTGGTACAACTTTGGTAATTGCCAGTGCAAACTAAATCATTGAACCAATGGACAGCCGAGAAACTGACGACCAAGCCAGAGCAACCAAGAATACGAAAAATGTCTGGAAATGGGTATTAGGAGTGGGAATTGTGTTGATGGCAATCGCTTTTTGGGGTGGATTTTTTAACCACAACGAGAATTTTAAAGAATCAGAAACCCCTTCATCACAGGAAACAGGGGCAGCCGGAGCAGCAGCTGCTGACAGTGTTGCATCGGACACCATTATGGAAAATGTGCGCAAAACCGAATAGTAACGCTATCTGACGAGCGCGTCCCATAAAATTTCGGCAGGATGTTGTGAACGACGTCCTGTTCCGTCTTTTATTTGATGACGGCAACTGGTCCCGGCAGCGGCCACCAACACTTCATCCGGTTGCTGGCGGACAGTTGGAAACAGCACAAGCTCTCCGATTTGCATAGAAACGGCGTAATGTTCTTCTTCATAACCAAAGGAGCCAGCCATGCCACAGCAACCCGAAGGAATCAGCTGAACCTGATAATTTTCAGGAAGCGACAATGCTTTTTTAGAAGCAGATAATGTAGACAATGCTTTTTGATGACAGTGCCCGTGCAACTTGATCAGTTGCTTTTTTTGTGTAAAAACATTCTTGTTAATCCGTTTTGCGTCGATTTCGCGTGCGATGAATTCCTCAAAAAGCAATGCATTTTCCGAGATCTTCACGGCATCTTCTCGCTGCTCGGCGGGAACGAGATCAATGTATTCGTCTCGGAATGAAAGGATTGCGGATGGCTCGATGCCAATCAAGGGTGTATCATAAGTGATCAGATCTTTCAGCTGCGCTACATTTTTAATGGCCAGTTGCTGCGCTTCTTTTACAAAGCCTTTGGAAAGATAAGAACGACCTGATTCATCATGTTTTGGAATAATCACTTCATAACCAATTGCTTCCAGCAACTCAACGGCCTTTTTCCCAACTTCTACATCGTTATAATTTGTAAATTCATCACAGAACAAATAAACCTTCCGGACATTGCCCTGATTAGACCCCGGTCTTTTTTTCCACCATTTTTCCAATGTCTCTGCATGCAAATGCGGCATGGAACGCTCCGGGTGAAAACCAACCATTTTATTGGCAATTCTCCGGAGGGACGGCGTTCCAAATACGCTGTTGAATGCCCACGGCGCGATTGAGGCCAACTTCATTTGTTTGGAAAAATTGGCGATCAGCTTGCTTCGCATGGGGATGCCGTGCGTTTCATAATAGTGCTGCGTAAATTCTGCCTTCATCTTACCCACGTCCACACTCGAAGGACATTCAGACTTGCAGCCTTTGCACGAAAGACAAAGATCCAGCACTTCTTTTACCATGTCTTGCGTCACCGCGATCTGTTCTTTTTTATTACCTGGTGTCAGATATTGTCTCAGAATGTTGGCACGTGCGCGTGTCGTATCACGCTCCCGCCGGGTTGCCATGTAACTCGGGCACATGGTGCCGCCGGTGAGTTCCGTTTTGCGGCAATCGCCTGATCCACTGCATTTTTCAGCCAAACGAAGCATCCCTTCCTGCTTGGAAAAATCAAAAATCGTCTTGATTTCGGGCTGCGGCTTATCCTGCTCATAGCGCAGGAACTCGTTCATCGGCGGCGTATCTACGATTTTATTGGCATTGAAAATTCCTTCGGGATCCCAGATGCGTTTCACCTGCCGGAACATTTCATACACTTCGCTGCCCATCATATAAGGGATGAACTCGCCCCTTAACCGCCCGTCGCCATGCTCTCCCGAAAGTGAGCCTTTGTATTTTTTTACCAATGTCGCCGTATTAGCCAAAACCTGTCGAAAAAGCTGTTTTCCCGATTCAGTTTTGAGATTAATCATGGGTTCCACATGCAATTCGCCAGCACCGGCGTGTGCATAATACGAAGCATGCAAGCCGTGGTTTTTCAAGAGAATTTCCAATTCAGCAATGTATTCCGGTAAATCTTCCACTGCAACGGCGCAATCTTCGATCAAGTTAACCGGCTGCGTATCGCCCGGCAGGTTTCTTATCAAACCCAAGCCCGCCTTTCTGATGTCCCAAGCCTTATTTGCATCCTCGCCGAATAAAAGCGGATAGGCATAACCGAGGTTTTCGGCTTTGAGTGCTACAATAAGTTGTGTGGCTTGCACTTCCACTTCTGCATTGTTATTTCCCCAAAACTCCACCAGTAACATAGCCGCAGGATCACCTTGCATGAAGAACCTGTTTTGCGAATAGACGGTGTGATTTTTGGTAAAATCCATGATATAGCGATCCACAAGCTCGGAAGCTTTTGGATTAAACTGCATAGCAACGCGGTTCGCATGCAACGATTCGGCGAGCGAGTCGGCATGAACGCAAACCACGCCGACCGAGGCGGGAGGCGCATCCACCAATGCCAGTTTTGCCTCTGTAACGAAGCATAATGTTCCTTCCGAGCCTGCAATCAGGTTACAGAGATTGATTTCATTCTTTTCAAAACCCCTGACCAACGCGTCCAGCGCATAACCCGAATTTCTGCGCGTCACCGTGGGTTTGGCAAATTGCTTTCTGATCAATTCCTGATCAACAGGATTGGAAACCAATCCCATCATGCCTGCCAGTATAGCCTGTTCTCGCTTGCTTTTTGCCTTTTTGCCTGCGATAATGTTGGTAAAATCGGAAACCGACTGGTTATTAAATGTCGTTTCCGATCCATCCGACAGTAACGCTTTCACTTCCAGCAAATGGTCCCTGGTTGCTCCCCAGGTGATCGAATGCAGTCCGCAGGAATTATTTCCGATCATCCCACCAATCATTGCGCGGCTCGCCGTGGAAGTTTCGGGCCCAAAAAGTAGGCCATATTGTGCTAAATGCTTGTTCAGATCATCGCGGATCACACCTGGCTGCACGCGCACCCACTTTTCCGCCGCATTTACTTCGATTATTTTCCCAAAATGTTTTGAAATATCGACGACTATCCCGCTTCCGACAACCTGTCCTGCCAGCGACGTGCCAGCTGCGCGGGGAATGAGCGTTACTTTATTTTTCGCTGCAAATTCAATCAGGTTGCGAATATCTTGCACCGTTCGTGGTAAAGCCACAGCCAAAGGCATTTCCTGGTAAACAGAAGCGTCCGTCGCATAGATGGACTTTTGGGCCGCATGCAATGTTGAATTATCAAAATAAAGCTCCCCTTCAAACCGGGAACGGAGGTCATTGAATTGAAGAATTGATACGCGGCTCATTCTGAAAATTGGAATTAAGAAGCTAAGTTAAAAGATGTACAGGGCAAATGCCGCACGATCTTACGTATATTGGCACACTTTTTACACTTGAAAAGTGACCTCAAAACTTATTATACACAAAATGAAAAAAGTAACGCTACTGATTTTATTATTTACCAGCGTATTGGTAAAAGCCCAAAATACTGCCACTATAACGCTCACTAACTCAAAACAAGGCCCTGTAACCGTAACATTGGTTCAGGAAGATGTTCACTTTCACCCCAATCTGGGCATCGGGCTTGCCGATGTAAAATTGGAACCCGTCGCCTCAACTGATTTTAAAGATAAAACTACCGAAAAAGCCATTATCCAATTGCCTGAACCCAGAATGATGCGTCTGCAATATGGGGGCGGAAGTGTAAATAAAACCTGGATGCTGTTTATACAACCCGGCGATGACCTTCTTAGCGTTGCATTTGCAGATAATGGGGATGTAACATTCACAGGGAAAAATGCCAATTATCAGACTTTCCTGAAAAACTATTTTCTTGAAAATCAATTCCAATATTTACCCGTATTCGGCTACAAGCCATCGCAGATTGACAACAAAAGTGTTGTGCAACAGAGCGATAGCTTAGAAAAAGCGCGTTTGGACGCTTTTGGTAAGTTTAAGGCGGCAAATCCGGTGGTTCCCGGATTTGAAGCTTATGTTTTGGCTACAACAGCGACTGAGCCTTCCTTAATGAGACGTTTGATCCAGGAAAAAATCATGCGTGGCAATCGTGTTACCAAGCTGGACGACGCGCAACGCAAAGAGCTTGAAGAAGTTACATTGGCGGATTTCAAAATCATGTCGGATGAAGCCTTGCTGAGCCAGTCGTATCGCGATGAGCTGCGAAACTGGGCATTAATTCCTTCAACGCGCAAGTTTCCCCTGGTTTCTGAATCAAGATATGAGATCAGCCCGGAAGCATTGAAAGATGTTTACGCTTTTAGCAAAGAAAAATTGGGCGCATATCCAAAACAGAAAGAATATCTGCTGACTTACTGGCTTAATTATGCCGCTACCGCCATCCCGACGATTGAAACGAGCAAGGCGCTTTTGGAAGACTACAAAACCACTTTCCCGCAGTCGCCGCATATTGAATACATTTCAAAACTGATCACAACCAAAGAATCGCTGCAACCAGGCGCAGCGCTCGCTGATGTCACGTTGTTGAATGTCGACAGCTCGGCAGTAACCGTTTCCTCGCTTACCGGCAAACCCGTTTGCATGGTCTTTTCATTCAGCATTGGCCAGCACGAGCCTGGAATGAAAGCTTTGGAAGATAAACTGGGTGACAAGGCAACATTCGTTTATGTTTCGGTTGCACCTGGGATTCCGTTCGGAACCTGGAAGCAGTATGCAAAGGACAGGCCGAATGCCAGGCACCTTTGGGCTTCTGACGAGAACATTGAGATTTTGAAAGAAAAATACGCAATTGACATTCGTTACCCGTTTTTGGTAACGGACGCATCGGGAAAGATTGTTAATCGCTGGATCCCGCAGGAGTTTCCTGATAACAAGACTCTGGCTGCCGAACTGGGCAAAACGGCGCGTTAATAAATCGCAGAGCGATGAAATGCTAATGACGACCCGGTTTTGTGACTACACAGAATCCCAGAGGGATGAAACATTGGTAGCAACAGAATTTCAATGATATTTCGATCCCGGAGGGATGAAACAGCATGCGTGTTGTTTCATCCCTCCGGGATTTTTCTTGTTATGGATGTCGGTTTGCTACCATATTGTATCCCTCTGGGATTGGGTGTTGATAGATCCTTCCCGCGCCAGATAGCCACGATACTTTCCGCCGGGTTGTTCCCAAATGTTTCCAGAATTGGCTTCTAGTTTCTCCCAAAAATATTGTTGGATCGACAGCAACATTCATATATGGAAAAGTTGCCATAATGACAACTTTTCCATATTTTTGTAAAAAAACACACACATTAATGAATGTCATCAGCTTCAAGAAAATAAGAGATTTTTATACTACACATCCCGATTCCAAAGCTTATCTGACTTGCTGGCCTAAAACAGTTAAAAAGGCGGAATGGAAAGATTTCAATGCATTAAAAGTTGATTTCAGGAGTGCGGATCTAGTAATGGACAACAGATTAATATTTAACATTAAGGGCAATCATTATCGCTTGATTGCCCGAATAAATTTTGAGCATAAAAGGATTATGATCAAATGGATTGGAACACATGCTGAATACGATAAAATAGACGCAGCTATGATATGAGAGATATAGATATGGAGCTTAAATTAATAGAAACGGAGGAAGAATATGACAATGCGATTGCCCGCATCGACTTAATATTTGATGCTCCGAAAGGCAGTAAAGAAGCCAAAGAGCTTGATCTTCTGGTTTTGCTTGTCAACAAATACGAGCAGGAAAATCATCCCATTGAAGAGCCTGACCCGATAGAATATATTAAGATAAGGATGGAAGAAATGGGGCTCAAAGCAATTGATCTTGTGCCTTATATGGGCAACAAAGGCAATGTTTCGCGGGTCCTTAACCGTAAAAGGGGTTTATCTATTGAAATGATTAGAAATCTTCATACGGGATTGGGCTTTCCACTAGATGTTCTGGTTTCTGAGCCCAAACTAACGACAGTATAATAATGCAAAAAGCAGCGAATCCGCTGCTTCTTGCATTATTAATCTTTAACTATTAATTCCTGCTGTAAGTATCCAGCGTAGCTTGTGGGAAGGTTTTAAGAATATCCGTCATGGTGTTTTTAACCATGGTTTCGCGGTCTTCTTTTTTAGTAGGCGCTTTCACTTTGCCGGAAGCCCATCCCTGCCAAACCATCCGGTCGCTGTTTTTCTGATAAATGTTCAGGATAAAACGGCTTTCCTGATAGTTATAGGTCGAAATGTTGTTTCCGCCGCCATACCACCACATATAAGGCGAGTACATGTTGTTGGAACGCACTTGCTGACGTTCTTTTACATCCGTCATGAACCTTACAATGATGTCGGGATTTTTGGTATCCATTTTATACCCTTTGGCCTCCATCACCTCTACAACTGCATCCCCCAGCCTTCTTCTGTTCAACTCACTTCCCAAAAGCGGGTCCTGCTCCATATTGTGCTCGGCTTCCACTTTAAAGGTTTTAAATTGTTTCAAATTCACAGAAGAATCGTAATCGTAACTTGTTTGCAACGCCTGGCTGCATCCCATCATCAAGAGCCCCGCAACGACCACCGCAGCGGTGGACTTCATCAACTTCACTATGGTTTTCATATGTGTTTGAACGTTTAGTTATTGTATTAATCTGACAGTTTCCGAGGGCAAAAGTTTAATTGTTCGGACAACAATATCATATAAACTATAAACAAATATTTTTGGTATATAAGTTTAAAAAAAACATTTTATTAATGCCCTTAATTGCATCAGGGACAAGGTTTTCGAGTTATGCAAACGTTTGCACGAGTGCCCTCTAAATGGAGACAAGAATCATTCAGAAATGGTTGTAAAATAAAAAAAGCGCCCGGGGTTTAACCGGACGCGACGCACTGGGAATTTATAGGGACCACAAACTTTTTTTGCAGGGGCTAAACTTTCTTGTAATCCGGATGTTTGTAGGGATCTCGATATGGGCGGGCCAAAAGCGCATTTGCCTCTCTATCACCCACAATTTTGCGTTTTACCGGGTCATAAACAATGGGTCGCCCTGTTTTCATGGAAAGATTTGCAAGAATGCAGCTTGCTGTGGATATGTGACCTTCCTCAATGTCGGCAACAGGCTTGCTGCTGTTATCGATCGCACTTAAAAAGTCGAGCATATGCAGTCGGGTTGCCGGTGCCGCATTAAGCTCAATCGCTTTTTCCGTCACATCTTCCGGATATTTTTCTTTTTCAAAAACCACATCTTTATGGATTTTTTCGCCTTTTCCTTGCGGAATAAAGTCATAAGCCATTGTGCTTGCCCAGAGCGTTCCCTTTTCTCCGTAAAGCGTAAATGACCAGGGGTAATCAGGATTGTTAGGCGTTCCCCAGGTGCGGTGCTGCCAAACGCAATTCAGTTCATCATATTCAAAAATAGCAGATTGTGTATCTGAAATATTGGATTTACCTTCCTTCTGAACGTAAATCCCGCCTGTTGAACTGATCTTTTTCGGCCAACCCAATTTCAGCATCCAGCGCACGGTGTCCAACATATGCACGCACATATCGCCCGTTACACCATTTCCATATTCCATGAAAGTGCGCCACCAGCGAACGTGCGGCAGCCCGTCGTAAGGACGTAATGGCGCAGGTCCGGTCCATTTTTCATAATCCAAAAAATCAGGAACTGCTTCAACAGGCGGATTACCATTGTTGCGCATATGAAAATAGCAGCACATTTCGACATGCGAAATTTTGCCCAGCAAGCCAGCATCGACAATGTTCTTTTTCGCATCGATCAAATGCGGTGTGCTTTTGCGCTGCGTTCCTACCTGAACGACTTTGTTGTATTTGCGGGCAGCGGCCACCATGGCCTCCCCTTCCATAACATCCACGCTGATCGGCTTCTGCACATACACATGCGCACCCGCTTTCACCGCATCAATCATTTGCAATGCGTGCCAATGATCCGGCGTGCCGATGAGGACAATGTCCATTTCATTCTCCGCCAGCATTTTTTGATAGTCGCCATAAAGCTTCGGCGTCTTACCCGACTTCTGGCGCTGACTGACTAGCTTCCCTGCCTCATTCAACTGATTTTTATCAACATCACAAAGCGCAAGCACTTCAACCGGAGCCACTTGTATCAATCTGAACAAATCACTTTTACCATACCATCCGGTGCCAATAAGCCCTACGCGGAGCGTTTTTGCAGGATTGATAAGGTCCATCCCCCTCGCCCCGAATGTAGAAAGCGCAAGTGCCGCCGTAGCGCCATGTATAAAACTCCGGCGATTGATATTGAAACTGTTCATTGAATAATTGATTGGTTAAGGACTAGCTCAGTTGAAATTAAAAGAGATTTTAAAGGCAGGTTTACTTTCAGCAAATATTTTTATTTGATATGAGTGACTTCTGTTTTGCGTCTACGTCTAAATGGCGGGAAAAACAATGCAATATGAAAACAGAATATTACGACTATAAAGCAAGTGAAAATTGTTTACTGTTTGATTTTGAAAGTGTTAGCGAATTTAAGTCTATCCGAAAACTCATTATTTATACGCCCAGTGACAAAGTATCTAATATGTATAACTTAGCCTTATGCGATATTTTAAGCAACGGAGAAAGCTGCGATCGAAATATTAGCAATAATCTTGACATGGGAAAAGTCATTGCCACCGTCGTAAACAGCATGATCACATTCTGTAAAGCGTATCCAAATTCATCCATTTACATTACCGGAAGCACACCTGCCAGAACGCGACTTTACAATATTATTATAAGCAAAGAACTTTTAGAAGCGAGAAGAATTTTCGAAATTTATGGCTTGAAAGAAATGAAACGAGAGCTTTTCATTCCAAATCGAAAATACGATGCATTTTTATTCACATACTTAAACGACAAAATCAAATGAATCCGACAGCAAGAGCGAAAAGGACCAAATTTAGAGAAGAACGGATATATGCTTCCGTTGAAGAATTTGTTCAAATGAAAAATGAACTTGCCCGTAAACAGCTAGAAGGCGTAGATTTAAGTTTTCTTAACGAAAGGAAAAAGCCGGAGTAATCACTTCAAATACTCCCCCACATTCTCCTTGGTCACCAGCTGAAAAGGAATCAAAACCTGCTTTTCAAACTTCTCTTTCTTAGCAGCCTTAACCGCGGTTTCTATCGCCTTACCGCCTTGTTCCTGTGCATTCTGGAAAATTGTAGCGTTTAGGGTTCCTTTTTTAACAGATTGCAATGCGTCCGGGATGGCGTCTACGCTTACTACTATCACCCTGTCTTTCAATCCTGCGGCTTCAAGCGCTTTAACTGCTCCCATGCCCATTTCGTCATTGTGTGCGAAGACGGCGTTGATTTTTGCACCGTAGGACTGGATCCAGTTTTCCATTAATGACATGGCTTTTGCCCGGTCCCATTCACCGGTTTGCTCGGCAAGGAGCTGCATGCCTGGATTGGCTTTCAGGATTTCCTTTGCTCCATTGTCCCGCTTGATTTGTGCAGCCTGGCCCATAAATCCGTGCATGATGAGCACATTTCCTTTGCCGCCCAGTTTTTCAGCCAGATATTCCATCGCAATCCGGGCAGACTCCGTATCATCAGAACCTACGAATGCAGTTGGTTTTGCGGAAGTCTCGGAGTTGACATTGATGATTGGAATGTTGGCATCCATTGCCAGCTTGACCGCAGGCGAACTTGCTTCAACTTCGCACGGGTTCATGATAATGGCATCCACGCCTTGCGCAATGAAGCTTTCGACTTGCTCCACCTGCTTTAAAGCAGAGCGCTCGGCGTCCACGGTGATGAGTTCAATGCCTAATTCCTTTGCCTTGGCATTCATTTCATCGCTGACATTAACAATGAATTCATTTTGCATACTCAGCATGGTGGCGCCTACGACCAGCTTTTTACCCGATCCGTCATCCCCGCCTTCGCTTTTTTGAGATTGGTTGCAGCCTGCAATGGCCAACGTTAATGCGGTCAGTAGGAAATATTTCATTGAATGCGCCATGCTATTTTGATTCCGTTTTCAAAAACTAATGATCTTTTTTACCCATGCTGTCCAGCACAACCGCCCCAATAATGATAATGCCCATCACAACCTGCTGATAATACGAAGTCACATTCAGCAGATCCAGACTATTGCTGATCACACCAATAAGCAATGCGCCGATCAACGTTCCGGTCATGGTGCCGGTGCCGCCGGATGTGCTGGTGCCGCCGATGATTGCAGCGGCAATGGCGTCCAACTCAAAGCCTGCGCCGGCGTTGGGCTGACCGGTTGTGATTCTGGAAGTGAGCAATATTCCGCCAACAGCAGAAAGCAGTCCACAAAGCGTATATACCCACATTTTTACATTACTCACATTGATTCCGGATGCCCGCGCGGCCTGCTCGTTACCGCCCACCGCGTACATGTAGCGACCAAGGACGGTTTTATTTAGAATAACAGAACAAACAATGAATGCGATAATGAGAATAATGATGGGAAAAGGAATTCCAAAAACATTGCCGCCACCAATAAAATTGAAAGTGTCTGACAAATTGGAAACTGGTCTGCCTTTACTTAAAATCAATGCAAGCCCGCGACCGATGGTCATAGTTCCGAGTGTTACAATGAACGGCGGCACTTTACTTTTGATGATTACAAACCCGTTGAAAGCACCGAAGAGCACGCCAGCCGCTAAACCCGTCAGCAACGGCACCAGCAGCGGATAAGTATCCGGATGCGCAAACATGGCGGCTGTAACACCCGCAACGGCAACCATGGAACCAAGCGAAAGATCAATTCCGCCGGTGATAATGACAAAAGTGACGCCAAATGCCAGCAACGCATTAATGGAAACCTGCGTGCCAATGATCATCAGGTTCGGAACCGTAAAAAACCTAGGGGTGCTCAATGCTAGTGCAATGCATATCAATGCAAAAGCGAGGAAAATACCGTATTGATTAAGTGCCTTGAATCGGGAGGAAGAATTATTCATTTTTAGCTGTCAGCGATCGGCTTTCGGCTATCGCTGTATTTTTAGTTTAAATTGAACAAAGCTGAAAGCTGACTGCCGACAGCTGAAAGCCCCTTAAGCAACCGCGTATTTCATAATTAATTCCTGCGTTGCTTCTTCTCTGGAAAGGATCGCCGTTTGTTTTCCTTTTGATATAACCATAATCCGGTCACTCATTCCAAGTATCTCAGGCAATTCGGAAGAGATCATAATGATGGCGATTCCTTTGTCTGCAAGGCTGCGGATGAGTTTATATATTTCAAATTTCGCTCCCACATCTACGCCTCTTGTCGGCTCGTCGAGAATGATGATTTCGGGCGCTGCGAGCAGCACTTTTCCTATGACTACTTTTTGCTGATTGCCCCCGCTCAGATATGTGACTTTCTGGTGCATATCGGCAGTTTTGATACGCAGGTCTGCAATCATTTGCTCCGTGGAGGCTTTTTCGGTTAACCCATTTATAAAAATCCCCTTTTTATGATGCCTCATGCTGGCCAATGTGGTGTTATCCTTCACCGACATGCCAGGAATAAAGCCCAAACCCTTGCGATCTTCACTCACATAGCCAATGCCGTTTTCAATGGCCTGCCGGGGTGTTTTATTGATTACAGATTTATTTCTAATGCTGATTTCGCCGCTGTCCTGCTTATCCAAACCATAAATCACCCGCGCAATTTCGGTTCGTCCGGCACCCATTAATCCTGCAAAACCAAGGATTTCTCCGGCGTGCACGTTGAAACTAATGTCTGCAAACCGGCCTTTTTTACGTAAACCCTTCACTGAAAGCACCAGCTCCCCTTTTTCACGATTTGATTCAGGAAACATATGTTCAATTTCCCTACCGACCATCATGGATATTAACGATTGCTTATCAAGGTCTGCGGCGCTTTTGGTGGCAATGCATTTCCCGTCCCGCAAGACGGTTATGGTGTCCGAAATCTGGAATATCTCGTCCATTTTGTGAGAGATGTAAATAATGCTTACTCCCTTTGCTTTCAAGTCTTTGATGATTTTGAAAAGTGTATCAACTTCCTTGTCGGAAATGGCGGAAGTTGGCTCGTCCATAATGATCACTTTTGCATCATTTGAAATCGCTTTCGCTATTTCAACCATTTGCATCTGAGCAACACTCAAATGTTTCATTTTGGCCTTTGGTTCAATGTTGACGCCCATTTCTTCCAGAAGGCTCGCCGCTTTTTTATCAATAGCAGCGTCATTCAACCAACCGGAAGTCCAGCCTTTTCTTGCAGAAATTTCCCTTTCTCGCCCCAAAAAAATATTTTGCGCCACAGTCAGTTCAGGAATGATCAGGATTTCCTGGTGGATCATTGAAATGCCCTTTTTCAAGGTGTCGCTGACTTTGCTGTTCTTTAAATTTTGTCCTTCAAAAACAATTTCTCCTGAATCCGGCGCAAGCAAGCCGATCAGGATTTTCATGAAAGTAGACTTGCCCGCTCCGTTTTCCCCCATTAAGGCATGCACTTCTCCTCTTTTCAGCTCAAATTGAATATTTTCCAGTGCTTGCACACCGGAAAATGACTTTGAGAGATTTGAAACTTTGAGGATTGATTCAATCATATTATTTATCCCCCGGTTGAAACCGGGGGCAATTGGTGTTTTTTTGGGATGCTATTATATAGATACAGAAGTCAAGAAACATACCGGATGCAAGACCCTCAAAAACAAAACATTGCCCAGGGTTTCAACCCTGGGCTCTATGATAAATAGATAATGTAAGCGGAAATAGAACTGAATGAATTAAATCAATTAATGTCAGCCTTCCCAAGTCACATTAGTGTCTTTCCAGCTTTTAGATGCTGCCGAATCAAGCACTGCTTCGCATACTTTCTGGGTTTCGTAAGCATCCTTGAAAGTTGGGCGGCAAGGCTCGCCGGTTTGCAGGCTTTCAAAAAAGTCGGCCGCCTGGTGGATGAACGAATGTTCGTAACCAATGCTCGTGCCTGGAATCCACCAACGCTTCATGTAAGGCTGGTCGGCGTCGGTTACCAGAATTGATCTCCAACCGCGAACGATGGATTCGTCGTTATGATCAAAGAATTCCAGACGGTTCAAATCGTGCAAGTCCCAACGGATGGAAGCGTGCTCGCCGTTGATTTCAAATGTATAAAGCGCCTTATGGCCACGTGCGTAACGCGTTGATTCAAAGAGACCTAGTGAACCATTATCGAAGTGGCAGTGGAAAATACAGGCGTCATCAATGCCGACTTTTTTCACCTCGCCGCTGGCTGAATGCACGCGTTCTTTGATAAATGTTTCAGTAACAGCCGAAACGTCCTTAATCCCACCATTGATCCACATCGCTGTGTCGATGCAATGTGCAAGCAAATCGCCCGTTACGCCAGATCCAGCTGCGTCTACATCAAGTCGCCACGTCGCAGCGCCTCCTTGCGGAACATCCGGGTTGATTGTCCAGTCCTGCAGGAAATTGGCGCGATAATGGAAAATACGACCCAGCTTGCCGGAATCAACGATTTGTTTCGCCAATGTTACCGCAGGCACACGACGATAGTTATACCAAACCGTGTTCTGAACGCCTGCTTTTTCAATGGCATCCACCATGGTTTTGGCTTCTTCCAGTGTTCTTGCCAATGGCTTTTCGCATAGGATCATTTTACCTGCCGCAGCTGCTGCAATCGCTATTTCGGCATGCGTATCATTGGGTGTACAAATATCTATTGCATCAATGTCATCGCGCTCGATGATTTTCCGCCAATCGGTTTCAATGGATTCGTAACCCCACTGCTCGGCAAATGCACGCACTTTTTCTTCGTTACGCGAGCAAACTGCCTTTAAAACGGGACGATATTCCAGCTCAGGGAAGAAGTCGCCTATTCTTTTATATCCATTGGAATGCGTCCGGCCCATTAATCCGGTTCCGATCAACGCAATCCTGATTTCTTTTTTATTTGACATATTTCTGAATTCAAATCGGGTTAAACGATGGGAGAAATAACTTTATCTTCCTGATACCAGCCATGCGCCTGACGCACTTTTACTAGCGCCGCGAGAATGTCATTCCAGGTCTGCTGATTGGTCATCACCTCGTTCGGGAACATGCAGCCGTCCCAGCAAATGTGACGGAATGCCTTGGTAACATTGCCATTTTCGTCGCGTAGCCAATATCCTGCATCTTTTGTAATGTCCAGCTTTCCATTGGGATCTGTCGCCAGGCAGTGACGGCCGGTTTTGTCGTGTGAACCTGTTCCATGAACTGTTCCGTCGTTTTGCGCAACGTGGAAATCGAATGTGTAGGGACGCAATTCAGCAGTCATTTTTTTCAAACCTTCTTCCAAAGCAAAACGGTCGCCCCACTGGAAATCAACCGGCAAAATCCGATCGTCAGGTGCATTGTAACCCAATAAATAAAGGAATGTATGCGACATATCGGCCTGGAAACCCATATTCGGGCGACCAACAGCTTTCAGTGTATCAAGCATGGCTTTCCAACTATGCATCCCGCCCCAGCAAATTTCTCCTTCGGCGGCAATTTTTTCACCAAAATCAGCCGCTACATCACAAGCGCGTCGGAATGTTTCAGCAATTTGCTTTGTGTTCGCAGCAGGATCAGCAGACCAAACTTCCGGTGAAGCGGCTGAATCAACGCGGATTACGCCGCCCTGACGGATGCCGAGGTCACGCAGTTTTTTACCAAAAATGCAAGCCTGGCGCACCTGCTCCACAAATGTATCTTTCGCTTCCTTTGTCCCCATCGCAGAACCGGCCCAGACATTGGCCACAAGGCTCCCCACTTCGAGGTTCAGGCCGCTCAACTTTTCAGCCAGGCGCTCCGCGCCGCCGTCCTGGTTCATATAAATACCAACATGCGGGTCGAAAAGGCCCAGATCAACGCCGTCAAAACGAACTCCGTCCACTTCCGCAGACGCGGTTTTTTCGAGCATTGTATCAAAAGAAATAATCGGCTCTTCATCAGAACCTTTACCCACAATCCCAGGCCATGTGGCATTGTGAAGCTTAGGATAATTATTTTCTGGCATGGTTAAGAAGTTTAAAGTTTAAGAAGTTTATAGTTCAAGGTTTATGAGTTTAGAGTTAAAAGTTTATAATTTCTTTAAACTCATCGACTCATAAACTTTTAACTTTTACAACACCAAATCCGGATTTCCCGGACCGAAGTGTTTTAGAATTACAATGGGGTCTGTTTTGGAAGGATTGATGATTACAACGCCATCTGTTGCCGCTTTTTCACTTACAAAAAACTCATCGTTAGTCAGTTGTCCATAACGGATCAATGCAGGTGTCTCAATGTCCCACTCACCGAATTTGCCATGACCTTGCATCACAATAATCCCGTAAGCCGCTGCATCTTTGATCGTTACAGTTTGACTAGGGAAAACAGTCAGCTCTTTCGCGCTGAATGCTTCATTGAGATAGCAAACCCACTTTTCGCTATAACCTTCCGCTTCCATTTCCGCATCATCACGAACCGATTTAGGGCGCATGAAGCGGGTTTCGAGCATGTTAGGATTGGTATTCAATTCCCAGTCGATCACTTCCATCAATTGGTCGTAATCCCCTTTTCTGTCCTCCGGCGTTCCGTTCCAAAGCAATTCCTCAGGAACAATCGCTTCATTTACAAGGGATTGATACATAGCAAAAACGTCGGAAGCTTTCTGCGGCTCGTATGTGCACAAGCTTCCCGGTGCGTGCAACATTCCAGGAGGAACGTCCCAACCCGTTCCCGGTTCAAGGCGGAAAGCAGATGAGTAATTCGTGATCTTGTTGTCACCTTTATTGAAATTCATCAGACATTCCTTGATCTGCTCCTTGGTCGTTCCAGGCGTGATGCCGAAAAATGTGTAAGGAAAATCACCGCCGTGGTTATTCAGTTGCGGCGGAAAATAATAAGCCTCAGGCTTGCCGTTTTGGCCGATTAATGCAGCGTGTTCATCATTGTGGTGAATGTGGTGCGGAAGTGGGCCCATGTTATCAAAAAACTTGGAATACATCGGCCAGCTTTGATATTCATCCCACAAACGGTCGCCGATCAGCGCGCCTTTTAGCTCTTCCACAGCGTCTTTCAGCAAAATTTGCTGCTCGCCATTTCCATCATCATAAACAACGGCACTTAAACCCTCATTTTCACCGGTTAAGGGTCCATTCTTCGCAGGTGTGGTGGATGACAACCAGCGCTCATCAATCCCGCCGCGGACGCCGCCCAGCACATAATAATCGTCCGGATGTAACTTGATCCTGCGCCCTGGAACACAAAACGAACGCGGCACCCAAGTCGGCGCCAAACGCAAAATCCCTTTTCCCTGCTCTAATGCCTTTTCAGCTATACTCGAAAGTCCCATTGTGGTTAATAAATTGGTTTAGTTGTAAACTTTTGCTTTGTTATTTTTTGTATCCGTCGTCAGCTCAGGCTTTTGCTTTTGCCAGCGTGAGCCTCGTGCTTATGCCTTTATTAGCTGCGCTTTCACTTTTGCTTTGTCAGCCTGAGCTTTTACTTTCCCTTGTCAGCCTGAGCGGAGTCGAAGGCGCGTCACCAAGGAGTAGCGCGCCTTCGACTCCGCTCAGGCTGACAAAGGAAGCCTAGGCCACATTTACATTTAACACAAACTCATCAATCGCTTCCTTCTCAGTCATCACATTCAACTCCAAATCATAAACCTTCGTCTCCTCCGGCGCAATGAAAATCAAGGTCTTATCCTCTCTCGCTTTTGCCTGGCCGGACAGCGGATGCGTACTTGGTTCGAGGCCGGTAACGTATTCGCCTTTGCCCCAATGTTGCCAATTCGCCATCCAGGGGAGCTGTTCTTTTTTAAATTTTAGCCCAACAGCCAGACCGATTTTAGCATTATAAAGTCCGCAGACGCTGTCGCCAAAAATATCTGCTTCTATGTCAATCAGAGCCACTTCTTCACCGCTTCCGAGGTGATCGTCCAGTGGGGCGGGGCACTTTTTGAAATTGTTTCCTTCTTTGAAAATCCTGGCATTTTCTTCTCCGTGCCTCGGATGCCATTTGCCTCTCCACAGAATATCTGTTCCATCGTCAGCCAGCGGCCAGCCGAAATTGAAATGATACAAAAGCATATGAGGCGATGGCGTGTTGCCTTTATTGGTTACTTCGTCGTGAATGCGAAGTCCGGGTTGTCCCAGTGTTGCTGAAATGGTTCTTCTGAGTTCCAGACTGGGCCCGAATGGTTTTGTTTCCCTGATAATGCCTGTAATGCTCATTTCCAGCTTCCCGGCCCTCACGTCAGGTTGAATAATGGAAACGATTTCTGCCGGTGAATTGCTGATCAATCCGTGCAAGCCTCTGTCACCAAACTTGTCGGACTCAGGCCCGCCCACGTGCGTAAGGCCGCAAGTTGTAAGCAAACCGCCTCCGAATGTGCGTAACCAATCAATGCCTTTGTCGGAAAACGGCTGCGGATAGGTGATGCCTCCGTGGCTCAGCCAGGCCAGACTATGCTGATTATAAAACGCTTCTGCAATATCCATCGCCCTGTCAATCACCACTTTGAAACGTAATCCGGCTCCTGTATTGATCCAGGCAATCCGTGTTCCTCTTCCGGCGCCATTGTCGAGAATGGACGTTTCGATTCCGCCTATCTGAGCGTGATTGGATACTTTGTTTTTCCAGTCTGCTGGCTGGTCCTGATTTATATGCTCCGCACTTTCCATTTTGTATTAGGTCAATTCAAAAATAAAAAAGGCATTAAACACCTCCTTTTAATGTGTTTTTGATAGAAAATCCCTCACTCTCAGGTTGAAATCATCCGTGTTTTCGAAGTGAAAAGCATGTCCGAGCTTGTCGTAAAGGAAAAGCTCAGCGTTCGGAATGCCGTTTGCGACTTCCTCCGCCATCCAAACGGGTGTGAAAATATCCTCCCGTCCTCCTATGACCAATGTAGGTTGATTGATTTTCTCCAAATCAGCCAGCGCATTGTGATTGATACATGCCGCGGCCTGCCCTTCCAGTCCGTGTAAGGGCTGCGGATGAGGATTTACGGCGTCCTGCTTTCTGCCCAATTCAAGTTCTTCGTGCTTTCTGGGATCGTCCCACGATGATTTTGAAAAGATCAATAATTGAATATATAAGCTAAATTCCTCCGGCCTGAACCTCGCTTTGCTGTTCATGATATGCTGGAATAATCCTTTCGCGTAAGCGTCGCAGCGTGCCCAGGGGCACATTAACACCAGTGATTTCACTTTTTCAGGATGCCGGATCGCGAGTTGCTGGGCAATCGTGCTGCCCATTGAACAACCTACAACATTTACATTTTCAAGTTCAAGGGAATCCAGTAAACCTGCATAATCGTCGGCCATTTGCTCGCTTGTGTATGCGCCTGCTGGCTTGTCCGTCTGTCCTACCCCTCTATTATCGCCGATAATGCAGCGAAAATGATGTTTCCAGTCGGCCACATGCACATTCCAGACTGCCCCGGGCGCCGTGATGCCCATGATCAGCAAAAGCGGCTCACCGGAACCTCTTTCTTCGTAGTACATGTTTATTCCGTTGGTTTTTATCGTTGGCATCGTGCTGGTTAATGATAGGGAGCCCCGCTGGGGCTCAAATAATGTCGTTTCGTATTTTCTAGAAACAGAAAGCCCCGTCGGGGCTCAAATAATGTCGTTTCGTATTTCTAGAAACAGGGAGCCCCGCCGGGGCTTAAACAAAATTGTCGATTCGTATTTTTTAGAAACAGGGAGCCCCCCGGGGCCTAAACAAAATTGTCGATTCGTATTTTTTAGAAACAGGAAGCCCCGCCGGGGCTCAAACAAATTGTCAATTCATATTTCTAGAACAGGAAGCCCCGCTGGGGCCTGTGCAGCAACAGATATCTGTTCCGATAGCCGACAGCCGAAGTCACCTCAATGCCGGAATAAGCTCGTTCTGGATCCAGCTTCCGTCGTGTGTTGTGACGAAGTCGGGATCTTCCAATGCTTCTTTTCCTTCGTCTTCACAAATGATCCAGCCGGTGTAATTAATATCTTTCAGCCATTGGGTTACACCCAAAAGATCCACTTTCCCTTTGCCCATTAATGTAAATTCAGGATTTCCGTCCCAGTCTTTGAAATGGACGTGGTTAATGAGCGACTGATATTCTTTCATTTTGGCCAATGGGTCCATATCGCCGTTGATAATATGACCGACGTCTGGTGTCCAGCCTGTAACCGATGCGTCCAGTCCTTCCAGCACAATCTTATAATCTTCTGCTGTGCGGATAATGGATGTGTGCGGTGAATTGGGGTGGTAACTGCACGGAACGCCTTTATCTGCGGCGCGTCTTGAAACCGTATTTACAATGTTAACAAGCCTTTTTTGACGCTCAGCCAGATCGTGACGGCCTGTTGGAATTTGGACCGTATTTAAAACAGCACCTGGAAAACGTTGTAAGACTCTGATCGCATGATCCGCCACTTCGCGCTCGCGCTCGGTTTCCTCAGCTTCATTCCAATCCAATGCTAAGGCCAACGCAGCCAGCTCAATGCCTTGTTCATCCAGCTTTGCTTCCAGCTTATCAGGATCGATCAAATCCCCCATCCAGGTGAAAATGGGCTGAATTCCGGTAAACCCGGCTTTGGCTATCACTTCAATCATATGGCCCAGCCGACCTTGATGCGTTTGACCGTTGTTGCTCATAAACCAGGTGTAAACCTCTGATCCGAAGCGAAATGGAAGTGTTTGAGACATTAAATGTTTTAATTAATTTATGTAAATCAAAAATTACTTCGTCTTCTTTTTAACAATTTCACCGGGCATAATCAGTGAATCCCAGCCGGCCAGATCCGATGGTTTCACATTGGCCTTATAACCGCTGAAATTGAATGTGGTGGGTTTGTAAGGTCCCACGAAAGCGATGTCATTGGATGGCTTAATCTCTTTTTCCATGCCCATCGCCCAGAATGTCGCATTCAGCGCCATCCGGCGAAAACCTTCATTCAGCAAATCCTCAGAAGCACCATGCGTAGTTGTAAATGAGCGCCCTTTTTTCCCGTTTTCGACCTGATAATCCTTAATCCAAGCGACTGGAAGCAATTCTTTGGTTTTGTCGGGCTCGGAAATTGCAGTCATGCCGTTGAGCACCTGACCTCTTGCGAGCACCGTCCCTTTCGGTTCGGCTGTGTAGCCGCCGGACTGCACCCACATATCTTTTACGCCGCGCATGATGGGGTGCAATTCCTGTGATTTTTCAATAATGATTTTGGAAGATTGCTTGTGGTTCGTTCCATAATGGGAAACCCAGCTCTCACCTAAGACATATTCGCCGAAACCATCTTTCCAATTGGTTTTATCGCCTTTGTAGTCCCAGCCGTAATGGGCCCATTTGGGATTCTTTTTTGTATCAAAAGCGTGGGTAGATGTGCGGAAAGCGACGATTGGCCCTCCACGCTTTACATAATCGTCAATGTGCTGCATTTCTGTGTCCGGGAAACTAGCGAAGCGCATGAACATGACCAGTAAGTCGGCTTTATCCAGCACGTCGAGGCCCTTAATGTCTGATCCTCCCGGGAAAATGTTACCGACAGAATCGAGCGCGTAGACCACTGTGCAGGTGAAGCCATACGTTTTTGCCAGAATTTTCGCTAACGCTGGCAACGATTCTTCGCCTCTGTATTCATGGTCGGTGGCAATAAAAACAATGTTTTTGCCAACGCCCGGTCCCTTATCGCCTTTGTAAATGACACGATATTTGCTTGCGTCGTTGCCCTGTGCGTTTGTACAAATTGATATAAAACTGAATATTAATGTAGCAAAGCTTATGAACAGCAATGATTTCAAGGTTTTTTGCATGGGTCAGGAATGATGTTGGTTTGCTCAAAGACCGTGTTTCAAGCTCATTTCTCGGATAAATTTGTAGCCGTTCTCTGCAATGTCCCATGGATCTGAAAACTCTCGCCAAACGCCGATTGCATTGGCAAAATCCGGATCGTTCCTCGAAAATGCTTCAATGGTAAGCCAGCCCTGATATTTGATTGCGGCCAATGACGAAAATGCATCATCCCAAAGCACTTGCCCGTCCCCTGGCGTGCCGCGGTCATTCTCGCTGATGTGGACGTGGGCCAGTACGGGTGCAATGGTTTGCAGTGCTGCTGCGTATTTTTTCTCTTCAATGTTGGAATGATGCGTGTCGAACATGGCGCGCACATTGGGATGATCCGTTGCTTTCACCAGTTTGAGTAATTGCTCCATGGTGTTGCACAAATAGCATTCAAAACGGTTGAGCGCTTCTAATGCGAATGTAATGTTGGCTTGTGCGGCATAGTCTGCGGCGGCATGCAAGACCTCCCCGACCAATGCATATTCCTGCTCCAAAGCAGGCCGGTTGACAAAGACCGTGTGCGCTGAATGAAACGGCCCGCAAATAATTTTCGCATTCAGATCATGTGCGCGATCAACAGCCCATTTGATTTTATCCAAAGCCCTTTGCCGCACCTCGACTGATTCACTCACCGGATTTTCATCCGCGCCGAGCGTCATAACAGCTGTTGTTTCCAGGCCAATGTCTTTGGTATAATTTCCTACACGCTGATATGCGGCTGATTCCTGAGGGCCTAAATAAAATTCGGCTCCGTCATAACCAATGCCTTTTAAGCGGTCCAGAATTGGGAAAAGATCATCAGAAACCGCCGCCGTCCAGGCCAGCACATTAAATCCTATTTTATTCATTGTACTAAATTTCGTTGTTGCCAGCAGCTGGCACTGACGCTATTGTTTGATTCTCAAATCTTTGTATTCCACTTTCATAGGCGGGCCTACGTGAACCTGCACGCCAAGCAAACCACTTTTTTTGCCATTTGCTGTATCATTATCCGTCACTTCGCTCATCAAAACACCATTAATGTAATGTTGCAGACGGTTTCCTTTGGCCACAATGTGAAACTCGTTCCAGTCTTCGCTTTTAATCAAAGTTTTCAAGGAATCGGATTTGCCCAATGACCCGGTCACTTCTAAACCTGTCCATGCATTGCCTTTTACGCCTGCGCGCACAGCTTCTGGTGTATTTTCTCCTGTATAAGGTTTAATGGTTGTTTTCTGACCGCGATATGCAAGGGTTGTTCTTTTGCGTTCCTCGTAATTTTGGCCTGTATAGTTGTTTTTTCCATCAATATCGGCTTGGTAACCTTTTAATGCAAAAGGCACATCTGTCAACTGCTCGCTTCTGTAATTAATGCCTGAATTACCGGCTGTCGCGATCTTTACAGAGCCTTTCAATTCGAAATCTGCCGGCTCGCCGCCTTTCCAGATGATGAATGAATTTGTTTTCAAAAGGGTCTCAGGTGTGATTTCTCCTACAAGATTTCCATTTTCCACTCTCCAGTATTTTGGATCACCATCCCATCCTTTTAATGATTTGCCATCAAAAATGGATACGAACCCTTTTTCTTTCTTTTGGGCAATGCATGAAATCTGGCTTCCAATGCTCAATAAAACGGCCAGGATAAGTCCGGCGCTAATAAATCTGGAATTCATTTGGATTGTATTTATAGGTTTAGTGACTTCTGAAACAATGGCTTCCCTTACAACAACGGCAATTTTAACTTAACTACTCTTAAAAAAGCAGAAAATAATATCCAAAAATTCCTAAAATTATCCGTCGGACTGTCCTGTACTAACCTGCCTGGATGAGACTTTCCAGGTTTTAAAAACCTGGAAAGTCTGCATTGCGCACAAAAAAGGCGGGAAAGCCTAAGCCCTCCCGCCACATCACAACCACTCTACACAACCAAACTCGCAAAACTCAATTCATTAAGGCATCAAAACTTTGTCGATCACGTGGATCACGCCATTCGATTGGTACACATCTGCAATGGTTACTTTTCCCTTATTGCCTTTTGCATCTGTAACAATCAGGTCTTTTCCATCCATGGAGAAAGTAAGCTCAGCGCCTTGTGCTGTTTTCGCCATTGCTTTTCCGTTGCCATCTTTGATCATTTTCGCAACTGATTTAGAATCAACTTTTCCAGGGATCACATGGTAAGTCAATACCGATGTCAATGTTGCTTTGTTTTCTGGTTTCAACAGGTTATCAACCGTTCCTGCCGGAAGTGCTGCAAACGCTGAATTTACCGGTGCGAAAACTGTGAAAGGACCTGTGCCTGACAATGTTTCTACCAAGCCAGCTGCTTTTACTGCGGCAACCAATGTTGTGTGATCTTTTGAATTAACTGCGTTTTCAATGATGTTTTTGTTAGGATACATTTCTGCTCCACCCACCGTTACTGTTTTTTCCTGCGCAAATGCACCAAAAGCAGTCATTAAAGCCACTGCAAGAAAGCTTGTAAATTTGATCGACGTTTTCATAGGTAATAAGTTCGTTTTTTATATTACCATATACGCCCATTCAATTCCGATCGATCGATCGGCAAAAATTAAATGATGCAAACGCTGTTCGCAGCTCCCCGGCCAAATTGCAGATGCAAATGCCAGAGGCGTAAAATACTGTTAGCAACGAGATGTCGGAGGTTAAAACGCTGCGACTTGTCTTTCACGGCAACGGATCGCCGGAAGTTTTCGTTTTAGGATCGTAGATCGCTACGCCAACACGGGAGTCTGCGCAGCCGTAGTATAGGAGCCATTTATTTTTAAAATAGACCATTCCTTCAATAAAAACCGTCCCGGCAACATACTGTCCGCTCTTTTCGAACGGTTCCATGGGACGGAAGAACGGAACATCCAGCCTGGCCAGCACTTTGGAAGGATCATTTTTATCAAACAAAACCTGGCCGGCGCAGTAACTGTTGGGCGTAAAACGCTTGTCGCCGTCCTCGCCTTTATCGTTTTTACCATTGTATAAAAGCACAATTCCCTTGTCCGTAACAATGGCTGGCGGGCCGCATTCTGTTAAGTTACTGTCGAAAAAGCCTTTGCGAGGTGAGATCAGGTTAACCAGGTTTTCTTTACTGTCTACGAGCGGCGTCCAGTTGATCAGGTCGGTTGACGATGCCAGGTTTACATTCGCCTCGCCAAAGTAGAGCCAGTATTTGCCATTGATTTTTGCGATAACCTGTTTGTCGCCGACCAACTTGGTTACGATGGAGCCGGATTTTGACCAGATCTCATTGAATTTACCATTGAATGCTTTGGTAAATGCCGGGCCGTGCTTTTCCCATTTTAATAAATCTCTTGACGTGGCAATGCCCAGCCGCGCTTTGTCCTGATTCCATTGCGTATAAATGATCACGTACAAGCCATCTTCGGTGACGGCAACGCGCGGATCTTCGCAGCCTCCTGGCCATTCGTTCTTTTTCTGGCTGTCTTCTGCGGGATACAAAACGGGTTCTTTGCGTCTTTTGAATGTGATGCCGTCTTCGCTTTCCGCATAACCAATGCGGGAAGTGCGCTTTCCGATTGCGCGGCCTGCTTTGTCCTCGGCGCGGTAAAGGACCACGATTTTTCCGTCTTTGATCGTTGCCGCCGGATTGAATGTATCGTTGGATTCCCAATCAACTTGCTTTTTGTTCATCGGACAAAAGAATGTCGAAGTTGAATCCGGGGAAATGACAGGGTTAACGCCTGCGGGACGCTGGAAACCGCCGAATGTCCAGTCGGGCAGCTTGTTATCCTGTTGGGCAAAAGCATTTCCTGCAAATAATATCAGGCTCAGGAAAAGGCTGGTAAATATCTTTTTCATGGATAAGATTGGGTTAAAAAAAAATCCGACTCGAACGAAATCGAGCCGGATTATACAAACTTTTCTTAAAATTACCTTGTCTTATTTGTTAGCAACAAGATTCACATCCAATGTAAAATCGTTTTCGATCGCCTTGTCTCCAAGGTTTTCGAAGAAGTTGGTAGAGCGGAATTTAATATCATATTTAGTGCGGTCCACCGTCACTTTTGCATTAGCAGTCACTTTGTTAGCGTCTGATTTTACCGTTGCAGGGAATTTCACATCCTGTGTGATGCCCTTAATGGTCAGTTTACCGGCAACGTCATAATTATCACCTCCTTTTGGTGTTACCGAGGTGATCACAAGCTTGGCCTGAGGATGTTTTTCAACTGAAAAGAAGTCATCACTTTTAAGGTGACCTGTTAGTTTTCCGTTCATATCCTTATCCTCGATGTCAGTCACAACAAGCGATTTTACGTCCGCAACAAAGCTTCCTCCTTTCAATTTATTTCCATCAACAATCAATGAACCACTTTCCACAGGCACTGTGCCCGCGTGCGTTCCAGTTACTTTTTTAGCGCCCCAGGTTATTTTGCTGCTTTTTGTGTCAACTGCAAGTGTTTTGTCCGCAGCTTTTTTATCAGGACCGCCAGCGATTGCAGCAGCATTGAACAGCAAACCCGCAACAAGGAAAACAAACATTTTTTTCATAGTCATTCGATTGTTAAGTTGTAAAATTGATTTGTAAGATAAGAAGATATAATAAAATTTATTCGGCAAACTTTAACCCACTAAGGCTTTCCAGGATCGCTTTTCCTTCTTTCCAATCTTCCAGTCCTGAAACCGCATTGATATGCCCTTTTTTTCCAACATTAACAAAATCACTGCCCCAGTTTTCAGCGAAAGTCTTTGACCTGCCTATTGTTGCATAAATGTCATTGGTGCTCGCTACTACGACCGTTTTAAATTCAAAAGGTTTAACGGGGATCGGCGTAAATCCAACAACAAAATTTAAACGCTTTGACATTTCGGCATCGGCGGGTGCCACAAGCAATGCACCTTTAATGTTTAAAGAGCTGTGTTCCTGCGCCCAATGTGCAATGGTTATACATCCCAAACTATGCCCCACCAGCACAGTAGGGCCCGTCAATTCACTTATTTGTTTATCCAATTGCCTAACCCAGTCCTCCTTCACAGGCCAGTCCCAGTTTTCCTGCTGCACCCTGCTAAACAGATGCGGATACTGTTGTTCCCATATGGTCTGCCAGTGCTGGGGACCTGAGCTTGCCAGGCCTGGAACCGTTAGAAAATGCATACTCATTTCACTCAATCTTAACAAAAATTTAGATCTTATCCTTTACACAACGGAACCCAAGGTTATTGCTGCCACTGGTAACCTCGCCTTTTCCCCGGCTGCCTGCCTTGTAGCGGATGCAATAATCGTCACTGCAAAGGAAAGAACCGCCTCGCTGTACACGTTTTACAGCGCCTGGCTCGTCGGGATCATAACTATCAGCGGGTCCTTTTGGATTATCCTTCGGGCTTTTTTGGTAATAATCTGGTCTGTAAAGGTCTTCACACCATTCCCATACATTGCCGTCCATATCATACAAACCGTAAGGATTAGCGGGAAATGTTTGCACGGGCGCTGCGGTGAGGAAGCCGTCTTCTTTTGTGTTTTTGTCCGGAAAACTCCCCTGGTAAATATTTGCCACCCATTTGTTCCCGGGCTTCAATTCATCACCCCAATAATAAGTGTGGTTACCCTTACCGCCCTGCGCGGCAAACTCCCATTCCGCTTCGGTAGGAAGCCTTTTTCCTGCCCATTTGGCGTAAGCAGCGGCATCTTCGTAAGATACATGGGTGACGGGATAATTCTCGCGGCCTTTAATCGAGGATGATGGCCCTTCGGGATGCGCCCAACTTGCGCCGGCAACGTAGTTCCACCATTGTAAGGGGTTATCCAAAGAAACGCGTGTTGGTGTAGGCGTAAAAACGGCCGATCCGGGAACCAGCTTATCGGCAGGAACGCCCGGATAATCAGCCGGGTTCAACGGTCTTTCCGCAACAGTTTTGTAATTGGTCGCTTTCACAAAAGCCGCAAATTCTGCGTTGGTAACCTCATGCTTATCTATATAAAAGCCATTGACGGTCACCTCATGCATAGGGCGCGAATCCGGAAATTCGTCGGCTCCCATGAGGAACTTGCCGCCATTGATCCACGCCATTCCGGTTGTATCACCTTTCCCTTCGGTAATGTAACTCGCATTTTTTATTGCCGACGCCCTCGACGGAATGCCGTCGGCAATGCAATGTGCAAGGCTATCGGCTTTCCTTTCTTCCGCAGTCTGCTTTTTGTCGCAACTGGTTGCGATTAAGGTTATTATCCCAATGAAAAAACCAATCTTAATGGGCTGCAAAATCTTCATATCCTGACTCATTTAACGCGCTCTGCTCTAATGCTATCTAATTTAAAAACATCCTTCAAAACCTGCCTGGCCGCATGATGACCGCACATACCATGTACACCACCGCCCGGAGGGGTCGACGATGAACACAGATAAATGCCCTCGGCGGATGTCCTGTAAGGGGAAATCTGCAATGTAGGCCTGGAATATAATTGGAAGATATCCTGAATGCCACCATTAATGTCTCCCCCTATGTAATTAGGGTTATAGGCTTCCATTTGGACAGTGTTCATGGTATGCTTTTCAATAATAATGTCCCGGAAACCAGGCGCAAAACGCTCGACCTGATTTTCAATAATGGCTGTCATATCCTTCTCCGAGCCATTGGGAACGTGGCAATAAGCCCAGGCCGATTGTTTTCCCGCAGGCACGCGTCCGGGATCAAAGAGACTTTGCTGTGCAAGCAATACAAAGGGCTTATCCACATGCTTTCCATAATGTATACTTTTTTCACCGTGCGCTATTTCTTCAAATGTGTTGCCCAGATGCACCGTTCCGGCTTTTTTGCAGGCGTCTGCGGTAAAGGGGATCGGCTCCTTCAGCGCCCAGTCTATTTTAAAAACGCCCATTCCCTGCCGATATTTTTCCAGACGTTTGCGATACGAAGCACTCAGCCTGGCCCCCGCAATGCTTAAAAGTTGTTTCGGTGTAACATCCAGCAGAACCGCCTTCGAATCCGGCAGCTCGTCCAGCGATTTCACCTCGAAATCTGTTTGTATTTCACCGCCTATGGACAGAAAGTAACTGGCGAGCGCATTGGCAATCGACTGGCTTCCACCTTTGGGAATCGGCCAGCCGACCAAGTGGGCGCCTGCCATTAACATTATCCCGAATGCCGACGTGGCGGTGCTCTGCAAAGGCTGTATTGCATGCGCCGCCATTCCTGCCCAAAGTCCTCTTGCCTCTTTTGTTTTAAAAAATTTGCCTGTCCAGGTAGCGGAAGGAAGCGCTTTTAATCCGAATTCTACAAGATCGATCGGGTGCTTTGGCCACCTGAGCGGGCCCAGCAGATCGGGAAGCAAGCCGGGCAAATCCGCTAACAATGGCTGCATGAAGTTGAGATAAGCCTTTTCGTCACCTCCTAGCCCCCCGGCAGTTTGGGTTACCGACTCATGTAAAATAGCTGCTTTCCCATCGTCGAACGGATGCGCCGCGGCATATTCCGGCTGAATCATTTCCAGGCCAAAATCCTTTAATGGTAACGTCTTGAAAAACGGGGAAAGCACCGCCATCGGATGCACTGCCGAACAGACATCGTGTACAAAGCCAGGGAGCGTCAACTCGGCGGATCGCATGCCGCCGCCGATGGTTGACCTGGCTTCGACAATCAAAACAGAAAGTCCTGCTTCGCGTAATGTAATGGCCGCCGCTAACCCATTCGGACCGGCCCCTACCACAATCGCGTCATATTCTGTTTTGTACACAGTCCGTTTAATTAAATGCTTTTGGCGCCGACCAGTATTTTCAGTGCCTCGTCGTCCTTGTATTCCTTCATGAGCGCCTTTAATTTTTCTTTTAAGTCGGCTGTTATCTTTTCAGTGCCGGGCGTGCCGTAAATGTTGGAACCCTCTGCAGGATCTTTTTCCAGGTCAAACAATTCCCACGAATCAGCTCCTCCATAGAAATAAGCCAGCTTATATCTGCTTGTACGCAAGCCGAAGTGCGGATAAACATGGTGAGGCTCGGGGAATTCGTAATAATGATAATACGCTTCCTTACGCCAGGGCACTTTCGCCGTCTGGTTGTCTTTTAATAAGGGTAAAAATGATTTCCCCTGAATGTCAGTTGGAATTTTTGCACCGGCGATATTCAACACAGTCGGAGCCCAGTCTACATTCACGATCAGGTCTTCCACTTTTTTACCTGGCTTGATAACACCCGGGTAACGGATCACAAACGGCGTTTTCAGTGATTCTTCATAGATAAAACGCTTATCGAACCAGCCGTGCTCTCCGAGATAAAATCCCTGATCAGATGCATAGATTACAACTGTATTTTTTGACAAACCCGACTTATCCAGATAGTCAAGCAGCTTTCCTATGTTTCGGTCCAGCGAGTTGGCAACAGAAAAATAGTCGCGCAGATATCGCTGATATTTCCATTCGGTTAATGCCTTACCGGTCAGTTTTTTATCCGTTACTTCCTTTCCGATTTTATCATAGTATGCCTTGAAAATCTTTTTCTGTTCTGGCGTAAAGCGCTTGTATGCCCAGTCTTTTTCGTAATCCACATCCACCTTCAGATCTTGTCTCAGCCGCATGGTTTTTTCAATGCTCATATCCTGTTGCATGGCCGCGGTCCTGCCTTTGTAATCATCGTAGAAATTTGCCGGAAGCGGGAATGTTACATGGTCATAGGCCCCCAGGTCCTGCAAGTCAGGGAGCCATTCGCGGTGGGTAGCTTTATGCCCAACGATCAGGAAGAATGGTTTCGTGTTTTCCCGTTTTTCAAGCCAGTCCACAGAGAATTTCGTGATCAGATCCGATACATAGCCTGTGTAATGCGTTGTGTCATTCGGCTGGCCTACAAAATCCGGATTGTAATAATTTCCCTGGTCAGGCAATACATTCCAGTAGTCGAAACCAGCAGGGAGGCTATTTAAGTGCATTTTTCCTATCCATGCTGTCTGGTAACCGCTTTGTTGCAACGTTTTGGAAAGCAATGTCTGGTTTGTATCAAACCTGGTCCTGTCATTTCTTTTATAACCATTAATATGGCTATACTTTCCCGTCAGCAACGTAGCACGGCTTGGCCCGCAGATGGAATTTGTTACAATGTTGTTAGTCATGAGCGCTCCCTCGCGTGCTATGCGGTCAATGTTCGGCGTTTTAACCAGCTTATTTCCATACGCACCTATGCCTTGATACGCGTGGTCGTCGGAAAAGATGAATATAATGTTGGGTCGGGTTGCAGTTTGGGCAACGGAAACGCCACATGCGCCCATGATGGCGAGCAGGCTCAAAAGGGAACGGAACAGGGAAAAATTCTTACGCATCAGCTATACTCTATATAATTGGTAGACAAAATAAGCTTATAAGAAAGGATTTAGCAAATGTTTCCTTTACAACTTAGAAAAACTGCCGTTAAAGAGCCTTCCTGCGTCACAAATTCAGGATTTCTTTTGATTATTCAATGGGCCGAATGTAAAAGAGCCGGAAACCAATGCAGGTTTCCGGCTCTTTAAACTATACTTAAACGGATATTATTTCATCTTATCCTTAATACCTTGCGCCATTTCCAGGTGGTGTTTCAGTGCCGGCACTTTTCCTGCTGCCCATGCTTTTACTTCCGCGTCCTTGGCATCTCCGGCGGCTTTTTCAAACTCGCTGATATCCTCTTTATGGTCGTCGACCATGAAGGAAATATAGTCTTTATCAAACTCCGCGCCTTTTTTCTTGGAGAGTTCGTCAATTTTTTTCTGCTTATCGTCGCTTACCGACATGGGCAAAGTAATATTTTTCTGTTGCGCCAACGCTTTCAGTTCTTCATTGGCCTTACCATGCTCAGTCGCCATGTCCTTACCGAATTTCTTCACATCTACACTGGCTGCATTGGTTTGTGCCAACTCACCCAGCTGAACTTCCAGCATACCGCCATCAGCAGCAGCAACGGCAAATTCCGAGTCATCTTCCAGTTTTGTATCATCCAATGTTGCGTCATTTTGCTCTTCGGCAACCTCTTTACTGTCTTCCTTCTTTGTATCGTTGCAGGCAGCGAATGTCAGCATCGCCGCAAATAGCATCCCTGTTAATGTTATCTTTTTCATAATCTATTTCATTTTTTTGTGATAATGTTTTGAATTGTTAAAATACTGTGCCAAACGAATGTTGGGAACGTATTATATTCAGTTGCAAAAGTTCCTGGTATTTGTTTTAGAAGTCAGTAACCACTTTCTGTTTTAAGTACCATTTTAACGAAAACGCGGCCTTCCCCCGACATTACTTATTGGTGCGTTTCAGTAAAACGCTCCGATCTCCCTTATAAAAAGAAGTGCCTTTATTCCGAATTCACGCAACATCCTTTGCCTGGATGGAACAATTTTTGATTACTGATTAGCTTTTCCAGAAATTCAAGTTGTCTCTATGAGCGAAGAGCCTAATTTTCATTCCGAGCAGGATTCATTTATTCAAAATTTACGGAAGCAAACAGCGGTCAGCCACCAAAAACTGGAAGAGAATGATTTGTCGAAAATGATTCTTAATGAACAGGTTAGCCTGGTTGATTATCAAAACTATTTATCCGCGCTATACGGGGTCACACTCGGCTGCGAAAATTTTGTATTTCCTCAAATTGCAGACATTATACCGGATCTGGACCAGCGTTACCGTTCGCAGCTTGTCACACAGGATCTTTTGGCGACTGGTTTCACAAAAAACCAAATCGAAGCCCTGCCCGTTTACAGATTTCCGTTTTCTTCCGTTGCCGGGTATCTGGGAGCAATGTATGTGCTGGAAGGTTCGACATTGGGAGGCCGGATTTTATATAAACATATTAACAAAACGCTTGGACTCACCCTGGACAACGGAGGCTCCTATTTTTGGGGCTATGGTGAGCAAACTGGCATTATGTGGAAATCCTTTATCTCACCATTTGCCCAATATGCGCTTGGAACAGGACAAAGTGCTGAAATAATACAAGGAGCTGTTAACACATTTACGATTATAGACAAATGGCTTGACGAAGCAGTAATTGAAAAGTAAGAATGAATATCAAAAACATAGTGAACCGCAATCTTGCCAATCTGACAAACTGCGAAAGTGAACCCATCCATATACCAGGAAGCATACAACCGCACGGCTTTATGCTCGGCGTGAACAGCCGGACTTATCTGATCGATTTTTGCAGCGAGAACAGCTTTGAATACACGGGCATCATTCCTCAAATGATTCTAGGGAAGACCTTGGCTGACATTTTCAGTGTACAGGAAGCCGCAGATTTTAAAGAATATTCCGCGGCAGAACAGATTGATTCTGCGAAACCATTTGTTTTTAATATTCATGACACTTACTATAACACTACTGTACACAAGAGTAATGAGACGTTGATCCTCGAATTCGAGCCGTTTCCTGACGGTACGGTTAATTTGCCCAATCTCTATAACCAGACACGGACTTTCGTGTCTATCATGGAGAAAATAACTTACTTACCTGAACTCTGCCGGGAAATAGCAAATGAAACGCGTGCCATTACCGGTTACGACCGTGTTATGATCTATAAATTTGATCCTGACTACAATGGCGAAGTGATCGCAGAGAGCAAGCGGGAAGATCTTGACTCTTTTGCCGGGCAAAAATACCCGCATTCGGACATTCCCGTTCAAGCACGGGAGCTATACATACGTAACCCGTTGCGGATGATCGCAGACATAAAATATACGCCTGTCCCGATCCTGACCATAGACGACGCAAGCGAGAAGACCAATAAATCACTGGACCTCAGCCTATCTATCCTGCGGAGCGTTTCGCCGATCCATGTTGAATATTTGAAAAACATGGGCGTTGGAGCAACATTGACTATTTCACTTTTGCAAAACCAGAAATTATGGGGTTTGATTGCCTGCCACCATTATTCTCCGAAAATATTACCCCACTATACAAGGCTCTCCGCATTGCTTCAGGGACATTTTCTTACTTCACAAATTGCTGTGAGGGAAGTAGCGGAGGAGTTCGAAGTGAGCCAGAAGGTGGATAAGTCCCTGGTAGAATTGCTGTCCAAGCTCCATGAAAATGAAAATTTTGTCGAGGAATATCATAATGATAATTCACTGTTGAAACTGGCCAATGCAACCGGCGCAGCCATTTTTCTGAACAATAAACTTTATAAGAACGGCATCACACCACCGGATGAACCATTAATTTCTCTGTTCTATTTCCTTGCTGACAACTTCAAAACGCAAGGATTGGTTACGCATTGCCTGAGCGATCATTATCCGGAAGGCAGTTCCATTTCCCAGCAGGCTGCCGGCATTCTTTATCATGCATTGTCCGGAGGTTCGGACGGGATCATATGGATGCGGCGCGAGAAGGTTGAGACAAATAACTGGGCCGGGAACCCGGACAAAGCAATGTTGGCTAATGAAGACGGTCTGCGCCTGTCGCCCAGAAAATCTTTTGAGCTTTGGATGCAGGTGGTGAAGGATCAGAGTGACCCCTGGCGCAAATCCGAGGTTAATGTTGCCTCCGGATTCTCCTACGCATTGCAGAAACACATTAATTACAGGGTGATCCAAACCCAGGAAGATGCAAACCGTGTCCTGAATGAAGAGCTGAAAACCGCTAATCAGGAACTGGCCAACCTCAATTGGATCAGCACGCACGATTTGAAGGAACCTCTGAGAAAGATCCAGATTTTTGCATCGAAGGTTCTCGACCGGGAAGATCCGGACCTTTCGGCGCAGGTGAAGGATTCTGTTGAGCGCATGCGTTCGGCGGCAGAGAAAATGCAAAACCTGATCGAAGATATTCTTGCTTACTCCAAAGCGGGAAACATGGAAAAGGTGTTCGAAGAAATAGATCTGAACATTGTGTTGAAGAATGTGCTGCACGAATTGCAGGACAATGTAGAAGAACGCCATGTGACTGTCCATGCGCAGGAGCTGCCTGTATTAAAGGCTATTCCTTTCCAGATTCACCAATTATTTCTGAACCTGATCAGCAACGCCATCAAGTTCACCGATCCCGACACGGCGCCCGAGATTGACATTAAAGTGAATGTTGTTGACGGCAGCGCAATCAATGAGATCATTTCCCCGCTTCAAAAATTTCACAGCATTTCTTTTGGGGATAATGGAATAGGGTTCGAGAAGGAATATGAGACAAGGATTTTCGACGTCTTCCAGCGACTTCACCCTGCCAATAAATATCCGGGAACCGGCATAGGGCTGGCTATTTGTAAGAAAATCGCGGAAAACCATAAAGGACTGATCACCGCGCGTTCCAAGCCGGGAATGGGTTCGACCTTCACATTGTTTCTTCCTATCATCCGATAATCCGCTCGTGGAAGAGATTTCAAATTGAGTAGAATGTTCCTCATAGGCCAATGAATGAGCGTCCTGTTACGGCTGGTATCACTTTAATAGTGAGTCGGAATATAGTTTAACAGTACAAATCTATGTCGGTAGCCGTAGCAGTTGGAACGTTGACAGAAGCGCCCGTCATCACTGCAAAACAAATTAAAAAATTACGAAAAGATCCTGCCCTGACAGCCGCTGCGGCAGGTCTGAATTACATTCAATCCGGTAATGCGCCTGGGTTTATCAGAAAAGGTAAAGCACCGAGATTTTATTATCTTGATAAAAGTGGGAACAGGGCAAAAGACAAAGCTCAGATCAACAGGATCAAAGCATTGGTGCTGCCCCCTGCGTGGCGGGAAGTTTGGATCAGCGAGGACCCGGATACGCATCTCCAGGCAACCGGGATTGATGAGGCAGGCAGAAAACAGTATCGTTATCACCCGCACTGGAACCTGATCCGTAACCAGACCAAATATTACCGGCTGCTTACATTCTCGGAGGCACTGCCACAGCTTAGGGAACAGGTTGAGCGCGATCTGCGCAAACCAAGTTCTGACCTTGACAAATCCATTGCTTTGGTAATCAAAATTATGGATAAGACTTGCATTCGTGTGGGAAATCAGCGGTATAAATTGAAGCACGGTTCTTCTGGAATCACCACTTTGGACGCACGTTGCGCGACCGTTAAAGGCAACACGATCCGGTTTATGTTTACCGGAAAAAAAGGAATTAAACAGGACATCACATTAAGGGATACGCAACTGGCGAGGCTGGTAAAACAGTATAAGGAAATGCCGGGAAAGCGGCTTTTTCAATACACGATGGAAAATGGCGGGCGATGTTCGCTGAATGCTGGCCAGGTGAATGATTACATCCGGAAATATACCGGCTCCAACTTCTCGGCGAAAGATTTCCGCACCTGGATGGGCACCGTTACCGCATTTGAATATCTCAGCCATCAGGAAAAATATGAAACGCAACGACAACTGACCAGGACATTAAATACTTGTCTGGACGTTGTGGCGGCGCATCTGGGAAACACACGGACGGTCTGCAAAAAATATTATGTACATCCGGCGGTCTTCCGGGCCTATGAAAATGGAAAAATTCAGCGTTTCCTCAATAAGCAGGTGGAGGAAATGAAGCTTTTCACGGAAAGCGAGCAACATGTGAAGTCTTTACTGGCGCACCAGGTCTAGAAACGGCTGGATAGCGTATATAAAGTATGGCGCATGATCTCAAAATCCTTATTCTCATATTTTTAATAATTCCAAAAACCGGCATTGCGCAGCGCATTGACCAGACTGCGTCATTCCGGAATGTTGCGGGAGACAAATATGTCAGGCTGCATTACGACAATGATTTCTTTGCTACGAGCGATTATTACTACACTCAAGGTTACAGTTTTGAAGTGGTAACGCCAGGATTGAGGAAGAATCCACTGAACAAACTTTTGCTGAACATAGGCCAGTCCACACATTACGGGCTGGCTTTTGAACATTATGGCTTCACACCAACCAGCATTTCCTGCGAAGCCATCTTATATAATGATCGTCCTTTTGCCGGGTGCATTATGCTCAAATCCTTTCGCACTTCAACTGATTCACTCAAAAAAATACGATTGGTTGCTATACTAAGCACCGGAATGATCGGGCCAGCTGCTTTTGCTGGCAAGATGCAAACGAAAATTCATGAGTGGACGGGCGACCGCGATCCTAAGGGCTGGCAAAATCAGATCAAGAACGATGTAATCATCAATTACGAAGTCCAGTTTCAAAAGCAGCTTTTTAATTTCAAAAATCTTGTCGCCCTTAACACCGAGACCCAAATGCAGATTGGCACACTAACCAGTAAGGCGCAAGCAGGCGTAACGGTTCGCCTCGGAAAGTTCAATGCGCTATTTGAAAACCGGCCGGTAAAATTCAGGAAGAACATTCAATTCTACATTTATAATCAGCCACTTGTCGGTTTCCATGTATACGACGCCGCATTGCAGGGAGGTTTATTTACGAGGAATAGTCCTTACAAATTGAGATCTTCTCAAATTAACAGAGTGACATTTCAGGACAATTTCGGTTTGGTTGTTCAGTGCTGGCGCATTTATCTGGAATATTATCAGTCCTTTCTCACCAAAGAATTCCACACCGGAATGGAACACCGCTGGGGAGGCGTTAAAGTCGGTATTGCGATATAATAAGTGCAAAAAGAACTACATATACGTTCAGCCCGAAATCTCTGAAACATCTTTTCCATGCAAATTAACGATGGCACAGCATTTTTAGGCTGATGTCAATAACGGATACTTATCACAAACTTAAAATAGACTTAGTTATGGAAACCAATGAAAATCTTGTTGAAGTTCTGAATGACTTGATAAAAATTAACAACGACCGTATCGAGGGTTACGAGAGAGCGATTAATGAAGTGGAGGACATGGATCTCGACCTGAGAGGCATCTTTCAAAAGATGGCGAACGAAAGCCGCCAGAACATTGATGAGCTGAGTGCTGAAATCATAAACCTGGGAGGAGAGATCGAAACAGGCACTACGAACTCGGGAAAAATTTACAGAGTTTGGATGGACATTAAAGCAACATTCACCGGCCACAACAGAACTTCGGTTCTTGAAAGCTGCGAATATGGTGAAGATGCAGCCCAGGAAGCTTATGACGACGCATTAGCAACAGATACGGATCTGCCGGTTGACATCAGACAGATCATTGCCAATCAGAAAGCAGAATTGCTTGAATCGCACAACCTGATCAAAAAATACAGGGATTTGCACCAGGCTGTAAATTAATTATCAGTGCACAATTTGCTTAAAATAAGAAAGGCGGCAGGATCAAAAGATTCTGCCGCCTTGTTTTTGTATGACTAAATGGATTATCTGAGGTCGACAACTTCAACGCCAGGGTATTGCTTCGAATTAAATGCAAAGTAACTGTCGGCAACTGCAACGTCCGGCTGGAAATCATTCACTTTATAAGTTACTTCCTGCCCATTTTTCTGGAATATTGTCCAACTGTTGATAGACTTATCGGCCTTGTTCACTGCAATCTGCACTTTGTTCACCTGGCTATCCTTCTTGGTCGGCGTCAGTTCCACTACTTCCAGCGACTTCGCACCTTCTTTTTCTTCTTTCAGAAAGGCATATTTAAACCCTTTCTTATACGCCGTATAAATTTTTGTTGGGTCCAAATCGCCTGTTGCCGTTGGATCAAAATCCTGAAGATTAACTTCGTTGGTTTCCTTAATGTATGTGGCCATCAGCTTACCATCATTAAAAATCTCCTGACCAGCCATTTTCAACCTGAACTTCGTCCCTTTCACTGTTGCTTCTCCTTTAAGCGGCTTGCCGCCTTCCGGCGTGTAAGTAAATACAGCCTTGAAGGATTTTATTTTCTGGTATTTGTTGCTCATCGCTTCCAGAATGGCTGACGATTTTTTGTCTCCCTGAGCACTGGCCGATGTGGCCGAGCCCAAGATTACCATTGCTGCGAAGAAACAGGCACTAATTCTGAAACTTTTCATATTAAATGTTTTAGTTCTTAATAAGTTAAATAAAGGGCGTGAAACAGTCTTGTTACAAATTTTAGACCAATTGTAATCAGGATGGTTTAATGGCTAGATCAAGCCTCTCATCCGAAGGTGTTCTTCCAGACCGCTCAGATCGTGGAACATCACATCACGCGCCTTACTTCCGGTAAACGGACCGACCACGCCCAGCAATTCGAGCTGATCCATGATCCTGCCGGCGCGGTTATAGCCAAGCTTCATTTTGCGCTGGATCAATGATGTGCTTCCCTGCTGGTGGGTGACAATAAGCCTGGCCGCATCTGGCAGTAAGCCGTCAAAATCATCCGGATTAAGGTCTGCCTTGCCCTCTGACGCATCCTCGCCTTCGTATTCCGGCAATGCATAGGCATCGTCGTAACCTCTTTGGGCACCTATAAACTCGCAAACGTCCTCAATTTCTCTTGTATCAATGAAAGGGCATTGTAAACGGATTACCTCAGAATTTATCGCCAAAAGCATGTCACCTTGTCCCACGAGCTGTTCAGCGCCACCCATATCGAGGATGGTACGGGAGTCGATGCTGGAAGTTACGCGGAAAGATAAACGAGCTGGAAAGTTGGCTTTGATAAGACCTGTGATGACCTTGACCGAAGGACGTTGCGTGGCAACAACCAAGTGAATACCAACGGCACGCGCAAGCTGGGCAAGTCGCGCAATCGGTGTTTCCACTTCTTTGCCAGCTGTCATCATCAAATCTGCTAGCTCATCGATCACGAGCACAATGTAAGGAAGGAAGCGATGTCCTTTTTCGGGATTGAGACGCCTTTGGGCAAACTTGGCATTGTATTCTTTCAGGTTACGAACCGATGCTTCTTTCAGCAGATCGTAACGCGAATCCATTTCTATACACAACGAATTCAGTGTAAAAATTACCTTTTTAGTATCGGTAATGATTGCTTCATCCGCATTGGGGAGCTTGGCCAGGAAGTGCCTTTCCAGTTTGTTGAACAATGTAAGCTCGACTTTTTTAGGATCCACAAGGACAAATTTCAACTCAGCCGGATGCTTTTTATAGATCAGCGAAGCCAAAATAACATTCAATCCGACGGACTTTCCCTGCCCTGTTGCACCGGCCATCAGCAAGTGAGGCATTTTTGCCAAGTCAACGATATGGATGTCGTTCGAAATTGTTTTTCCCAAAACAATGGGCAAATCGTAATTCGCCTTGATGAATTTTTCGTTGGACAGAACAGAGCGGATAAAAACCGTCTCCCGGTTCTTGTTAGGCACTTCAATCCCGATTGTTCCGCGGCCGGGCATAGGCGCAATGATCCGGATTCCAAGTGCTGCCAAACTCAACGCAATGTCACCTTCCAGATTCTTGATTTTCGAGATCCTGACCCCGGCTTCCGGGATAATCTCGTACAATGTAACAGTCGGCCCGATCGTGGCCTTGATCTTGGAAATATTGATCCCGTAACTACCGAGCGTGTCAACGATCCTCGTTTTGTTACTTTCCAGCTCTTCCTGACTTACTTTTTCATGCTGATTATCCACCGCATCATTCAGCAGGCCAATACTTGGAAATTGGTAAGTCGGCAAGTCCAGCATGGGGTCATACTGGCCAAACTCTCGCAGAACCGTTGCATTGATGTCCTCGTCTTCAAACTCCTCTTCATCTGCCTGACCATTGGAATGAATAGTTGTATCCTCCACTTCAAGTTCCAATTTAAGCGGCGTTGCAGGAGCCGGCGTAACAGGAATTGGCATGACCGGAGCCGCATTGGTAACGACTTCAATCCGCGGCACGGTTTCGAGCTCAACAGCCGGTTTTACGGGCTCCGCTTTTTCGTCGGCTACGAATTCCTCGTCGTCATATGTATCATTCACAACCGATGTAAATGATCTTTGCTCACTCACAACCTTCTCTTCTGATCCCGGCACCGAATCTTCTTTTGTTTCGGGGCCGATGTCTGGTCTGGCGTTTTTCAGTTGCCAGGCTTCATACGCAGATTTGGCATCATAAAAGAAAACAGCGAACACAAAAAGTGCGAAAATGATCGGAATGACACTTCCCCATTTCAACCAATCAAAAAGTACGACGTTGATCATGTAACCAAAGCCACCCGAAACGAAACTCAATGTGTTTTCCTTATTGCTCATCAGGACCACGTACCCCATCATTACACTTAGCCATAATGTAAAGAAAATGACCTCCTTGGTAGTTTTGGTCAGGGATAAAAGCTCTTTACCAAAAGCCATCTTCCAACCGGCAATAAAAGGCACCAGCGGAAGCAAAAGTGCGCCTACACCAAACCAGCGATAAACAAAAAAATGGGAAACAACGGCACCGAGCACGCCAAAGAAATTGCGCGTTTGTCGCCCTGCGTCGCGGATGGATTCGTGGCCCAGGCCATCAATTACGCTCTGATCCGAAAGGCCTGAGATGATGTAGGATAGGAAAGAAATTTCCATGATGAGGCCGAGCACGATAAAAAAAGTGCCCCAGGCCAGGATGTTCTTCGGATTGGAAAAAATGTGGTCCCAATCCAATGATATCTTAAAACCGGGACTGCTTGTTTCTTCTGTTTTCTGGCGCTGAGTATTTCCTCTGAGCTTATTTACTGACATTTAGCTTCAATTCTGGGATGCGTGAAGTGGTATTGTGTATTACTTTCTGACCAATGATTTGCAAATGTCCTTTACCAAACCCGGCCCTTCATATATAAATCCTGTGTATAGTTGCAGTAAGCTCGCTCCTGCGTTTTTCTTGTCAATGGCTTCCTTCGCCGAACCTATCCCGCCGACTCCGATCACTGGAAATGCATGGTTGGACTTATCACAAATGTAACGAATTACTTCCGTCGCGCGGTGTGCAAGTGGCGCACCGCTTAATCCACCCGCCCCTGCTGCTTCAATCTCAGCCTGGCTCGTCCGAAGGTCTGCGCGGCTGATTGTGGTGTTGGTAGCGATAACGCCAGCGATCCCGGTTTCTTTTACAATGTCAATAATATCGTCCAGCTGGCTTAAAGTCAGGTCCGGGGCAATCTTTAAAAATATGGGTTTTGGATTAAATTTTTCAGTATTCTTTTTTTGAAGTTCGCGCAGCAGCGCAGTAAGCGGTTCTTTTTCCTGTAAATCCCGTAATCCGGGCGTGTTGGGCGAGCTTACATTGACAACGAAATAATCGACAACATCAAACAACTGCCTGAAACAGATCAGGTAATCGTCCAGCGCCTTATCATTTGGTGTATCCTTATTTTTTCCAATGTTCCCGCCAACAAGGATTTTTGATTTGCGGTTAGCGAGTTTCGCCGCCGCGACAGCTGCACCCTTATTATTGAAACCCATTCTGTTAATGAGCGCTTTATCTTTTTTCAGCCTGAATAAGCGAGGCTTCTCATTGCCTGGCTGCGGCCGCGGCGTAACCGTCCCGATCTCGATAAATCCAAAGCCCAAAGCTTCCAGCTCATCCACCATTTCGGCATTCTTGTCAAATCCGGCAGCCAGTCCTACAGGGTTGCGAAATTTTAGCCCGGCCACTTCCTGAACCAGGTCCGGGTGATCGTATGTATAAAGGGATCTTAAAATTTGAGGGACAAAAGGGATTTTAAAAGCAAACTGTAACAGTTCACAGACAAAGTAATGGATGCGCTCCGCATCAAACAGGAAAAGTATAGGGGAAATGAGAATTTTATACATCCTGCAAAAATATGATCTTTCAGAAGAAGGCTCTGTTGGTTGCAGGATTTTTATTTGTTAACCTTTATTCACTTGGCTACCTGTGTCGTTTTGCAACCTCAGAAAATCATCAATCATAGCGTCGAAGATCCTGTGGCCGACGGGTTAATAGAACTGGACTAACTCCACTGTTTCTAAATCCATTCTGGTTTTTGAATTGTGAGTGTACGGCGAGATCCTTTGGGTTTTACAAGTCCAAGAAAAGCGTCCATTTTTGCTTTATTTTCGAAAAATTTAATAAAACGTTCCTCCGGACTTTCCTTCATACCATCCAGCATCGCCTGGAAATAAGGCTCGCTTTTATCTTGATAAAAGGTGATAACTCTTTTCTTTTCCATATGTTAGCGGTTACAATGCGAGCAATTCCTTCAGCAATTGTTTCAAGTATGCGTCTGTCACGTTTTCTTTTTCCGACTTGTCGAAGATTGCCAGTAAATATACTCTCCCGTTCGTCACCTGAACGTAAGTAATCAGCCTTCCTCCGCCGCTTTTACCTTTTCCTTTGCTTTTGATGGCAAACCGTATCTTGTAACAATTCTTGAATACTTCGTTCCCTGTTATTGGATTATCACGAAGCGTTTTCGACAAAGTAAGAATGTCCGAATGAAGAGAAGGGAATTTTTTTAGCAGTTTCTTAAACTCTCTCTGAAAATGAGGAGTTGCAATTATCTCAAAGTTCATGAAGGAATTCTTCCAATGTTTTGGCCTTCAATTCCCCTTTTTCAATTTGCTGCATTTCCTCAACGCCAGACTTGATGCTGGCAGCCATATTAAAAGCTTCGAGCTTTCGCTCAACTTCCTGCCATTCTTTCAAAGGTAACTGAACAGCAGTGACCTTACCTTTTGAATTTGACACAAATTGCACATTCATACAACAGACTTTATTAGTTGGTTAGTAAAGATCGGAACATTAATTTTTAATACCAATAAGATTGGTACCGACGCCCCTTGAATATTCGTCTGCCATATTCTTAATTTTTTTATAATTTTATGTAATTAATCAGATATACTGCGCGTTAAAAATGTTCCTGCCTGGATTGTTGGATTAGCTTTTAGCGAACCCGGTTTTATCCAAAACACACGCCTCAATTACCAATTAAATAACTTAACTCCTAATAAAAATCTAAAACCTATACCCGTGAAAAGAACTCCGTTTCTTAACTTTTTTGCCCTTTTTCTACTCAGTTTCTTCTTTTCTGCTTCTATCAAAGTTTCTGCCAGTCCTATTTTTGGCACAAAAAACGGGTACGTAGACGGCGGTAAGCTTGTCGGAAAAATTGTGGAATCGCCCGGCAATGTGGGCGTCAGTTTTGCCACGATTGCGTTGCTGGCTTCCAAAGATTCTTCATTAGCAAGTGGAAGCGTTGCCGATGAAAACGGCGTGTTCAGCATCGCCAATGTTACGCCGGGGAAATACGTGCTACGGGTTACCAACATGGGTTATCAGACATTATTTGTCCCGAACATCAATGTTTCAGCCGAGGCCAACTTGCTGGACTTGGGCAACATTACCGTCCTTCCGGAAGCGCAAAAACTGAATGAGGTGATCGTCAAAGGCGAGAAAAGCATGATCGTGGACGACATTGACAAGAAGATCGTCAATATTGGCAAGGATATGCTGGCCACCAGCAACAATGTGAGCGACCTGCTGGAAAAAGTGCCGGCCGTTTCGCTGGATGAGAATGGAAATCCGCAAGTTCGAGGCAAAGGCAATGTGGTCGTCCTGATCGATGGCAAACCTTCAAATTTATACGGCAGCGACTTGCCGACCATTCTGCAATCTTTTCCTGCAAACCTGATTGAACGCATTGATGTAATGACAACGCCTTCTGCGAAATACGAAGGCGAGGGCGCTTCGGGTGTTATTGACATTATCACCAAAAAGACGAAAATACGCGGCACAAACGGCGGTTTGCGTGCAAGTCTGGGAAACAAGAATAACCATAGCGCATCGGGGAACATTAGCTATCGCATAGGTAAAGTAGGCGTAAACGCTTCGCTAAGCGGGCAATCCAGAAACATGACGTGGAAAAGAAATCTGAGTCGCGACAATTTTATCTCTGAAAACACCTCCCACCTCGAACAAAACGGAACGGGCGGTAACAAAGGAAAAAATGCCTTTGGGCGGATTGGCGTCAACTATGATATCAATGATAAAAATTCACTGGAAGTAGGCGTGAACTATTCGCGTGACCAGAGCCGTAATAACAGCAACCTTTTAAATGAAACCAGCTTCTCTTCGGGTAATGCAACCGAAACGTTCAGCCGCCTTAATAATAGTAAAGGGAATGGTGAAAACCTGAATTTTAACCTGGATTACCGCAAAAAGTTCGACGAGAAAGACCATCAGCTTACATTCACATCCAGTTACTCACTGGGTGAATCGGACGGCGAATCTTATTATAACCAGGAAAGCGAGATCGACAGTCTGATGCGCAATCAGCAGAATTTGCGCGATAACAAGCGTCATTCTTTATTCCTCAATTCGGACTACACCTGGCCTATCAGCAAAAAAGCAACTTTGGAAGTGGGTTTACGCTCGCGAATGAGTGCGAACGACAACACCAACGCCTTTTACAATATGTCAAAGGAAACCGGAAGCTACGTTTTCGACCCGAACATTAGCAATGTGTTTGGCTACAAAGACGCGACTTACACGGGATTCATGACCTTTTCCCAAAAAACAGACCTTTGGGGCATGCGCGCGGGATTGCGTGTGACGGACTATAACCAGGATATTAATCAAATAAGCATTAACCGTGCATTCAATGTGCATTTCCTTACGCTGGTGCCTAGCCTTGCGCTGACCAGGAAATTGGGTGAAACAGCACAGTTGAAGCTCAATTACAGCCGCCGCGTGCAACGTCCGGAAGCGGATTGGCTCAATCCTTACACCGACGTCTCGGATCCACGAAACATTCAATCCGGAAATACATCCCTGAAACCCGAATTTACACACAAGGCCGAAATGGGTTATTCCAATTATGAAGCGTCCGGGGGCTGGGGACCATCCTTGTTCATGGATTATTCCAACAATGCAATAACCAGGATCAGGACCATTGATGAGACAGGCATATCATTAACCCAATTTGCCAATGTAGGCCGCGAGCTTTCCTACGGACTCGAAACTGACTTTTCCCAAACCATTTTTGAAGTGCTGAAAATTAATGGAAGCGGCAGGGTTTACCGGAGTGAGATAGTATCTCAAGTTGCTCAGATTGACAACAGAACTTGGAGTTACTCAGGAAATTTGAATGCATTTGTAACGCTTCCTGCGGATTTTAAGGCATCGGCCTACATTAATTATGAAGGGCCAAGAGCCATTGCACAGGGAACGCGTGAAGGTGTGTTTATTGCCAATATGGGTATCAGAAAGGAGCTTTTGGAAAAAAAGGCAACAATCTCATTTAACGTGCAGGACATATTTTTGTCGAGAGCTTACAAAAGTCAGCTTAATACGGCCACATATTCACAAAACTCGCTCTGGCAGCAGACAAACCGGCTTGTCAACCTGACTTTCCAGTATCGTTTTGGGAAAATAAGTGCAAGCGGCGGAGATGATGCTTGATTTTTAATTCAGTTTATAGTATCAAAGGGAGGGGTGTTCACTCTTCCCTTTTGCATTTTATACACGACATGTTGTATAAAAAGCGGCTGGCCGATCCACATATGGCTTTAAAATCCCGTAACGTTTGTTAGTGGAATGGTTTTTGCAAAACATGCAACGCGGTAGTGGAATAAATTGACTTAATTAAACCCTGAAGGAGATACTTGATCTAACATAACGAAAGACAAACTGTTTTTCCCAAGTAAGACTTGTGATCCGTTATCCATACCAAAACAAAACATTGACATGAAAAAATCACTGAACATGTTACCCGCATTGCTGCTTGTTTCCTTCCTTTCGTTTGGACAACAATTGCCTGCCGATTCTATTTTTTCTAAATTTTATAAAGCCACGGGCGGTAAAGCATTGTGGGACGGCGTTAAAACCATTAACCTGAAAAGAAGTTACACAGCTGCCTCGGCGGCTCCGTATGACGCCAACGTCACTGTCTCCATCCCCGACCAATCCATTTCGAAATCGAAAACCATCATGAAACGGAGCTTCGTTTACACAGTGAAGGGCAATGAAGGGTGGATAAAAGTGCCGATCGGGCAGAGAACAGACGTAAAGGACCTGAGCCAGGCTGAACAGCAAAATATGCGTTTCGAAATGTATGAGCTTCTCGCGCCGTTTATTGATTACAAGAGCAGGGGCTTAATTGCCACCACTGTCGGAAGTGAGACATTGAACAGCGTGCCGGTAACCCAGGTAGAATTGCAGGGCAAAGGTGTGAAATATAACCTCTATTTTGATTCAAAAACCGGCCTTTTGCAAAGAGTACGTAAAAATTTGGCAGGCGTGGAGACAACCACGGATATGTCTAATTATACCAAGTCTGGGTATGGCATTTTATATCCTTCCAAACTGGTTGAGATCAACAGTTTGGATAAAAAACCGGTGACGGTTGTATCAACCGCCACCATTAATAGCCAGGTTGCCCCCGAATTATTCAGAAGGTGATTGCAGGTGTTGGCGTAAATTGTATAGGAGGAGGTAACTTATCACTCGTGCCCTGAGTCGGGCCGGGCATAAAAGAAAAGGATGAAGAAAGCACTAAAAGTATTTGCAATTGTTATTCTGGCGATATTGATCCTGGTTGGCGTCTTGATTTGGGGTATTCAAACGCCCTTTGGACAAAATTTTCTGACAAACCAGGCCAATTCATATTTACGGAAAAAGCTGAAAACAAAGGTCAATATTGAAAAAGTGCGTTTCGACGTTCCGGACTGGATCTTGTTAGAAGGCGTTTATTTTGAAGATCAACACGGCGATACGCTGGTTGCAGGAAAAAGACTTTACGTTGATCTCGACATGTACAGCCTTATAAAGGGCAATGTCGGGATCAACAAAGTAGAGTTGGAAGGCATTAATGCCAACATTAACAGGGTGTTACCTGACACCGTTTTTAATTTTCAGTTCATTGTTGATGCTTTCGCAAGCGCCGACACCACTACGGCGGTCGACACGACTTCCAGCCCGTTAGAAATGCGGCTCGACCAGATTTCATTGAAAAATGTGCGCCTGTCCTATCGCGATGCCGTTACAGGCACCGATGCACTGGCTAACATTGATTCAGCGCTCGTTCGTTTTGACAAATTTAATCCCACACTTTCTCAATATCACCCCTCCAAACTTGCTTTGCTGGGGAGTGAGGTCAAGCTCAGGATGTATCAGCCACTCAAAACGGAAACGACTCCGGAAACCGTTCCCGACCCGGCTGATTCGCTGGACATTAAAGTTGGGGATATTGATATCAGGGAATTTAAATGGCTGTTTGAGGATGAAATCGCCGGCTTGAAAAACGGCGTTTCGGTTGGTAAGCTGGAAGGACGTGTGAACAACATTTTTATGGGAAGCCAATATGTGGATGTTCGCAATCTGAACCTTGAAAAAATGTCATTATATGCCGAATTTGCTAAGAAGGCGAAAGCAGAGGGTAAGAAAGACACGACCACCGAAGATGCAGCGACGCCAGGCTGGAACGTAAAAGTAGGCGACATCAAGCTTGTTAACAACGACTTACGTTACGACGATTTCAACACGCCGGCTCAACCCAAGGGGCTGGATTTTGCACATTTGAATGTTAAGGACCTTAATATAGATTTACAAAATTTCATTTTCTCTCCCGAAAACATTGCCGGTTCACTCAAATCAGGATCATTTCAGGAAAAGAGCGGCTTTAAATTGCAGGAGTTCCGTACCAATTTCAAGTATGGTGCGCAGGAAACCTATCTGCGGAATTTGTATGTAAAAACACCCAATACGCTGCTTAGGGACGAGTTAAGTCTTCGATATAAGAACCTGGACGAACTTGCCAAGGACATTGCCAAAGTTAAAATCAAACTGCACCTTACCGACAGCCGCGTAGCATTTGCAGATATTCTGCTTTTGGTGCCGGATCTGGCCAAAACGCCGCCATTCAGTAAAGAACCAAACGGAATGCTGAAAGGCTCCGGGCTTGTAACCGGCTCAGTGGATGATATGCTCATTTCGAAAGCGCGTTTCAGCATGCTTGACGGAACGATTCTGGCACTTGACGGACGCATTCGGGGCCTGCCGGATGCCAATAAGCTGGCCTTGGATATGACCATTAATGAGCTTTCATCGACGAAAGACGACTTGATGAAAATGTTGCCGGACAGCGCTGTGCCTGCTTCTATTGAGCTTCCGCAGGACATTAAAATTACAGGAAAAGTGAAAGGGTCAATGGAAGACATCACGATGACAACGACCATTAACACATCCTTTGGCGTAGGCACATTCTCTGGCAACCTGAAAAACATTACGGATAGCATCAAAGCTCAATACAACGGCACACTGGCTTTTAACGATTTTGATCTGGGTAAACTAATGAAGCAACCGCCTGAGCAAATGGGCAAACTCACGCTTCGGACCGACCTGGATGGTGTAGGTTATGCACCCAAAACAATGAAAGCAAGTTTGGACGGAACAATTGCCAGCGCGGATATCAGAGGTTACGTGTATAACAATCTCACATTAAAAGGAGATGTTGACAATGGCTTCGCAAATGTTGCGGCAACGATGAACGACCAGAATATTGATGTGGACCTCACTGCACAGGCTGATCTCTCCAAAGAATATCCTTCCGTAAAAGCCGATGTTTCTATTGACAAGCTGGATCTGACTGCACTGAACTTGTATGCCGATTCCTTGCAGCTTAAAGGGAACATTAAGGTAGACATGCCTTCCACCAATCCCGAAAACCCATTAGGAACGGTCGATATCAACGATTTCACATTTACCCATCACCGCAGGCCCATTACCATCGACTCGGTGAATGTACAATTGACGGATTCCAGCGGACAACGGCAGGCAACGATTAAATCACCTTTTCTGAAGGCAGAAATGAAAGGTGATTTTGTTTATACAGAAATTGCGGACGCATTGCTGACCGAAGTGGGCAAGCATTTCAAAGCACCGAATCTTACTTACAATACAGTTACCAAACCGGTAAATTTTACGCTCAATGCGACGGTGTCTAATCACCCCCTGATCACGACTTTTGTTCCTGCGCTGAAAGAAATGAATGATATCCAGTTCAAAGCAAAGCTGGATAACCAACAGGATTCATCCATCGTAGCGCGACTGTCCATTCCAATGGTGAATTATGACAGCATTCAAACCGAAAGGGTTTCCGTTGATTTCAGTAATACAAAGGAAAACGCCGCATTGAATGCCAATGTCGGCTTGGTGAACACCGGCAGTTTCAGGATTCAGAATGCATCGCTGGAAAGCAAAATTGTTAATAATGATGTCAAATTCGATTTCATCGTAAGGGATTCTGTTAATACGGAACGCCATGCAGTGCTGGGCGATCTCGCTATCGCAGACAATCGTTACAAGCTGAATTTGCGTGAAGGCTTGCTTTTGGATTATCTCAAATGGGAAACTGACACTTCCGGATACATTTCCTATGCACCGGACAGCCTTTATGTTAAGAATTTCGTCATTAAGAGCAAGGATCAATCCTTGACCATTAATTCCACCAGCGAAGCACCAAACAGCCCACTCGACATTGCAATCTCCAATATTTCCATTGGCCCGATGATCGGCATTGCCACGCGCGATTCTACATTGGCAACCGGGATATTAAATGGAAAAATACTTTTGAGCGATTATATGAAAGCGCCGGTTTATACGGGCGAATTGACGATCGACAGCCTGGCCGTGACGAAAATTCCGGTTGGTAACCTGGTCTTGAAATCGACCAATGAAACGGAAAACCTGATCCGTGTAGACATGTCGCTTACCAACGGGGAAAATAACCTGACCCTGGACGGAAACTATAACCTGAAATCCGAAAGCCCGATGGATTTCAAACTGGACCTCAAAAAACTGAGTGCACAAACTATTGAAGCATTTAGCTTCGGCGAATTAAACAAGGCAACGGGGAACTTGACAGGCAACATTGCCATCACCGGCGCCACCGACAGCCCAAAACTGGACGGCTCTGTTAATTTCAATGATGTAGCATTTAACGCAACACAATTGGGCGCCCGTTACTCATTAGCCAACCAAAAAATCCTTTTCAACGGACAAAATATTAATTTCAACAATTTCATCATTGCTGATTCGGTGAACCAGCAGATGAAGATCAACGGAAATGTGAGCATTGCCAACATTCCGAACGTCAGTTACAACCTGACTATTAATGCCAAGAATTTCAATGTGCTTAATTCAACGCAGAAACAGAACGAACTGTTCTTTGGGAAGGCCAACGTTGATGCTGATCTGAGTGTAAAAGGACAAGGCGCCAACTCGGTTGTGGACGGCAGCATTAAAGTGGATCCAGGCAGCAACATTACATTTGTGCTTCCCAGCGGGGCAACAGAAGCTGGTGATGCAGCCAAAGGCATCATTGAGTTTGTGGATATGAGCGATTCAACACAGGTTGCTGTGGCAGATTCGGCTGCCGCCAAAATCACGACCGTTGATTTTGCTTCACAAATTTCCCTTGACATTGATGTTGATGACAAGTCCGAGTTTAAAGTCGTGATCGACGAGCTGAATGGTGACAACATCCGCCTGAAAGGAAATGCACAGCTCAACACCGGGATCGCGCCAAACGGCCAGCTTTTCATGCTTGGCTCTTATGACGTGACCGAAGGTTCCTACGACCTCACATTGCAGATCTTAAAACGACAATTCGAGATCCTGAAAGGAAGTAACCTGTTATGGACCGGCGACGTAATGAACGCCGAACTGAACATTACGGCGGGCTATACGGTGGAAGTTGATCCGGGATCGATTGCCTCCAAATTTCAGGGCGCAAGCAAAGTCCCCATTCAGGTGCAGGTGGTGATAACCGGAAACCTTACAACCCCGAACATCACGTTCAACATAGTGCCCGATGAAACCATTGACAAGCAAGTAACCAACGAGCTGACCAGTCAGCGGTTTTGGGAAGATATGAAGAGCAATCCGTCTGAAATGAACAAGCAGGCATTTGCGCTTTTGATTACCAATAAATTTATCACTGACCAATCATCGCCCGGCTTCAATCTCGGTTCGAGTGCCGAAGCGGTTGCACGCCAAAGTGTAAGCCAGCTGTTGAGCGATCAGTTGAATAACCTGGCATCGGATTTGGTAAAAGGCGTTGATCTGGATATTGGCGTCAACTCAACAGCCGATCAAACCACGGGTTCGCGGACCGACCTTAACCTGGGCCTAAGCAAAGCATTCCTGAATGATCGCCTCAAAATTTCAGTGGGTAAAAACTTCGAAATTGAAAGCCAGAGCAACTCGGCCAGCTCTAATGAGGTTTTCGACAACATCGCATTGGACTATGCCATCACCAGAGACGGGCGGTATTTATTCAGGGCGTTCCGGAAAAATCAATATCAATCTATTTTGGAAGGTTTCATTATTGAAACAGGGGTGAGTTTTATTGTAACGGCAGATTACGACCTGCTGCGTGAATTTTTCGAAAGACAAAAAAATGAGAAATAGTGTATTAGGCATATTGGTTTTTTTGGTGACGCTGAGCAGCTGTTCAGTGAATAAATATATCCCGGAAGGCCAAAGTCTCTATGTAGGCAGCAAAGTGAAAGTGCAAGCGGACAGCATTACCAAGCCTAATGTATCAGGCCTGGCATCTGAACTGGAAGCGATTGTGAAGCCGCCGCCGAACAAAACACTACTGGGTTTTCCCTGGAAAGTATGGTGGTGGTATTTCATTGGTGAGCCGAAAGATGAGGGCGGCTTACGCAGCTGGTTTCGCAATAAACTTGGAGAGGAACCCAAGTTCGCAACGCAGCGTGTGGCCGACATCAATGCATCCAATATGGTTTCTCATCTGGATAATGAGGCCTATTATCGCTCAAAAGCCACGGGTACGCTTGTTCGTAGTAAAAAAGAAAAACGCAGGACCGCTATTTACCAGTTTGATGCCTATGTGATGCCGCGTTATGTGATGAATGAGATCAATTATGTGGTGCGCGACAGTTCATTATTTAATCGCGATCTCATTTTAGCCAAACAAAAAACTCTGTTAAAAAAAGGAGAACCGCCGCGTCTGGATGTAATCTCAACAGAGAGGAGCAGGATTGACCTGGAACTGAAAGGCAAAGGATATTATTTTTTCAATCCTGATTATCTGATCATTAAAGTGGATTCCACCATTGGAAAAAGGGATTCAACACTTGCTCCGCAGCAGGTAAATATCTTCCTTGAAGTAAAGCCACAAACTGCGCAAACTTCTTTAAAGCAGTATTTCATAAACAAAATCTACGTAAATACGGGAAGCCAGGAAAGTTTGCTCGCCGACACAACGGCTGCGCGCGAGCCGCTTCGCCGTGGCCTGAACATTAAAGATCCGGGCAATCTGTATAAAAGAAGAATCTTTTACGACGCAATTGGTTTTCGGAGAGGGAATATGTATACCAATACCATGCATAATGTGTCTTTGCAACGATTGGTCAACCTTCAAAACTTCAAGTTTGTAAAAAATCAGTTCGACCTTGTTCCACGCTCGGATTCGGCCTTGCTGGATGTGCGTTATGATCTGGAACCGTTGAAAAAGAAAGCGCTGCAAACCACTATAAGTGCGAGCACCAAGTCCAACAACCTGGGTGGCTCGCAACTGGATGTGGCCTGGCGGAACCGGAATACATTCAGAGGAGCTGAAATGCTCGCAGTCAAGGCTTTTTTTGGATTTGACGTGCAGCTAGGTGGAAATCAGGAGGCAAATCCGAACCGGATTGGTAATGAGTACATTCGCTACGGTATAGGCGCCGACTTGTCCTTCCCGCGCTTTATTATTCCGTTTGTGCGCATTAGACCAGAAAAAAGCCAGGCTCTGCCCAAAACCGTACTTTCAATAAACTATGAAAACCGGGTGCAACGCGGACTTTACACAACCACATCCATCCGGGGAGACTGGGCTTACATTTGGAGCAAAAATTCAGAGGTTGTACATACATTAACTCCAATTTCAATTAACTACATTCAACCTCGCAATGTAAATTATGAGCGCTTATTTGCCATTGCCCAGAGTCCTAATACGAACCCCGTGGATGTGGAACGGCTATTCACGCTTGTTGAGCAAAAATATTTCATTGCGGGATCCAACTATTCCATATCGTATCGGCCCACACCTAAACCATTTGCCAGAAACCAATATGCTCTATCAGGGGGAATTGATTACGGTGGAAATTTGCTGAGCCTTTTTGCCAAACGTCCTAGCGGAGACTCAGTCGGAATACCGAAAGAATTTTTGCAGGTTCCCGTTTTTCAATATGTCAAAGTAGATGGTGATATTAGATATTACCGGACCATTACCCCGGGAATCAAATGGGCAAACCGGCTCTTGCTTGGAGCGATCAAACCATATGGCAACTCGAAAGAAATGGCTACGCCTCAGTTCAAACAATATTTTGGTGGTGGTAGCACAGGGATAAGAGCATTCCGCGCACGTGCCTTAGGACCTGGTGCATATACGCCCGACACAGCAACAATCAGGCTTATAGGTTATCAGAATTTTGCAGACATTCGGATGGAGTTCAACTCGGAGTTGCGTTTGAAATTTACTAACATTATTAATGGCGCTGTGTTTATGGACGCTGGAAATATCTGGTCATTCGGCAGCCCTGAGAGAGTACGTTATGATTCTAGCGCTATTATTAGCAAAGACTTTATCAAACAAATTGCCGTCGGCGGCGGGATTGGTTTACGACTTGATTTCTCCTACTTGATTTTCAGACTCGACATCGCAACGCCTTTCCGCAAGCCCTGGTACACCAAAGAAATTAAATCTGAAACACCGGAAGGTGAGGTTACTTACAAGAATCCGTGGGTTTTTAACGAAGTCAATTTCCGGAGTAAGGCTTGGAGAAAGGAAAACCTAATCCTCAACATTGCCGTTGGCCTTCCATTTTAGGTTCAAAGCTCAGGATTTGATTTCCTGACAAAGCTCGATCAGCATTCCATTCGTAGATTTTGGATGCAGAAAACAAACGAGTTTATTGTCCGCTCCGGGTTTGGGGGTTTCACTTAACAAGGTGAAACCTTCTTTTTTTAGGCGGGCCATTTCAGCAACAATGTCGTCTACTTCAAACGCGACATGATGAAACCCCTCCCCTTTTTTCTCGATAAACCTCGCAATGACGCCATCCGGGTCTGTGGATTGTAGAAGCTCTATTTTTGTTTGATTAACCTGAAAAAACGAAGTCAAAACACCTTCGGAAGCGACTGTTTCTCGCTTGTATGGCCGGGAATTGAAGAGATTTGAAAACAATTTTTCAGCTTCTTCCAGCTCCTTAACCGCAATTCCAATGTGCTCGACATTTTTCATCCGTGTCTATTTTCGATTGTCTGCACCACCAACCATACTCAGGTAACTTTCGTAACGACTGATCGCGATCTCACCATCCGAAACCGCATCTTTTACCGCACATCCAGGCTCGTTGATATGCTGACAATTATTAAAACGACATTGATTTAGCAATTCCCGCATTTCAGGAAAGTAATGGCTGATTTCCTCCGGCTTCATGTCGGAAAGGCCCAGCTCCTTAATTCCGGGTGAATCAATGATGAATGTACCCGGTTCGAGCTCGAACATTTCAGCGAATGTTGTCGTGTGCACGCCCTTGTTAGCGAATGTGGAAACTTCTTGCGTTTTAATGTCGAGATTCGGCGCAATGGCATTTACCAATGTGGATTTTCCAACGCCCGAATGCCCCGAAAGCAAAGAAACTTTCCCTTTCAACAATGCTGCAAAATCTTCAAGCCCCTCCTGGCTGACGGCTGTTGTGGCCATGCATTTATAACCCAGGCTTTCGTAAAGTTCCATCAGTTCCGCCTGAAAGTCCTTCATATCATCATTGAGCAAATCCTGCTTGTTAAATATTACGACACCAGGAATTCGGAACGACTCAATGGCGACCAAAAACCGGTCTATAAAACCCAGAGAAGTCCTTGGGAAAACCAATGTGGCGATCAGAATGGCCTGATCAACATTGGCGGCGATCAAATGTGCATGTGCGGTTTTGTGCACCGAGCGCCGTACGACGTAATTTTCCCGGGGCATTATTTCATGTATAATTCCAAAATTCTGCGTTTCATCTTCCGCTTCAAACCGCACATAATCACCTACGGCAATCGGGTTCGTAACTTTCAACCCCAACGCCTTAAACTTTCCCTTCAACCTGCACTGCCAGATATGCCCGTCGCGGCTGTCCCGCACGTCATACCATGAACCAGTCGACCGCAAAACCAATCCTTTAACTAAATCCATTCCGTCTTTTTTTGCAAATAGCGAATTTAACCGGAGTTTCACATTATACTGCCGTATATGCTTAAATCAGCCAAATAAAATTAAGTAGTTTTTACATAGCCTCTGTTTTTATTTGCCAGCGGTACGTAACGATAATAATATTTTTTAATATTTAATCTACTTAAATTGTTTTTGCATACATTAGTATCAGACAATCATAAGAATTTTAAATAAGCCTTTATAACAAAATATATTTACACTCCACATAATGGACTTAGTTGTAGAAGAACCGAATTCGGTCATTGATATTCGCAAGAACCGTATCAGAAGTAATTTATTGCTTCATTTATATCAATCCGGCGATACTTCAATCAACAAAATGGCACGCCTGTTCCATGCCAGCATCCCTTCTGCAACGGGCATTGTGAATGAGCTTATCCGCGAAGGTTGGATCATTGAAACCGGAACTGGTCCGGCACGTGCAGGCAGGCCTCCGGTGCTATATGGGTTAAATGCAAAAAAATACCTTACGCTGATTATGGACATCAACCGCCATGACACGCAACTTGTTATTTTCGATCTGCATAACCAGCTGATTTTAAAGCGGAAAGTGGACATCCGGCTCGACGATTCTTCCACATTCCTTGATCAGCTTTTCGCAGCCAGCGACGACTTTCTCAAATCTAACAATATCAACGTCAGTAAGTTATGGGGCATAGGTGTTTCGATGCCGGGCCTTATCAATTCTTCACAGGGAATAAACCTGACTTACCTGAACCTTACTCCTCCCGGCGTTCCGCTGGTTTCGCATTTAAAAAAACATTTCAAGCTGCCGGTTTGCCTTTTTAATGATACAAAAGCGACGACGATCGGCGAGCACAGATTTGGTTTTGCCCGGGAAAAATCTCAGGTCCTGACCATCAACATTGATTGGGGTGTGGGTTTGGGGATTATCATTAATGGTGAAGTTTTCAACGGCGCATCGGGATTTGCAGGCGAGCTTGGCCACATTCAGGTAAAACCTGACGGACTTTTATGCCACTGTGGTAAAATCGGCTGCCTGGATACCATCACTTCCGCCATTGCGCTGATTAGGCGCGCGAAAGAGGGCATCAATAGTGGAAAAGCAACTATTTTGTCTCAAATCGTCAATAATAACCTGGATCTGCTGGACACTTCTCACATTATAGAAGCGGTGCATGCGGGCGACGAATTTTCTATTGATTTATTGAGCACCGTTGGAACGGAACTGGGCAAAGGACTGGCAACTGCCGTTCATCTTTTCAATCCCGAAGTCATTATCGTAGGAGGATTATTGGCGGAAGCCGGACCATTTATTTCTAATCCGATTGAGCAGGCGATTAATAAATATTGCCTTTCGGATTTCAAAAACTCATTGTCCATTCACGTCTCCAAATTAGGCGCAAAAGCCCGTTTATTAGGCACCCAGGCGCATTTGTTTGAGCACCTGATCGCAAAGGAATTTTCCTGAAAATATGGTTCCGGGCTGAATTATTACTTTTACAAAGCATTAATTCAGCCCAGCATTTTCTTGACTTCACTGAGTATCAAGGCTGTCGAACCAACGCCTTCCGCAATGTAATTTTTGTTGACATTACCCGCCGCTTTCCTGGTGTCGGGAGATGAAATCCACTGATCTGCAACGGCTATCAAATCGTCTTTATCTGCCACCGCAACAGCGCCCTTCCTGTTGATCAGATCAACCGCTTCCTGGAACTTGTGGTAGCGCTTATTTCCAAAAGTGATGGGAATGCCAAAAGTTGCCGCTTCCAGGATGTTGTGCAGGCCCGAACCAAAAGCCCCGCCAATGTAAGCCATATCGCCATACTGGTACAAAGAGGAAAGCATTCCAATATTATCAATCACAAGATAATCATATTCCTTGCTATGAATATCAATGGCCAACTCCGAGTATAAAAGCGTTTTCCCTTTCAGGCTTTTGCGCCACTGCTCAATCTCATCCTTATGGATTTCATGCGGAGCAACAATCGCTTTAAGGGCTCCTCTGAAATGATTCAAGACGGGAATAAGAACCTGCATATCAGCTTCCCATGCCGATCCGACAATCAAACAGAACTTATTATCCCTGAAATCCGCAGCCTCAGACAGATTTTTCACATGCTGTGCAATCGCAGAAACGCGGTCGAACCGGGTGTCACCGGCCAGGCTGCAATGCCGCACGCCTATGCCATGAAGCAAGGCGAGAGATTGTTGGTTTTGTACAAAAATATGATCAAAGGCGTAGAGCATTCTCTTGAAAAATCCGCCTCTCTTTTTGAAAAAGATCTGGTCCGGACGAAAGATCGTGGAGAAGGATATAATGCGCGCCCCACTCCTTTTCAGCTCAGTGAGGTAATTGTGCCAAAATTCATATTTGATGAAGAACGCAATTTTCGGCTGAACGATTTCAACGAAACGTCTTGCATTAGATGCTGTGTCCCACGGCATGTAACAGATGTAATCTGCACCGTTATAATTTTTCCTAACCTCATATCCGGACGGGGAAAAGAATGTCAGGAGAATAAAATGATTGGGAAACTGTGCTTTATAGGCTTCTATAACCGGCCTGCCCTGTTCAAATTCCCCTAACGAAGCCGCATGAAACCAAGCCACGGAACGTCCGTTGACCAACTTTTGAAACCCACTTTCCATTTCCTCCAGCAACCCATCGCGACCCACAACACCAAGCTTAATTTTACGATTGAATAAAGCTGCAACGCGCATCAAGGAGGCGACGGTGCTGACTGCGCTTTGATAGATAACTTCGAACAAAAGACTCTGATTAAAAGAAGATTAGCAAAAAGTTTATTTCGAAAAATCCCGGAAGCACGGGACAGCTGGCGGGCTTTTTTATTTCTTTTCCGGTTTAAAGAACATAAATGTACAAAAAACCGTTAAAGTGGTGGCGATATTCAGCGGCCTTACAGTAGAATTTTGTACTTTCACTGTTCATACGACACTTCCAATTTGTAACAGGGATTTAGATCTAAATATATGATGCGTGTAAAATTTTTACTATCAGTATCTATTCTGTTTGCATTATCAACAGATATATATGCGCAACGTCGGGCGAAGGCTGAGGACAATGAAGAGAGCTATAAATCCTTTACTTCATTTGGAGTTACCACAAACACCAATTCAGGAATCCTGGGAGGTGCCGTTTTCAGGCAATCTTCTGCCTTAGGTTCAAAATTATTTGGCAAAAACCAATACAGATATCTGGCCCTCGAACTGGTCAATGTAAAACATCCGAAAGAGCTTTCCCAGCAGGACTTTGTTACGGGAGCAAGGCTGGTTTACGGCAAGCAGAATTACCTTTTCGTCCTGAGGCCCGAATACGGAAGGGAACTAACATTATTTAGCAGACAAGATGATGAGGGAATTTCAATTAGTGGAATCCTGGCAGCGGGACCATCATTAGGATTGGAAAAACCGTATATGGTTCAGTTTCAAAGCTCAGACGGACGTGTCGTTACGGAGCCATTTGATCCTGTGAAACACGCCGGAAGCACGCAAACGACCGGAATTGTGGGCGCGGGAAGCTTTTTCCAGGGGTTCGGACAAACTAAAATTGTTCCCGGCTTGCATGTAAAAACGGCAATGAGTTTTGAATTAAGCGCTTTTCGTGAAAATGTGACGGGTGTTGAAATTGGTTTTATAGCGGAAGCATTTACAAGAAAAGTTCAAATCATGGCATTCGCCGAAAACAGAAGCTTCTTCACTTCGGGCTATCTGACGTTGTATTTTGGAAGCAAAAAGCGATAAATAAATTAGCAATTGACAGGTTGATATTCAAACCAGGCTGTCGGAGATTACCAATATATATGATTGAATTACCTGTTATTCCCTCGGAGCGCAAGAAAAGACCAGATTGGTTGAGGGTTAAGCTGCCAGCCGGACCAGAGTTTCGGAAAGTAAGGCAACTGGTTGATAATTATAAATTGCATACAATCTGCGAAAGCGGAAGCTGCCCGAATATGGGCGAATGCTGGGGCGCGGGAACAGCCACCTTTATGATCCTGGGCAATGTTTGCACGAGAAGTTGCAGCTTTTGCGCGGTGGCCACAGGTCGCCCTAATGAATATGATGTTGACGAACCGCGACGCGTAGCAGAGGCTATCAAGCTTATGCAGGTTAAGCATGCTGTAATTACGTCCGTTAACCGGGACGAATTGAAAGACCGAGGCGCTGAAATCTGGTATCAGACGGTAATGCAAGTCAAAGAGAATACGCCGGAAACGACCATTGAAACATTGATTCCCGACGTTAAAAACAACTGGGATGCATTAATCCACATGATTGAAGCGGGCCAGGAAGTTGTTTCGCACAATATGGAAACGGTGGAACGTTTATACCGTGCGGTACGTCCTCAGGCCAAGTACGAAAGGAGCCTGGAACAGATCAGAAGAACAAAAGCCTACGGTCAGCGCACCAAATCCGGGATTATGCTAGGACTCGGTGAAACGCAGGACGAAGTGCATAAGGCCATGGACGATCTTGCGGCAAATGGTCTGGACATCCTGACTTTAGGACAATATCTGCAACCCACTAAAATGCACCACGAAGTGATCGAATGGATCACTCCTGAAATGTTCGATAATTACAGAGAAGAAGGTCTGAAACGCGGACTTAAATACGTAGAGTCCGGACCGTTGGTCAGATCAAGTTACCATGCGGAACGCCATGTGAATGTTCCGATTTGATATGATATGTTATACAAGCAGAAAAGCCTGTTCTCAATGAGAATAGGCTTTCCGCATTTTAACAGGTTAGAACGACAACTTACACATTATTGATATATAATAATATTTAGGTCGTTTTTTAGACCGATTTTGGTCAAATAGAGGAATGGGGGCATATTTTAATCAATTAATTATTATTGATAATAAATACAAAATTTGTTTAGTCTCCCAAAAAAGTTCAATTTTGTTCTTTCAATCCGCACACTCAACAGATCGTTTTTAAGGAATTAACATTTTCAATTTATGCCATACTTATTCACCTCGGAGTCCGTATCTGAAGGACATCCTGACAAGGTCGCCGATCAAATATCAGATGCTTTAATTGATAACTTCTTAGCTTGGGACACTAATAGTAAGGTAGCCTGCGAAACTTTGGTAACAACCGGCCAGGTCGTTTTAGCGGGTGAAGTTAAAACAAACACTTATCTGGATGTTCAGAAAATAACACGCGATGTTATTAGAAAAATCGGATACACGAAGAGTGAATACATGTTTGAAGCCAATTCCTGCGGTATATTATCAGCCATTCACGATCAGAGTGCAGACATTAACCAGGGTGTTGACCGTGCCGTTGCTTCAGAGAGCTTTGAAGAAAAAGCAAATGCGCAGGGTGCCGGCGACCAGGGAATGATGTTTGGCTATGCAACGCGTGAAACTGACAACTACATGCCACTGGCATTGGACCTTGCGCATAAGATATTGCAGGAAATGTCTGCGATCAGAAACAACGAATCCAGCCTGATCCCTTATCTCCGCCCGGATGCTAAGTCCCAGGTTACGATCGAGTATAGCGATGAAAATGTGCCTTTGCGCATTGATACAATTGTTGTTTCTACACAACATGATGATTTTGATTCCGAAGCGGACATGCTGGCAAAGATCAAAGCGGATGTGATCAATATTGTGATCCCACGTGTGAAAGCTAAGCTTACTCCTGAACTGCAAGAACTGTTCACCGGAGACATCACATTCCACATTAACCCGACGGGCAAGTTCGTAATAGGTGGCCCGCACGGAGACACCGGACTTACCGGACGTAAAATTATCGTTGACACTTACGGCGGAAAAGGTGCACACGGTGGTGGCGCGTTCTCAGGAAAAGATCCTTCCAAAGTGGACCGCTCAGCTGCCTATGCCACACGCCACATTGCCAAAAATATGGTGGCATCAGGACTTTGCGATGAAGTGCTCGTGCAGGTTTCCTATGCAATTGGTGTAGCTGAACCTTGCGGTTTGTACGTCAATACTTACGGAACATCCAAAGTATCCGGCACCGACGGCGAGATTGCTTTGAAGATCGGTGAAATTTTTGATCTTCGTCCGTATGCAATTGAGCAACGCTTGAAACTGCGTAATCCAATCTATTCCGAAACAGCCGCTTATGGTCACATGGGCCGTAAAAATGAAGTTGTTAAAAAATCTTTCAAAGGCGCCAATGGTGAGGAGAAAGAGGTTGAAGTAGAGTTGTTTACGTGGGAAAAACTTGATTTCGTCGATGCAATCAAGGAAAAATTTACACTGTAATTACAAATGCTTTTAATACTAAGGCCGGTTAATCACCGGCCTTATTTTTTGCCCCTGCAAAAAACATTGATAATATTTTGATAATATTCTGTTTTCAAAATATTGATCTGAATTTGTAATTAATCCCTACATTTTCCGAATAAAACCTGGATATTTGCGTTTCTGAGAGGCTGTGTTAATCATCTTTATCAAGAAACTTCGTCACTCCATTTATATGCAATACCAAAAAATCAAGTTTACCAACGCGGGTAAAAGCACATTTTTCCCTACGCTTCGTCAACGGGTTGATCAGTATTTTTCTTCTAATAACATTTGCAAATCGGGTGGCAAAAAGATCATTTACAAGGCAGTCTTTATGCTGAGCCTGTATCTGATCCCCTACACACTCATACTTACGGGTAATTTTTCCAACCTTTCCATGTTCCTGATGACCATCGTGATGGGATTTGGCGTGGCAGGTGTGGGTATGTCGGTCATGCATGATGCCATACACGGCTCGTTGGCTACTTCCCACGTGGTGAACAAGCTCTTTGGGGCTTCTATTTACCTTTTGGGCGGCAATGCCTATAACTGGGAAGTGCAACACAACAGACTGCATCATACTTACACCAACATTCACGAAGTGGATGAAGACATCACGGGAAAGTTCTTATTGCGCCTTTCTTTTCAGGAAAAACAGAAACGAATTCACCGTTTCCAGCACATTTACGCATTCTTTTTATATAGCCTGATGACCCTGTCATTCCTGTGGAAGGATTTCAAGGAAATTTCACTTTTTAATAAGATGTCAGAGTCCGGCATGACCAAGCCCTTTCCACGGGAAGAGCTCATCAGACTGGTGATTACCAAACTGGCTTACCTATTGTTCATTTGCGTGATCCCGCTTTACTTCACCTCGCTCACATTCGGACAATGGTTTCTTGGATTCATGGCCATGCATTGCACCGCCGGGATGATTCTGAGCACTATTTTCCAAATGGCGCACGTAGTAGAGGGTGTTGATCAGCCGAAGCCGACTGATTCGGGGTGTGTGGAAAATGCCTGGGCGGTGCATCAGTTGCAAACGACGTCCAATTTTGCGGGAAGAAACCGCTTTTTATCATGGTACATTGGTGGCCTGGATTACCAGATCGAACATCATTTGTTTCCATCCATTTCCCACATTCATTATCATGCATTATCGCCCATTGTACAGGCGACCGCGCAGGAGTTCGGGTTGGATTACAATGCCAAAGAGAACTTTACCCATGCATTAGGCTCACACGTCAGGATGCTCAAAAGCATGGGCAGGGCCTGATTCAGACCGGGTCTGTCATTTCACTTTCGCGCGCCACCTGCTCGATCATTTTCATTTTCTCGAAATCCTTGGGCCTGGAGAAGAATGTATAAATGGCTGGGATCACGTATAATGTGAGCACCAGCGAGAAAAGTAGCCCGCCCATAATCACAATCCCCATCGACATCCGGCTTTTGCCCGCTGAACCCAGCGCCATAGCAATCGGCAATGCGCCCAGGATCGTTGCGAGACTGGTCATCAGGATCGGCCTGAAACGTAATGTGGCTGCTTCGAGAACCGCCTCCTGAATGCCGAGGCCTTTTTCACGCAGCTGGTTAGCAAACTCCACAATCAGGATCCCGTTTTTAGTTACCAACCCAATCAGCATGATCATTCCGATCTGGCTGAAAATGTTTAACGTCTGATCAAAAAACCAAAGCGAGAACACCGCGCCTCCGATAGCTAGCGGCACGGTAAACATGATGATAAACGGATCGACAAAACTTTCAAACTGGCCTGCCAGGATAAAATAGATCAATATCAATGCTAAGAAAAAGGAGAACATCGTGTTCGATGAGCTTTCTGCATAATCCCGTGAAGAACCGCTTAATGATGTCTGGATGGATTCATCTTTCAACTTATCCCTGATCCGGTCCATGGCCGCAATGCCGTCGCCAATGGTTTTACCTGGTGCCAATGCTGCCTGCACCGTTGCGCTCATGTAACGGTTGTAGTGGAAAAGTTGCGGTGGGCTGCTTTCTTCTTCCGCTTTCACAATGTTGTCCAACTGGACCAGACTTCCGTTTGCCGTCTTCACAAACATACTTTTCAAATCCAAAGGTTCATCGCGGTTCGCGCGGTCGTATTGCCCGATCACCTGATATTGACGGCCATTCATAGTGAAATAGCCGAAACGCTGCCCAGCAAAGGCAAGCTGCATCGTTTGTGCTACATCCTGAACTGTTACACCCAGCGATTTCGCCTTTTCACGGTCGATCGCGATCTGGATCTCCGGTTTGCTGAACTTCAAATTAACATCCGTGATGGCGAATGTGGGATCATTGGAGGCCTCTTCCATGAATTTGGGAAGATATTCCCGCAGCTTTTCAAAATCCGGTGCCTGGATCACGTACTGGATCGGCAATCCACCGCGAGAATCCACTGAAATGGTTTGCTGCTGCACAACGAATGACTTTGCATCCGGCATTGACTTTAATTTCTGATTGATATAATCGGCAATTTCCTGCTGCGATTCTTTACGATCTTTTTTATCAACCAATGCAATCCGCCCACTGCCTGTATTTGCTGCGCCCAGGCCGGAATTTCCGGGAGACGTGATCAGCATTAGGCCTTTCTTGCCCGGCATGGAATCCATCAGCATTTGCCCCACTTCCTGCACGTAGCGGTCTGTGAATTCAAATGAAGACCCTTCCGGCGCTGTCATATTGATCCTGAACCAATTGCGATCATCCAACGGGGCAAGTTCAGATTGCAGGCCTTTTCCAAAAAACCAGATCATGCCCACAGTTAAAGCAACAATGGGAATGGCCACCCAGCGCATTTTCAGGAATTTGGCCAGCGCATTGCCATAGTTATTGGTTATGCTCACAAAAAACGGCTCAGTCTTTTCATAGAACCAGCTTTTTTTATGCGTCTTGCGAACCAGATAAGCATTCAACATCGGCGTCAGCGTCAGGGATACGAAGGCCGAGATCAAAACGGCTGCTGAGATCACAATTCCGAATTCCCGAAAAAGCTTGCCGACAAAACCCTCCATAAAAATAACGGGAAGGAAAACAGACGCCAATGTGATCGAGGTGGATAAAACTGCGAAAATGATCTCATTCGCGCCTTTTATGGCTGCCTCGATAGGCCCCATCCCCTGCTCTATCTTTTTGAAAATATTCTCCGTGACGACAATCCCATCATCCACCACAAGTCCGGTCGCCAGAACAATGGCCAGCAGCGTGAGCACATTGATCGAAAATCCCATAATGTACATCACAAAAAACGTCCCGATCAGCGAAACCGGAATGTCTATCAACGGACGGAAAGCAATCAGCCAGTCGCGGAAAAACAGGTAAATGATAATCACAACCAGTACGATGGCAATGAGCAGCGTTTCACCCACTTCTTCAATCGAACGCTCAACGAATATGGTGTTATCAATCAGTGTATCAAGCTGATAGTCTTTGGGAAGCTCTCTTTTAATGTCCGCCATCCGCTTGTTAACCTCTTCCGCAATGTTGAGATAATTCGCACCCGGCATAGGAGAAATCGCCAGACCGATCATGGGAACATTATCCAGCCGCAGGATCGTTTCTTCGTTTTCGGGACCCAGGGCTGCGTAACCAATGTCCTTTAAATGAATGGTTTGTGTAGCAGAATTTTTAATGATCAATTCATTAAAATCCTCTTCCGTCCGAAACCTTCCAATCGTTTTTACGGTAAGTTCCGTGTTGTCTCCTGCCAGTTTTCCACTGGGAAGTTCAACATTTTCCCTATCCAGCGCGACCTTCACATCCTGCGTGGTGATGCCGAGTGAAGCCATTTTGATCGGATCCATCCAGATACGCATTGCGTATTTCTTCTGGCCAAAAATCCGGATCTCACTCACGCCTTCAATGGTCTGCAAACGCTGCGCGATCACATTCTCCGCATAATCACTCACTTCCAAATGGGACCGCGTATCGCTTTTAAATGTAAGCACAATGATCGGCTCGGAGTTAGCATCTGCTTTGGCAACAACCGGCGGCCCGTCGATATCCAATGGCAATGTGCGTGAAGCCGAGCCGACCTTGTCCCGCACGTCATTAGCGGCGCGCTCCATATCCACGCCAATGTCAAATTCAACCGTTATCTGACTTGTTCCCTGGCTGCTCGTAGAGTTGATCGACTTGATTCCTTCGATGCTGTTAAGCTGTTTTTCAAGTGGTTCCGTAATTTGAGATTCAATAATATCCGCGTTGGCTCCCGTGTAACTCGTCCGAATAGAAACCACAGGCGGGTCAATGGAAGGGAACTCCCTCATCCCCAAAAATTTATATCCCAGAAATCCGAATAATATGATCAGCAGGTTCATGACAATCGCCAGAACCGGCCGCTTGATAGAGAGTGTTGATATACTCATAATTGGAGATTAATGTCGGCTGACATTCATTTGTTGACAAGTTCACGATTCCTTCCTCAGTTCACCCGCACGACCGTATTAGGCTTGATAGCGATAATTCCCGATGTGATCAGCGAGTCACCTGGCTGCAAACCTTCGATTACCTGAACTTTCTTATCCGTCCGCAACCCCGTTACAACCATTGCTTCCTGCGCCTTGCCGTTTTTCACAACAAACACTTTTTTACCCTTCAAAACCGGCACTATTGCCTCGGTAGGGATCATCATGGCCGATTTATTAGCATCCAGGTCCGCCAGGATTTTAACAAACATACCCGGCACGAACCGGCCCGAAGGATTGGGTGCTGTCGCCCGCACTTTCAGCGTACGCAGACTTTCCTCCACTTTCGGATCTATCGCAAGGATTTTAGCACGATAAGTAGATGGATCGCCGTCCAGACTGAACTTCACGACATTGCCTACTCTGATGTTCGGTGCATACTTTTCAGGAACGGTAAAATCAACCTTCACCGGATTGCTCTGCACAATGGTTACGATGGGCGTACCCGGAGCCAGATATGCGCCTTCACTAATGTATTTTAATCCGATCCGCCCACTGAATGGTGCCCTGATCTCCGTTTTCTCCAGCTGTGCTGCCAGAACCTCCTTCTCAGCCTCCAGAATCCTGATATTATTTGAAGTCACATCGTATTCTTCCAGATTGATCGCTTCAACATTCAGCAATTTCTTCTGACGCGCTTCTATTTTCCTGGTAAGCTCTTGGTTATAAGACACTTTTTGTAATTGCGCTTGCAGCTCCCGGTCGTTGATCTTTCCAATCAGTTGACCTTTTTCAATGTACGCGCCTTCCTGAATATTCAATTTAACCAACCTGCCCGATGCTTCCGCCATGACATTCACTTCTTCATTAGGAATGACTGTGCCAGATGCAAATATTTGGTTTTCAATAGATTCTCTTTTTACAACATATACATTCACGGGCACTGCACCGCCGACCGAATTTCCACTGCCACTGCCTTTCGCCTCCCGAGGGCTTATCCTTTCCAGGCTTGGAAAACACAAACAGCTTTCCCAGCACCAGCACAATGATTATCCCTCCAACCAGCATTATCGTACGCATATCAATTCAAATAAATTTCGTTCAATTGGAATATTAATAAATTATATTTCTTCAACAGGGTTTATTAAAGATACTTCATATTGTACAAAGCGGCAATCTGTTCGTTTTTTACTTTTGGTGAATGTTAAATTCTGATGAAGTTCGAGGCTTTAAAACCGCCGCCGGGTAAATGGTTTCAAAAACATTTCCACTTTCCAGTATATTTAGCAAAATGAGCTCAGCAATTAAAAACGCTGATTTTCGCAAAACTTCAATTCGTCCGACAAACCCCATGACGACATTCCGACATTGCTTCCACTATTTCATCATCCTGTTAATATGTTACCTTCCTATGTACACGCACGCGCAAAGCAAGATCAAAAATTATGAGTCGCAATGGAAAATAGTTGAAGGGCACCAGCAGAAAAACCTGCCTAAATCCGCGCTCGGGGAGGTCAGGAAAATTTATGATTTAGCAAAAAAAGAAAATCAGGAAGCGCAGGTCATTAAAGCTGCTGTTTACATGGTCAACTTACAGATCGATACGCGGGAAGACCAGCAAGCGGCCGCTATCAAGGAGCTGGAAAAGGAAGTTCGGGAGAGCCGCGGCGCAGCAAAAGCCATCCTGACCAATTTGCTTGCATCTGCCTATTACAGCTATTTTCAGGAAATCCGCTGGCAGGTCTATCAACGGACTGCAACGGCAAATTTCAAAAAAGACGATGTCAGCACCTGGACAACAGAGGATTTTCATGACAAAATATCCTCACTTTACCTGTCTTCCATTGCCGATGAAACACTGCTCAAACAAACCAGGCTCGACGCATTTGATGCGATCATCACCAAAGGAAATACACGGAAGTTACGCCCGACATTGTATGATCTGCTCACGCAAAAGGCCTTGCAATACTTTGCTTCCGACGAGCGCGACATCAAAAGGCCTTCCTATAAGTTCGAAATTAACCAGGCCGCTGCATTTGATCCAGCCGCTGATTTTATACACCGGAAATTCGAAACAAAAGACAGCGCTTCTCTTGAATTTTTCGGACTTCTGTTATATCAGAAACTCATCGCATTTCACATCAATGATCCCCAGCCCGACGCACTGATCGACATTGATTTACAGCGCCTTCAATTTGTCCGTCAAAAGTCTGTCCATCCCGACACGGACGAGCTATACTACATATCCCTGAGCCATTTAGCAGACCAATATCAACGAACGCCCGCCGCCGCGCAGGTCTGGTACATGAAAGCTTTTAATCATGAGCAAAAAGGAAGTTTTTTCAAACCTGACAGCGACACTGCCAACCGTTTTGAGCGCGTTAAGGCCGCTGAGATTTGTGAAAAAATCATGAAAGAAAATCCGGAAACGGAAGGTGGAGTTAATGCCTATAACTTGCTTAATACCATTAAAAGGCAAGAATTGCAGTTCACTACGGAGCAAGTTAATATTCCTGACAAGCCTTTTTTGGCTTTCGTAGAAAGCAGGAATCTCAGCAAGCTGTTTTTGAAAATTGTAAAGGCTACCGGGGAAATCAAGAAAAACTTCGAGAAAAACGACATTCATGAAACTCTCAGAGTGCTTGCTGGCACCTCTTCAATAAGATCCTGGGAGCAAAAGCTGCCGGATACCAGGGATTTTCAGCAGCACGCCGTGGAAATCAAGGTGGATGCACTTCCCGCCGGCGAATACGTATTGATCGCCAGCCCTGACGCAGGATTCAATGAAAGCAGGTCGGTGGTTGGTATTAAGCTGCTGTATGTGAGCAACATTGGTTATGTGCAGCGGGAAGCGGATTATTTTATACTGAACCGGGAAACCGGGCAGCCGCTCGTTGGTGCCCATGTTACTGTTTGGAATACAAAATATGATTATCAATCAAGAAGTTACATTCAGCAGAAAGGACATTCTTATGTGGCTGACAAAAATGGTTATTTCAAGGAAAAAGTAAGGAAAGAAGCGCAATCACAAAGCCAGATGCTGGAAATTGCACATGGAAACGACCATTTGTTTATCCGGGAAGATACACGCACCTACTATAATACTTTCAACGATCCGGAACCGGATCAGGACGAGCTAAAAATGTATCTTTTTTCGGACCGCAGTTTGTACCGGCCCGGGCAAACCATTTACTATAAGGGAATTGCCACCAAAGGAAAGGATATACTTCAAGATCAGACAGAGAAGATCGAGATTGAACTCAAAAATACTAATGACGAAGTGATCGGAAAAGCAACCAGGACTGTCAACGAATTTGGTAGTTTTTCCGGGTCATTTGTCCTTCCTGCCGGCTCGCTTAACGGGCAGTTTTCGCTCGTGGCCCATGATGAGCACATTGTTACATTTCATGTCGAAGAATATAAGCGGCCACGATTTGCAGTTGAATTCGACACATTAAGCAATTCCTATAAGTTAGGCGACTCCATTACAGTGACAGGAACGGGGACCGCTTATGCTGGCAACCAGATCGATGGCGCAAAAGTGGTCTACCGGGTCGTCCGGAGTGAGCGATTTTTATATCCCTGGCTGTTCAGGACCCGCTATTATCCTTCGGCCGAACCACAGGAAATTGCGCACGGCGAAACAATAACCGATGCCTTTGGAAAATTCAATGTCCACTTTGAAGCCATTCCCAATTTAAAAACAGATAAAAAGCGTGATCCGGTGTTTGCCTATACCGTATATGCGGATGTGACGGACATTAACGGAGAAACCAGAAGCGCACAAACCGTGGTTTCGGTGGGTTATAAGTCCCTTTTACTAAAAGTGGACATTGCTGAAAAAGCTTCGGCTGACAGCCTGGGAAGCCTGAAAATCCGCACTGAAAACATGAATGGACAATTTGTTACGGCGCCGGTGACTGTAAAAATTGCGCGTCTTTCCCCGGAAAAAAGACTGATCAAGCCGCGTTACTGGCAGCGCCCGGATCTATTTGTGATGACCAAAACAGAATTTGTCAAGGCTTTCCCGAATGACGAATATGACAAGGAAACGGAAAAGGAAAGCTGGCCGGAGCAAAATATTGTATTTGAAAAAACAGCTCAGCTGAAAGAGAATCAACCGTTTAACCTGGACAAAACAGATTTTGATGCCGGATTTTACAAGATTGAGATCTTTACAAAAGACGATAGTAATGCAGCAATTAAAGATGTCAGATACATTGAACTGATTGATCACAAACAGAACAGCATTATTTATCCACAATACATTTCCGCAGAAGGCAGTGAAACGATTGAGCCAGGACAAAAAACGACAATCAAGGTTGCGACAGCCGCGGAAAATGCATTTGTCATCAGCAGTTCGGGCAAAAAATCAAGTCCCGATAATTTTTCATTTTATAAACTAAATGCTGAAAGGCGAACATTCGACATTACCGCATCTGAGGCAGACCGAGGCGGATTTGGTGTTGATTTTATGTTTGTAAAACACAACCGCGTGCATCAATATCAGGATCTTGTAAATGTCCCCTGGACGAACAAGGATCTGAAAATTGAGTATCAGACCTTTCGTGACAAAACATTGCCGGGAAGTGCCGAAAAGTGGACTGTAAAGATTTCTGGTTACAAGCAGGACAAAGTGGCTGCTGAAATGCTCGCCAGCATGTACGACGCGTCGCTTGATCAGTTTTATCCGCATCAATGGTCGAAGCCAGCGCATTGGCCGGTTGCATCTGGGTTATCCCGATGGGGCAATGGGCTCAGTTTTAGGCAAAAAGACGCGCTAGCCTTCAATGTGCCTTATGCTCGCTATAAAAGTTTTCAGAAGCGATACGACGACTTGATTTCAATAAATGCAGTACAAATACAATTTTTGGAACGCGTGCCGGGCAGGGGCGGGCGTAGTCGAGTCATGTCCATGAGTGTTCCTATGGAAGTGAAACATGACGAAGAAATAAAGGAATCCGTGATTGCAGAAAAAACCATGGGCCAGGATGCTTCGGCGATGAATGAGGTTGTAACGGTGGGTTATGAAGTTCAAAAATCTCTTCAAAACAAAAAAGAAACCCCATCACCATCACCCCGGAAAAACTTCAATGAAACCGCATTCTTCCTCCCCGATCTGAAAACGGACAAAGATGGCAGTATTACATTTTCATTTACCATGCCCGAAGCATTAACACGCTGGAAGTTCCAGGCTTTGGTGCATACAAAAGAGCTCGCATTTGGTTACAGCAGCAAAGAAATTGTTACGCAGAAAGAACTCATGGTGCAGCCTAATCCGCCCAGATTTTTGCGCGAAGGTGATCAGATTACATTCGCTACGAAAGTGGTCAACTTGTCTGATCGCGCTTTAAATGGAAAAGTTTCATTGCAATTGTTTGATACTGAAAGCAATGAAACTAACGACGCATTATTCGCAAATGTGGGAAATGCAAAGGATTTTAATGTTGCTGCCGGGCAAAGTACGGTGGCGCAATTTGCCATTGGTATACCCAAAACATATTCGAAAACAATCACCTGGCGTATGGTTGCCAGCGCGGGAAATCTTTCCGACGGGGAGGAAAATACATTGCCTGTTTTGTCCAACCGCACTTTGGTAACCGAGACATTGCCATTGGCTATGCGCGGGACTGGAAGCAAGCAATTCAAAATGGAAAAGCTGATCAATTCCGCTAAATCGAAAACGCTTACCAATCAGTCCTTAACCGTCGAATATACCAGCAATCCGGCGTGGTATGCAGTCCAGGCGCTGCCTTATCTGATGGAATACCCGTACGACTGTGCGGAACAAACCTGGAACCGCTATTATGCCAATTCCATGGCCGCCAACATTGTGGCAAGCTCGTCCGGAATTGCCAAAGTGTTCGAAACCTGGCGCAAAAGCGACACCACAGCTTTGCTGAGCAATCTTCAAAAGAACCCGGAATTGAAATCATTGCTTTTGGAAGAAACACCCTGGGTGCTCGCAGCAAAAACAGAAGCAGAGCAAAAAAAGAACATTGCGTTGCTCTTCGATCTTTTGCGGATGACAAATGAATTGAGCAGCGCCATTGAAAAACTAAGGCAGTTGCAAAATCCCGACGGAAGCTTCGCATGGTTCAAAGGCGGCCCGGACGACCGTTATATGACGCAGTATATCGTGAGTGGAATCGGGCATTTACGCAAGTCTGATGCTGTGCAAAAGAGTCAGGAGGAAGCGCTCTCGACCATTATTGAAACCGCAATCCCTTACCTGGACGCCCGGATGAACGACGATTACAATGATCTGATCAAACGAAAATCCAACCTGAAAGAATATACGCCATCGGCAACGGGGATTCAATATTTATATATGCGCAGCTTTTTTCCCAATCAGCAAGTGCAAAGTGCTCACCAAAAAGCATATCGCTATTTCTTGGAGCGCGCCAAGGTCACCTGGAACATTCAGACCAAATATATGCAGGGTATGATTGCCCTGGCATTGCAGCGCTCCGGTGACAAAACAACGCCTGCCGCAATCCTGAAATCTTTAAAACAAACGGCTATTGTAAACGAAGAGTTGGGCATGTATTGGAAAACGAACCAACTCGGCTGGTGGTGGTACGAAGCGCCCGTTGAGCAGCAGGCATTACTGATTGAGGCTTTCCAGGAGATTTCAAATGATGCCACAGCTGTTAATGATATGAAGACCTGGCTTTTGAAAAACAAACAAACCAACAACTGGGAAAGCACAAAAGCCACAGCGGAAGCCTGTTACGCTTTGCTGATGACCGGCAATAACTGGATCGCGGATGACCGTAACGTCTCGGTTTATCTGAATAAGACTAAAATAGAACCGAAAAAAATAGAAACGGGAACGGGTTATTTCAAAATAGCCATGGAAGGAAACAGCGTAACTCCGGAAATGGGTAACATTGAAGTGCAGGTAAGCGGTGGAAAGAGCATATCCGGTGCACCATCATGGGGAGGAGTTTACTGGCAATATTTTGAAGATCTTGATAAAATTACTCATTCTGAAACGCCTCTTAAACTGTCTAAGAAGCTGTTTATTGAAAAAAATTCGGATAATGGCCCGGTGCTTACGCCGGTGAATGCAGGCGATGTTGTGCATGTGGGCGATAAGGTGAAAGTCAGGATAGAGCTTCGCGCGGACCGGGATATGGAATATGTGCACATGAAAGATATGCGCGCCTCTGGTTTTGAGCCAGTTAATGTGCTCAGCAGTTATAAGTGGCAAGACGGCCTGGGTTACTACGAAAGCACAAAAGACGCCAGCACCAATTTCTTTTTCAGCACATTAAGAAGAGGCACTTACGTCTTCGAATATCCGCTCTTCATCAACCAAGAAGGCAACTTCAGCAACGGCATCACAACCATTCAATGCATGTACGCCCCCGAGTTCACCTCGCACAGTGAAGGGTTTAGGGTTCAGGTCGGGAAGAAATGAAACGCGGCGGGGCCGCGTTAATCAAACATTAATACACATACTATGGACAAATTCTCAGAATACGAAAAAATCCCTTCCAATTTACAGCGTTTGATTCAAGATGAGCGGACTGCCGATTTGGTTTATAAATTCAAATGGATAGCAACCGAAAAGCTGCATGGAGCAAATTTCAGCATTATCTATATTGATAAAAAGCTTCGGTTTGCAAAGAGAAAAGGATATCTCAACTGGAAGGACGATTTTTTTGGCTTTCAGTTATTTGTAAGTAGAAACGAAAACAAAATACTGGAACTTTTCGAACAACTGGAAAGAGATTTTAAAGCAAGAAAAATAACCATATATGGCGAGTTAGTAGGAGGACTTTATCCTCACCCCAATGTGGCTCCCGATGACAGCATCCGGCCGATCCAGACAGGGATTTATTATTCTCCTACTATCGAATTTTGCGCTTTTGACATTGCTATCGAACATGACAAATTGCCTACTAGGCTATACTTGGACTATTTAAGATGCATTGAATATTTTTCCCGGTTTGGTTTTTTATATGCCAAAATCCTTGCAACAGGAAGACTTCAAGAATTATTGAATCTGGATATAAGACTAGATTCCTTCTTACCGGAACAGCTTGGTTTACCGCAGCTTGAAAAGAATCTTATAGAGGGTATCGTTCTAAAACCGATCGATTTTTCGCCGCATCATGAGATTACTTCTAGGCCTATACTAAAATTAAAGAATCCGGAATTTGAAGAGATTATCATATTTCACCAGGCAGAAAAGTGGTCATATAACAACACTTTTATCTCCCACGCGCAGGATCTGGAATTTATCGTTGACGAAATTCGAAATTATATCACGGCAAATCGGCTTAACAATGTGCTGTCTAAAACTGGTCATCTTAAATCTAATAATTTCAAACGCAGGATTGAAGTTGAAACCCTCTTTCTGGAAGATGCGCTGGCAAGCTTTAACGAAGATCATGGGTTTATTCTAGGTGAATTAAGCGAGCAGCAGACAAATTGGGTTACCGCGAGGATCATAGCATCTATTGTCCAAATAGTGGATTCATCACTAGATAGTTAATGTCGTCCTGTCATAATTGCGAAGTCTGAATCTTCAAAATGGCATTTACAAACGCTTCCATATCTTCTTTTTCACCTAGCAAGGCATGCTGTAAAATCCAGACCGCGTCTGAGCTGCATGCTTGTTCTGCATTGGGGCAGTAAACCTGGGTATAATCCACGTGGTCCGGAATGGCGTAGCACATGAAATTTTTATTTTGAAAAAGGGGCTGTTTATATAATGGATGAGGATAACCTTTGAAACTCGGCACGCCTTCCGCTGTAAGCATTGCCGCGAAATCATTTCTGGACAGGCCACCAAAAGCCGCAGGATCGTATTTGAAAATATAAATGTGGTAACAGTGCAAGGTGATCGCTTCGTTACGCGACAAAGGTGAGATCCCTTTAACCTTTGAGAGTAAGTGGTTCAAGTATAGCCCATTATCGTTCCGTTTTCGGGTCTGAGCTTCCAGTCTTTTCAGTTGTTGCGAGAGCAGAACGGCTTGTATTTGTGTGATCCGGTAATTGCAGCCCGGATTGTAATGGTCATACCATTGTCCACCCTCGATCCGCCCGACATTCCGCAGCGAACGCATCATGGCATATAGTTCGTCGTCGTTGGTGATCACAATCCCGCCTTCACCGGATGTCAGGTTTTTGGAAGATTGAAAACTGAAACTGCCTACATCACCAATGGAACCCAGTTTTTTGCCCTTGTATTCCGCTCCATGCCCGTGCGCTGCATCCTCGATAACGCGCAAGCCATGTTTTCTGGCAATGTCCATAATTGCATCCATATCGCAGGCTAAGCCGCCGAAGTGCACGGGAATGATTGCTTTCGTCCGCTCCGTAATGGCCGCTTCAATAGCTGCGGGGCTAATGTTATAGGTGTTGGGATCAATGTCCACAAAAACTGGAACGCAATTGCATTCGATTACCGATGAAGCCGTTGTAATAAACGTATACGGTGGTACGATCACTTCGTCGCCGGGCTTCACGTCGCAGGCGATCAATGCAAGTCGGAGCGAAACGGATCCGTTTACGCAGGTGATTGCATATTTGGCTCCGCAGTAAGCAGCAAACTCTTCTTCAAACTTCGCGACTTCGTCTCCGCAGTCGGGATTCCCCCATTTTCCGCTTTGAGCAATTCTGGTGACTGCATTTACATCGCCGGCATCGAATATCGGCCATAAAAATTCCTTATTGACCGCTTTTGGTCCGCCATTTATGGCCAGCTTCTCCTTCATTTCAGTGTTTTCCAAAATCAGATCCGTTTGTGTGTACAACCTTTGATATTACTAAACGAGACGTTTTTCAGGCTACTTATGGCAAGCACTGACCTGCTTTTATAGTCCATTTTTAAGTAAAAAAAGTACTTCACTCACAATTTCAATCACATACATACATGATGAACAATCAACAACTATTTCGTGCTTTACTCATTACAGGCATGTCACTCGGCACGGCGTGGGCTGTTCGCGGACAGTTTGGACACGCACAAGGAGCTGCCTGGGCAGGCGGGATCGGTGGTCTCTGCATTATTTTGTTAGCCAAACGCCAGGACTGGTATGCAAAAGCTTTTCACCTCGCCCTTGCTTCGGCAGCGGGCTGGGGTATCGGGGGCATTATCAGTTATGGTGTTGTGGTAGGTTACGGAAGAGGCGTTGACTTTGGGAATGTATATTACGGTCTGTTAATGCTTTTTGTGATTGGCGGGCTATTCGGACTCATCGGAGGCGGCCTTTTCGGAATTATGCTTTCGGATACGCAAGATGAGCCGGTTAAATGGCCGCAACTGCTCGTGGAATTAACGGCGGGCGCCATTATATTTTATTATTTGCTGATTGAGGAATTTGGCTGGTTGATGACACCCCCACGCTCGGAAGCCTGGGCCGCGTGCTTCGGGATAGCGGTCGCGATGTTCTGGTATATGTTCCGGCACAAATATTACCAGGCGGTCAGACTGGCGCTTTTCGCAGGGTTGGGCGCTGGCTTTGGATTTGCCTTTGGTAATTTCTTGCAAGTATTGGGATCTGCCTCGGAGCTAAAATTCAATTTCTGGAACGTCATGGAATATTCAATTGGCTTTTTCGGTGGGATTGGCATGGCTTACGGTGTTTTTACATCAACATGGCCTGCAACGCCCACTATCGTCCGGAAGGAAGCAGCGATTGCTCCCTTTTTCATCTTAGCGGCAATCATTCCATTCGTGGTTTGGGAACAATCTTTCGGAACTGAGCGCCTGCTTGGCATTCTCAAGGAAATAGAGCCATTTGGTGACGGCATTTGGACGGTAAGACGTGCTCAGTCAGTTGCTTTGCTGCTGGTCATTTATTTTGCAATATATTCTTATCGAAAATACATCAGAATCCGTCCCGGCAACCATTTTTCTTTTACTGATAAACAAGTCAGCCACTTTTTCTTGGGTTACTTAGGCTTGTACGTGACGTTCAGCATCCTGGTTACGATGTCCTTTCTAAGCTTTTATCGCATTGAGCAATACTTATATATCGTCAATGTCATCATCATTATGTCGCTCATCGGCAGCCATAAGCCTCATTTTAGTGAACGCGGCTTAAATTATGAGCGCTGGTTTGTTAATTTCCTGTTCTTGCTGGCTTTTCTAGCTATTCTGACGGCCATAGCAGTATCTTCTCACGGTGAACTACATGGGGCACAAAGGAGGTTTTGATGCGCAAAAAGTAGTCTTCATGTCTTAACAAAGTGTAATTCCCGTCGGACTCCATTATACAAAAACCGCAATAAGGTAAAAGGCGCAGTACTGCATTCCTTTTACTTATTGCGGTTTTATCACTCCGGGCTATTGAGCAAATCCAAAACTGCCTGCCGGTTTATTCCCAGGGTTTTCCTGTGCCTTGCACCAGCCATGGTTTTGACCATTGGCTGTTTTTCTTGCGCGGCCCTGAAAACCTGGTTTCCTCCAGTCTTTCAATGGCACTTCTCACGCTCTCGCCATTGTTGTTCAGTTCATTGTTACTGTAAATAAAGCGTACTGGCAATGCACGGGAAACAGGCGCTACGCCGGGAACAAGCTTTGGTAAACCCGTCCTGCGATAGTCAAACCAACCTTCCGTGGCCGCAGTCCAGCTTGCAATCCATTTTTGTTCGATGATTTGCGCTTGTGTGCCATTGTAAGCAACGCCTTTTTGTTTGATAAATGCGTTGTACGCATCCGCTACACCCCAGGTTTGCAATGATTGCTTAATGCCATTATTGTAATGCGCAGCGGCATCACCGGCCGCCCAACCTTTCTGTGCGGCTTCCGCCAGAATAAAGGATGTTTCAGCAGCCGAAGCCAATCTTGCTTTCAAAATTCCTCCTTTATTTCCTTGATAAGTGTAGCTCAGTTGCGATGCATGCTGATTCTGCACTTGCTGACCCGTTGTAGGATTTTCGTTAAAATAGGTCGGATCGATCATCCCGGGCGGAACGCCCACGTACTCGCCAGTATTTAGCGGCCCGTTAAATTGTTCAGGACGGCTGGGCTTGTAGGTGTTAGGGTTGAAATGACGCGTGTATTTGTGCCCCGCAGCGATTTTCGCCCTTAATTCCTGCTCAGTAAATGATTTCACACCGGTAAGGATTTTGCCATCCTCACGAATGAACTCATCCATTCCTTTGGCCAATGTCGGATCTGCCACCCAACGCACGTGAACCGGTAAGAACCAAACTTTCAAACGAGGGTCCTGGTTGGTTACCAGGTTGCTTATCAATGTTGATGCCGGTCTTCTCCTTCTCCAGTTAGATTCGCTGACATCATATGCGGTTGCATTTGGCCATGAATTGTCTTTGTCTGTGCCGATGTAATCCATTACTGCATCATCGCTGGCATCTTTGAAATAAATTCCGGATGCATAAACCGCTTCAATTCCTGGTTTGGCAATGTCAGGCAGCTTGCTTGAAATACGCATATAGTAGCGAAGCAGCAATGTGTTCGCAAATTTTTGCCATTTCAGCGCATTTCCATTATAAAACACATCATAAGCAGGCGCATCTCTTTCATCACCTGATGCCGCGAAAGTAGCTGAGGCAGCCTTCAAATCTTCAATGATCCCTTTGTAGATCACTTCCTGACTATCGAATTTCGGAAGCATTGTTCCCTCGTCCCCTTTCAGTGCCTCGGTGTAGGGTGCGTCGCCCCAGAGATCGGAAATAGTCCCGAAGATGAATGCTCGCATCGTTAATGCAACACCTTCATGAAATTTGACCTTGGTCTCAACGGCTCTTTTGTGAAGCAGGTTATTGTTTCTCAGAAATCCATACCAGGCCTTCCATTCGTCGTCTTCTTCGTTCCAGTTGTAGTCATTGAAGCCATCTTTCCAGGCATCTTCCTGGGTGTGCTGTATTACGCCCGCAATTTTGCCGTAGCCCAACTTTACATATTGGTTGGCAACGCCCGTCATGACGGTGGGCATTATCAGGTTTGGATTGGCGCTGTTTGGATCAACACCATTTGGGTTTTCATTGATCTCCGTCAGGTCTTCCTTACAAGAAGTTACGACCAGCAGCGAAAGCATGAAAACAAGACCGGGAATATATTTTAAAATCTTCATTGCTTTATATTTAAAGTATGATTAGCAAAAGCATTTTCAGTTGCACGATCAGAAATCGAAGTTCAGCTTAAATCCAAATGGGATTGTCCACGGCATAACATTTTGTCTTTCAATTCCCTGACGGAACCCGCCTTTGTTTGGATCAGCCCAGAAGGCACGCTCAGGATCGATTCCGATTTTTGAAGCGGTCCACAACATGATATTTCTGGTGTACAACGACAGGTTGGCATTCCGCACCACACCGAAAAGGTTTGGTATTTTGTATGACAATGTTACTTCCCGCAATTTTACAAATGACGCGTCAAATGTAACCTGCTGGTTGAAGCTCCATGGATACACTGCGGTGATCGGCAGATATTTTGTTCCTGTTCCGCCCAGCCATTCATGGTAATTACCCGCTTCATCCTGCCACACACCCGGAATAAATGCTCCGTCCCCATCCGGTCCGAAACCGCCGGTTGCCGCCGTGTGCCCTCCTACGCGTGGAAAATTGCCGTTTTGCGGAATAATATATTTTTCAGGATCCGATTTCAATAATGCAACCAGTTCATCCGGCGTATATTGACTTCCCGGGATCAGGTTGTCGATCTGACGTTGCGATTTCCAGTCGGATTCTCCGTAACGATATGTAAACGACATAAATTCGCCGCCTTTTCGCCAGTCGAAACTTAATCCGAGTGATAACCTTTTGTAGGTAATAGTTGCCTGTCCGCCTACGAGGAAGTCTGGGTTGTAGTTACCGACCTTCACATTGTTTTCGCGGCCGCCGAGCGATTGCCAATCCATATCACCGCCTTCACCATCATAAGCGATGATAGGCCAGCGATAGTAAGGCGAGTTTTCATCTGTAACTGTCGCGAATCCGCGGCTGTACATATTACCGATTTGCTCCCCTACAAAAGTGTAAGCGCCCGCTCCGTTTTCTCCCCATTGTTCAAAATAAGGAAAGTTGGGAGCTAATTCTTTCACCGTAACGCGGTTGCGGCTGAAATTAGCATTCAAATCGACGCTCCATCCGTTTCTGTTACTGATAGGGGTTCCACCCAAACCAATTTCCCAACCACGGCTTACCAGCTTTCCAGCATTAATGTTCTTGCTGGCATAACCGGTTGACGGCGCCATAGGAACACTGAAAATCTGGTTTGTATTAGCCCTGTCATAATATGTAATATCGAATCTCAATCGGTTATTGAACAGATTCAGGTCAATCCCTCCTTCTGTTGAGGTCGCGATTTCAGGCAATAAGGTTGGGTTAAGCAAATTGTCACCCAGGTTGACCGTTACGAGGTCGCCCCAGTTTCCGGTTCCAAGGTTGGGATACAACTGATAAGGATCAGTATCATTACCCACCTGCGCCCAGCCTCCGCGGAATTTCAGTAACGAAACGGCCGATGGCATATTAAATGTAGTGCTTGCCAACCAGCTCAATGATGCCGACGGATAGAAATAAGAGCGGTTGCTCTCAGGAAGTGTGCTTGACCAGTCGTTACGCGCCGTCAAATCGAGATAAAGCTGATTTTTGAAACCTATAGAGCTCAATGCATACAAACTGTATATGGCTTTCTTGTAACTGCCGTTTCCTACGATCCTGTTACCGACAGGAATATTTGAAATGTTATACAATCCCGGCACGGAAAGGTCTCTGCCGCCCAGGTTTGAGCTGTTTCCATGTTGCTGCATGATGTTACCACCACCCGAAATGCTTATGTCAAAATCGCTTGCCTTAATGGTCTTAGTAATAAGGAAATCTGCATTGCTTTCATTCCGGCCGATATTTTCAAGATAATAACCGCCTTTCGCCATGCTCTTGTAGCTCCATGGAATTTTGGTCTCGCGGTCTTCATCATACATATCATGTGAGTAACGTGCAAAGGCGGTCAGACCCGGGGCGATTGTCCAGTCCAATTTGATATTCCCATACAAACGATCACGTGTATACGCATTGGTCAAATGTTTGGCAAGGAAATATGGGTTGTCCGTCTCACCTTTTGCGACGGTCATCTGTTCGATTTCTTCCAAACCCGGTTTCCAGACACCTTTCAGATCCTCAATATTATAGCTGGGAGAATAATATACGGCTTGCAATGGGTTACCGTCTCTTTCTGAAGTTTGCGGGCGGCTGTTTGAGCTGGAACGGACGAAATTGATATTGGTGCTCAATTTCAGATTTTTAGCCATATCAAATGTCCCCGCAAGCGACAACCCATTCCGATAGAGGTCCGAGTTAGGGATCAGTCCGCGGTTGATCATATTATTGTACGAAACGCGGTATGTCGACTTATCCGTAGAACCGGAAACGGTCAGGTTGTTCGTTGACGTAATCCCCGTCTGAAGAAAATTCTTCATGTTGTCTTTATAAGATCTCAGCTCCGTAGGGATTGGATTACCCTTTTCATCCAGCGGGCTGTTCCATTGTACTTCTTTGTTTCCCGCATCCAGTGGTAACCCTCCCCAGTATGCCGATGACTCGTCCAATTGGAATGGTCTTTCACCGTTGGCGTACTTATAATGCAGATCCAGATATCTATAAGGTTTTTCAAAGACATTGGAAGTAGAGAACGAAACGCCCAGTCCTTTCCCTTTTTTTCCCGATTTGGTCGTGATCAGAATAACCCCGTTACCGGCTCTGGAGCCATAGAGTGCTGCCGCGCTAGGTCCTTTCAAAACCGACATGCTTTCAATATCGTCGGGGTTAATGTCTGAGATCGCATTACCATAATCGACTTTGTTACCGCTTCCTTTCTCGCTCACGTTGGCAAGGCTGTTGGCTATGGGCACACCGTCCACCACAAACAATGGCTGATTGTTTTTCAAGGATGCTGCTCCCCTGATCACAATGCTGATCGACGAACCAATACCGCTGGTTTGGTTAATAGACACCCCAGAAACGCGCCCTGACAGGGAAGTAAGCACGTTTTCATTGGCAACATTGGCAATGTCCTTACCTTCTACTTTACCAACATTATATCCCAGCGAGCGTGTTTCCCTTTTTATGCCGAGGGCCGTGACAACTGCTTCCTGCAAAGTCGCCACATTCTCTTCCATTACAACGTCGATCACACTTTTTCCCTGAACAGTCACTTCGGTTGTGTTGAACCCAATGTAGGAAAAAACGAGGACTGCGTCATTGCCGTCAACATCAATGTCATATTTCCCGGCGGCGTCGGTGGTCGTTCCCAGCTGGGTTCCTTTTACCAGCACGTTTACACCCGGTATAACTGCCCCATCCACAGCGGACGTCACTGTTCCGCGGATTCGGGCAACGGACTGGCCGAGCCTGGCATTTTCAGGTTTTTTACCGGCCAGTACGGATACTTCCGTCAGGGTAAAAAGCAGCGTTGCGAGCAAACACCAGAATACCCGTCGCATACTAATAATAGAGATTGGATCCATAATCTTCAAATTTTAGGTGATTGTCATTGGTCATGATACAGGAGAAATAGATATAGTAGATATTAAAGGGAGTTTTGAGTTACATACCAAGCAAGTTTGTTTAAGTACTGTTATTTTCGCCTTTCGAATGCCCGTTTTCACTATGGCCGTTGGGCTGATTCTGCCTCAGCAGATAATCGAAATAAATTTCCAGCGCATCTGAATACTTTTGCTGGTCCTTTTCACTGTTAATGCCTTCCAGCAGCTCGGACAGTTCTTGCCCGGTGAGTTTGTTACTGATCAGTTTATTAATCAAGGTTTCAGCCCGGGAAAGTGACATAGTTGTAGCTGTTAAGTCTTTGTAGGATACTCGCTGTGTTTGCGAAAAGACTATCTCTATTATATGTTTTTTTAAATGCGCAGCGATGTCAATTTAGATAACCTTATTTTTACCAAAATTTCACCATATTCAAGGAAAGTATCGTTTTTATGACGAAACCTGGCAGTGACGAATGAACCTGAAAAGACATTATAAGAAGATATACTTTCCGCTATTCGTATTACTTTTTTTCCAAACCGCTTACGCGCAGACAGTTGCAATAGACACAGCTGGGAAAATCGTGGTGGGCGACATTTTAGTTGAAGGAAATCACCGGACAAGGGCCGACATTATCTTGCGGGAAATGGCGGTAAAAACCGGCGACACGCTAAGTGCAGCTTCTATTGCCGAAACCCTCGAAATCGACCGCAGGAAAATTGTCAACACCAATCTTTTTATTACCGTAGATCTTATACCCAAAAGCAACCCTGATTCTGTCCGGACCGACATTAGCATTGTGGTGAAGGAACGTTGGTATCTCATTATTGTCCCCGTTTTCCAGCTGGCAGACCGGAATTTTAATGAATGGTGGTATGAACGAAAACGCGACCTGTCCCGGACCACTTACGGCGTTTACATGAGTTATGGCAATGTGACCGGCCGGGCCGATAAGCTGCGTTTTTTGGCTGAATTTGGGTTTATTCCAAAATTCGAAGTCGCTTATACACTGCCTTACATTGATAAGGCTCAGAAAACCGGCATAACGATTGGTTCTTCCTATTCTGTAAATAAAACAACGGCTTTCAGAACATGGCGGGATAAGTTGCAATATTTTAACAGCGAAGATATTAACCGCGAAAGGTTCTACTCCTACGTAAGTATTAGCCGTCGAAACAAATATTACACATTCCACACAGCCGACCTGCGGTGGAGTTATAGCAAGATTTCGGACACCATTGCGACCCTTAATCCCAATTATCTGCTCAATGGAAGATCAATTCAGCACTATTTCCAGCTGACTTACACATTCAGTTATGATAAACGGGATAATGTTCAGTATGCATTGCGCGGACAAAGCCTTGCACTACAGCTTTCCAAAATCGGCTTACTACCGACGGACGATGTGAATATGACCTACTTTTACGGTTCCTACCGAAAATACATTCCTATTTCTAAAAGATGGTATTTCAATACGGGCGTCCGGGGAAGGGTTTCGCTGCCAAAGCGCCAGCCTTATCTGCAGACGGTTGGCCTGGGTTACAGAAATGATCTGGTGCGTGGTTACGAGCTTTATGTAGTTGACGGACAAGATTATGCATTGCTTAAAAATGAATTGAAATACAAGCTCTTCTCAGTCCAGAAACATTTCCCTTTTATCCCGGTCAAGCAGTTCAACACGCTTCCGCTGGCCGCATACATCAACACTTTTGCGGATGCTGGTTATGTTAAAAACAGTTATCCCGAGTTCAGTAACACCAGGCTGGGGAACTCCATGTTATATGGTGCAGGCGCCGGACTGGATATTGTTACATTTTACAATATATTGGCCAGATTCAACCTCACTTTAAACGGAAAAGGAGAGCGAAGATTCTTTTTCAACGTTTCCCGCGAATTTTAAAATCATTTTCAAAACAGGCAAATATGGCTACATTGCACATTTAATAGCCCTTTTGGAATTGAAAGGCATAACTATTGTAACATTAATACTAAAACCGAGTGAAAAAAACCTCTACACGCATGAAACGTTTTAAAACCGGGCTTGCCATCTTCATTTTTGCGCTAGCAATCTCAGGGTGTGACACCAAAACGAACGAAAAAACAGAAGCAGCAGCCGACTCCCCGGCTGTTGAAACGCCAGCCACGAACGAGCTGAATAGCGACCAATCGGCTTTGCTGACAACAATCCTTGGAGCGGAGCAAGCGGAAGGAACCGTACTTCGAGGCATTTCTTTTGGCGATCCGGTAAGTAAAATCAAGGCCTCCGAAAATTTCGAGATGTTTGAAGAAACAGCAGATCATCTGGGATACACGGCAGAAACGCCGCAACTGGAAACCATTGATGTTCAATATTTTCTGACGCCGGATAAAAAGGTAAACAGGATTACTATAGATGTTTATCTGAACAGTCCCGAAGCCACAAAGCAGCTCTGGAATGCTGGAAAAAATTATTTTACAAAGCGTTACGACGCTCCTAAGGAAGAACCAAATCAGGTCACCTGGAACAAAAAATCAGTTAGGGTTAATATGGAAGATGTTTCAAAAGGAAAGGACTTTGGGCTGAAATTCCAGTTTGTCCCAACCGATAAAAATGTACTCGCGGCAAAATAAAATTATGAAAATCAAAAAATCATTACTTCTGGCAGCATTATGCCTGTTTTCTGTGGGCGTTTTTGCCCAAAAAAGCTCGAAAAAAGACGAAGTCGTAACGATAAAGACTGAGATGGGCACCATAAGGGTGATTCTGTTTGATGAAACACCGAAGCATAAGGCTAATTTTCTTAAACTTTCAAAAGATAAATTTTACGATGGACTGCTTTTCCATCGGGTTATCGACGATTTCATGATCCAGGGCGGCGACCCGAATTCAAGAAATGCCAAGCCGGACGATATGCTTGGGAAAGGTGATAACGGCTATAAAATCCCGGCGGAATTCAGTCCCAAACTGTTCCACCAAAAGGGCGCATTAGCAGCAGCGCGCGATAATAACCCGGCAAAAGAATCTAGCGGATGCCAGTTTTACATTGTCCAGGGAAGGAAATGGAGCAAAAATGATTTAAACAAACAGGCAGCCCGTGCCGCCCGAAAGCTAACGGACTCGCAGAGGAAAGTTTATGAAACCATAGGAGGAACACCACATTTGGATGGTGCTTACACCGTTTTCGGACAAGTTATTGATGGAATGGAGGTGATTGATAAGATCGGAGCGGTTGAAAAAGACGAGCGTGACAGGCCTGAGAAAAACGTTTCGATGAAAGTGTCTGTCAAAAAAATGAAGAAGAAAAAGATCACTAAGAAATACGGCTGGCAATACGAAGCTTAATGCAAAAAAAACGAATACTGATCACCGGTTCGAACGGTCTGCTTGGACAGAAGCTGGTGGATTTGCTCGCTAACAACGAACATTACGAGATATTTGCTACTGCAAAAGGCGAGAACCGGTTAGGCATTTCCGAAGGCTATCGCTATATGCAAATGGATGTGACCGACGCCGGGGAGGTGGATGACGTCCTTAACCAGGTAAAGCCGCAGGTCATTATCCACACAGCCGCCATGACCAATGTGGATCAATGCGAAATGGAGAAAGACGCCTGCTGGAAGCTGAATGTTACAGCTGTTGAAATCCTAATCGCTGCTTGCAAAAAGCACGATATTTTTCTCGAACACGTTTCCACCGACTTCATCTTCGACGGAACTTCCGGCCCATACAGCGAAGAAGATGAGCCTAACCCGATCAGCTTCTATGGCTGGAGCAAATACGCTGCCGAAAAAGCCGTTATGCATTCCGGCATTCGGTGGGCTATCGCACGTACGGTGCTTGTATATGGCATTGCACACGATATGAGCCGGAGCAATATTATCCTTTGGGTTAAAAAATCATTGGAAGAGGGGAAGGCGATCAAGGTTGTTACGGATCAATTCCGTACGCCGACATTGGCCGAAGATCTTGCGATGGGATGCTTTTTGATTGCGGACCAGGGCGCACAAGGCATTTATCACATATCAGGCAAAGACTTTCTGACCCCTTACGAAATGGCGATCATGACCGCAGATTATTTTGCGTTAGACAAATCGCTCATTTCCCCCACAGACGCCTCATCATTCTCCCAACCAGCCCCCCGCCCGCCGAGAACCGGGTTTGACTTAAAAAAATCCCGAAACATACTCGGCTATGAACCGCGCACATTTCGGGAAGGAATTGCTTTACTGGCAAAGCAGATTGGAAGTTAATGCTCAGGATTTTTCGATGGCCGAAAGGTCCAGCACAAATCCAGGAAAAACCGGATCGCCCGAAAGCTGAACGTCCAAGCTCTTAATTGTCTGCACTTCGTTGCCTTGGCTGTAAATTAAAACCTGCTGGCTGAAACGATCAATCAGCCATGCGAGCTGGCAGCCGTTATTTATATATTCCTGCATCTTATCCTGCAAATATCTCAAATCGTCTGATTTGGAACGCACTTCAATGATAAAGTCGGGGCAAACCGGGGCAAATTTCTCTTTCTCATCTTCGGATAATGTATCCCACTTGGCCTTGGAAACCCAGGACAAGTCCGGGGAACGTACAGCGCTATTAGGAAGTGTAAAGCCTGTTGAAGAGTCAAATAATTCGCCGGCAACCGCATTGCGATCAAGCCAATTGAATATGATATTAGCTATACGTAAATTAAACTTTCCTGTAAAGCTTCCTGTCGGGGACATAAAAATGATATTTCCGTTTTTATCCCGCTCAAAGCTTAGCGTGTCGTTCATCTGGCAGAACCGGAAAAACTCATCTTCACTCATGATATCCCCCACTTTGAAGGTCACGGGCATTGTGATCAGTGATGTATCCATGATGAGTATGTTTAAGGAAGCAATTTAGCAATTTCTTAGCGCTTGGTAAAACCGCAGAATTTTTGAGACACCCCGTTTAATAAAGCTTCTCATAATACTCCCGCGCCATGCGGTCGGAGTTAAATTCCACGCTGACATCGTTCATGCTGTTGAGCACCATTTCCTGCCATTTTTGTGGGTTTGCGTAATAGGTCGGGATTACGGTGCTTTCGAGTTTTTGCATAAGATTGTCGCAATCCTGCTTATTAATGTCATCGCCTTCGGCAACGGGCAGCAAAAAGGAATTCTCGCCATCTTTTGAAAATTCGCAGATCCAGCCGTCGAATGTTGACAAGTTCAATGAAGCATTCATTGCCGCGGTCATTCCGCTGGTTCCGGAAGCTTCTCGGGTAACAACGGGTGTATTAAGCCAAACGTCTGAACCATCCTTTAGTAATTTAGAAAGCGCCAGTTCGTAACCAGTCAGCACAGCCATATTCGGGAAATGGTGGCTCTGGTAAAACAAATGGTTGAATGTGTTCACCGCGCCTTCGTCTTTCGGATAGGGCTTACCTGCCCAGATCACCTGAATGGGCTGCTCTTTGTTCTCCATCATTTTCCGAAAGCGTTCCATGTCCCAAATGAGCATATCCGGCCTTTTATAAGCAGCAAACCTGCGTGCCCATACAACGGTAAGCACATTTGGGTCAAATATTTTACCGCATTGATCGGCAACGGTTTTGAACAAAATCTTTTTCAGCTCTTTCTTGCGTTCAGCAATTCGCCCGGAATCCTTTGCAATGCGCGCTTTTTCGAGCTCACTATCAACCCAATAAGCATTATTCTGCGCATTGGTAATATGATCGATTTCTGCAATTTTCGGATGTGATTGCCACATATGCCGGGAAACTTCGCCGTGAAGCTTGGAAACGCCATTGGCCTTTCTGCTGAGACTTAACGCGGCCAGCGAATGGTTGAAAATGTCGTCTTTGATCCCGCTGATCTTCCGGACTGTCCCCAGATCCAGGCCTGAAAAGAAACCCAGCTTTTGAAGAAAATGAATGTCATGTTTTTCATTCCCGGCTTCCTCAGGCGTATGTGTTGTAAAAACGACCCGTTTTTTGACCTCAGGGACTTTTTTATATTTTTTAAACAAATGAAAAATCGCCGAAACTGCGTGCGCTTCATTAAAATGATAAACATCCGGTTCGTAACTCAATTCTTCAAGCAAACGCGCACCACCGATGCCAAGCACCATACATTGCGCCACTTTGTAAGTTACATCTGCATCATACAAGGAATAACTGATTGCCCGCGTCGTTTCGTCATTTCCATCGGTATCGGTGGTGAGGAGGAACAATGGCGCCGATTGAAATACATCCGGAGGCAGATAATAGGCCGCTACCCATACATTTTGGCCCATAACCGGAATCTGAAACCGGATCTTTGTGTCAACAAGAAAAGAATACATCTTCTCCCTGAATTCGGGCTGCATACTGCCGTCCTTTTTCCTTCCCTGGTCGTAATAGCCATATTTCCAAAGCATGCCTACGCCTATCAAATTCTGCTTCAGTGCATACACGCTCCGCATGTGTGACCCGGCAAGAAACCCAAGACCTCCCGAGTATATCTTTAAAGCCTGATCGACGGCGAATTCCATTGAGAAATAAACAACTGATTTCTGGTATTTTTTATCCGGAACAATTGGATGCTTATAAGGAAGTGAAAATGTTTGTTGTGACATTAACAGGCAGATTTTTAGTGGAAAAACATAAAGTTAAAAAATCAAGCCGTGAATCATTACCAATCAGCATATTAGTAACACAAGCATTTTTTACGCAAAGCCGTTTTTCCACTTCCGGGCGATTGAAATGGCTGTTTGTAGCATATAAGGAGCCCAACTGTCAACTCCCCACGCCGTATCATTCAGGCTCGAGGCACGCAGCAGGGCCTGCGCCTCGCTCACGCTGCCGGCTGTTTCCAGGATATGCGAAAGTTGAAGTTGCTGTTTGTACAAATCATGATCTTCCAGTGGTATAATGTCGGCAGACCTGTTTGTTGGGGCAAATGAGTTTTTAATCTTTGGATCGAAACAAGTTCTTGCTTCTTTGATAATGCTGTCCATTCTAAAAAAGTCCGATTGGAAAGCCGCCTGACTTTCAAGCGTGTCCAGCGCTGTCCCCATTTGCTCCATCACGACGTATTTCAGATTTTCGCATCTTGGAATGGCTTTGCCCAAAAATTCAAAAACGGCCTCAGGAACGCGTTCGTCATGCGTATCGCGCCTTACCTGCCTGCCGGAATCTGCCAGCGTTTCGTCCCAGCTTCCGCCCGAAATGTGCATTTCCCTGACCCTGTCGAGCGGATACAGCTTAATGATATAGTCGAAATCAATGTTGAAATTGTGAACCTGGCAGTATATGTTATGGAGGTCGAGAATGATAAAACCATTGACACTTTCTACCAGTTGATCCAGAAACTCGCCATGTTTTTTCACCTCATCCAGTGAATAGGAAAAAGCCAGATTTTCGAGTCCCACGGGACATTTACACGCATCCTGTATCCTTTGCAGCCTGTCTTTTCCGAGTGCCAGCGTACGGGACGTGAACGGAATGCTGATCGGGGCGCCTTTGTGAAAATCTTCGCCAGTCATAAAACCGAAATGCTCGGTGATATGATCGAACTGAAACTCCCTGGACAATTTTTGAAGTTTATGAAGCCATTCCTGCTGCTCAGAAGACCATTTTCCCGAAAATAGCGAAAAGTATACGCCGTGTCCGATCAGCCGGTCATGTCTGCTGAATTCACTGACAAGATCGATGAACCAAGCCGGGATTTCACTGAATTTGAAAAGTGTATCGAAAGACCATTCAATTGCCTCCACTTTTTCCTGCTCAAACAACGGCAGTGCTGCCTGTAAAATGTGGGCATCCAGGTTGCAGGCAATGGAGGAATAAATTCCGGACATACAGTTTTACCATTTTAGTGGATCAGCCCATGCCACAAGCCGGGCAGCTGTCCATGGTTTTAATTTTGCTTGTTTTTTCGCCATCCGGCTTTACTGAGCTGTCGGTGCAAGCGGTGGCCAGTGCGGTAACTGTAACTGCCACGGCAACTGCCTGAAGAACTGATTTCGAGATTTTCATAACGATTATCTGTAAGGTGAATTGAAATATATTTAAAAGATTCAATTCAAATTCATTTGGTTGTAACCGCTGATATTAATTTTAGTATAAACTCAAAAAACCTGTCAGAACGAGCCCAACAGGTTTTTTTTCAGCATTTAATCAAATCAATTTCCAAATAACCTTGCCCAGAAACCTTTTGCTTTTGCTTTGGTTTCAACAATTTTTTCGGACGCTGCTTCCTTCGCTTCCTGAAATTCTTCGGTGGCTTTTGCCCTTAGTTCTTCGGCTTTGAGCTGTGCTTCTGCAAGTTTTTCCGCTGCGATAGCTTTCGTTTCTTCAAAAGCTTCCTGCAAGTCTTCTTTCAAATCATTGTATTTATCCGCTGCTGCTTCCTTAATGTCGTCATATTTTTCAGCCGCTGCCTCTTTGAGATCACCTGCTTTCTCGCTTAGATCGGAATAAATTTCTTCCGCTTTTACGCGTCCGGCCGCAATATTCAATTCCACCTCATTCTGCAACTGCTCCGTTTTCTGGGAAAAGCCTGACTTTACCTCTTCGGCTTTTTCGGTCGCAGCCTCTTTTATTTCTTCTGCCTTTTCGGTTGCCTGCGCTTTCACTTCATCTACTTTCGCAGCCGCTTCCTCTTTAATGGAGGCCACGATTTCTTTTGCTTCTTCCGTTTTGTCAGCCGCCGCCACTTCAAAATCGTCAACCTTATCCGCCGCAACCGATCTTACTTCTTCCACCTTATTTTCTGCCTGTGCTTCCAGTTCGAGCGCTTCGTCCTTAGTCTGATCGAATTTCGATTCGCCTGCTGCTTTCAAATCATCCAAAGTTTCGTAGACCTCAGACTTAATTCCATCAGCTGCTGTATCGGCCTCGTCGATTGCGCCTGCTGCGGCCTCCTCCAGTTCGTCCACTTTTTCTGTCTCGAATATCGCTGCCTCTTCATTAATTTCCTCTGCACTATCTACGATCTCCTCTTTTCTTTCGGCAGCTTGCTCTTTTAACTCTTCTGCTTTCTTCTGAAGCGATTCGGTCACTTCTTCGGGTGTGGGGTTTTCGTTTTCAGCCATTGGAAAGGAGTTTAAGGTGGATATTTTATAAAGGTTGATCTCGAAAGCTACAAAGGAGTTGGCAACGTTGCAAGCAACAACACCGCTTTTCTATTACTCTAACCTTCTAATCATCAATTTTTTAATGAGCTCATAGAAAGGCTCAGGCATCAATGTTCGCCAGTTGTTCAGTTGCAATGTTCCCCCGAAATTGATGTAGTAATCCAGCCGGAATTTCTTCCATTGCTCCTCCACGTGTTCCCTGAAATTCACCGCGGCGATCCAACCGTCTTCAATGTCGTCAAACCATTCGGCGTAATAATCATCCTCGCTTCCGTGAAAGTCGAGCACATTTTCACCCATTAAAATAAACTGGTTAATGCCCTCATTCACAAGCGGATCAACGACCTGACGCTTAAAAAACATAATGTCATTGTGCAGCGCGTCATTCCACTCGCCAAACAATTCAATGATCGCAAAGCGTTTGTTATAATCAGCGAAAAGAATCTTCACATACAGCGTTTCAGAGCCTATTTCGTCCCATAACGGATGAATGTAGTAACCGTAAATCGCGTTTTCGTAATAATCTAAATTGTAAGTCCGGCCAAAGAAGGGCGACTTCTCATCGTGGCTGGCTATATAATGTTTTTCCCAATTGTAATAAGGCTCAATCTCCTGCATGGCAACAATGTTCTTTCGGCAATAAGTACATTAATATATGAATAACCTGGAAATGAAAAAAGGCTTAAACGATGTTTTAAACCGTTTAAGCCTTTCAATTATTGTTCCTGAAATCCGCCGGGCGTCGGTCGCTTACAGCTCGCGTATCCAGATGTTACGGAAGCTTGTCGTATTGTTGTGATCTTGTAATTTGATCGGGCCTTTTCCGTGTGGCTCAATCACTGGCTGGCCTACATAAGGAGTCGTTCCCTGGATCATGGTGTGGTTTTGAACCAAAACACCATTGTGGATCACTGTAATGTAAGGAGGAATCGTCATTTGGCCATCCTTATTGAAATGAGGCGCTGTGTAAACAACGTCATAAGTCTGCCATTCTCCTGGTCCTACGGTTGCATTCACAAGCGGCATGGTTTGCTTGTAAATAGATCCCGCCTGTCCATTCGAATACGTTGGGTTATTATAGCTGTCTAAAACCTGCAACTCATAAATCCCTTGCATAAAAATACCGCTGTTTCCACGTCCCTGGCTGTTTCCTTCCACTTTCGCAGGCGTACGCCATTCGATATGCAGCTGGTAATCGCCAAATGTTTGTTTCGTTTGAATGTCACCGGATTTAGGGGCAACGGTCATTGCGCCGTCTCCAACAGTCCAGGGTGCAGCCGCTTTGCCGTCTTTACCAGAAACCCACGCATCCAGATTTTTACCGTCAAACAATACGATTGCGTCGGAAGGTGCAGTAAAACCGGAAACAGCCGTAGACGGTTTACCAGGCGTTACAACGCGGGGAACCGGGCTCCATAATTCACTTGATTCAGGAGTTTGCTTGGCAGGTTGCAACTGGGCATGTGCAGCAAATGCCGTTGCAAGGCTGAATGCGGTCAGGATTAGTTTTTTCATTTTAAAACTCAACTTTTAGTCTAATAACTATTGAAATAATATCAAAACACAACATTAAGTAAAAAGCACTAACAAACGCGGTTCTCACCTAATTAAATGTAATTTTTCGGATTCTTATCACGTAATTTGCACCCGCGTATGCCCATGGCTGCGCCGCATTTCAAATAAACCTACATAAGCTTACTTCAAGTATGTTTAAAATTAACCGTTCTTTTTTCCAGCTCTTTGCGGGTGGAATTGCTGCATTTACTATGCAATCCGCTTATGCACAGCAACCTGTCCCTCTTAACGACCTCAGTGCGTTTACTACAAAATCCGACAATTGGAAGATCGTCGGCAATGCTTCTGCCGACATTTCCAAAGAAAATGTATTGATCACAACGCCCGGAAAAGGCGTACTGGCCTGTACACACGAAAAAGGAAAATATGGCAACCAATATGAACTGATCTCCAATTTCAAACACGGCGATCTGGACATTGAGCTTGATTTCATGTTGACCAAAGGATCCAACTCCGGAATCTACTTGCAAGGCAATTATGAAGTTCAGCTTTTCGATAGCTGGGGTAAAAAATCTGCCAAATACAATGATAACGGCGGAATTTACGAGCGCTGGAACGATTCAAAACCAGAAGGCGAAAAGGGTTACGAAGGCTATGCGCCTCGTTTCAATGTTGCCAAAGCACCTGGTTTGTGGCAAAATATCAAGATTTCTTACCAGGCTCCTCGTTTTGACGCAAATGGCAAGAAAACTTCCAATGCAGTGTTCCTTTCAATCGTGCTGAATGGCGTTACGATCCATGAAAATGTGGAAGTAAGCGGTCCCACACGCGGTTCATTGACTGGCGAAGATGTGGCCATGGGCCCTATCCGCATCCAGGGCGACCATGGTTCATTGGCTATCAAAAACATTATCATCAATAATTTTGATAAAAAGCCGGGAACGTTGTCAGAGCTTACTTACAAGACTTATTATGGCGCTCTGTCGGAAACAGAAGACCTTTCTAAACTGACTCCTGCTGAAACCGGAAAATCGGAAGCGCTGAGCTGGGAGATCCTGAAAGAGAACAACAATTACTCTTACGTATATACAGGACGCTACAACGCGCCAACGGAAGGTGATTACAATTTCAGATTGCAGGCTTCCGGAAATTCATACTTGAAAATCGACGGCAAATATGTGATCGATGCAGCTTGGAAGTCAAATAATGAATTCCGTGAAGGAAAAGTGAACCTGAAAGCGGGCGACCACACCATTGAAATCTTCAACAATAAGAAAGACGGCTGGATGCGCCCGGTGCTTGGTCTGTGGGTAAATGGCCCTGGTTTCAGGGAAGTGGCTTATCATACCAAAAGCTCCGCAATGGCGGGCGGCGTTAACGACCCGATCCTGATCTCTGCCGGAACAAACAATGTTACCCGCAGTTTTATGGATTTCAAAAAAGGCAAAGGAAAAGGACAGCGCGTAGTGCATGCGGTTTCTGTGGGAAGTCCTTCGAATCTGCATTACACTTATGATCTGGATAAAGGCGCTGTTTTGCAAGTTTGGCGCGGTGAGTTCCTGGATGCAACGCCGATGTGGCACGATCGCGGCGATGGTTCGTCCCGTCCGAGAGGCAGCGTAACATTGCTGGGCAATGACATGGTGCTGGGGAAATCGGCCAAAGGAAAATGGCAGGCGGACACAACCGGCAGCAGTTACCGTCCAAAAGGTTATGTTCTGGATGAGCAGGATGTGCCTACTTTCCAATATCAGGCATTCGGATCCCATGTAACGGATTACATTTCTGTTGTTAACAACCAGTTTTTTGAAAGGATTATCAAAGTAAACAATCCTGCGAAAGACCTGATTGCAAGACTGGCCGACGGAACAAATATTGAAAAGATCGCAGACGGACTTTACGCCGTTGATAACAAGTCGTATTACATTCAATTGGCTGATAAAAGTGTGAAACCTGAGATCAGAAGCGCCGACGGCATGCAGGAATTGTTAGTGCCTGTTACAAACGGTGAAGTTAAATATTCGATCCTATTCTGATTAATCCCCTATTATTCAATACATAATGAAAAAAATTGCTCACATAGCCTTTGCTCTTCTGGCAACACTTTCCGTGCTCAAAGCGCAGGAGTCCCCGAAAGAAGAAGACTTTTATAAAATCGTTACCCCGCCCATTCCCGAAGGAATTATCCTGGAAGTCGGTGGTTTGACTACAATGCCAAATGGTTCTCTGGCTATTTCCACACGTCGTGGGGAAGTCTGGATCGTGGATAACCCGACAAGCAGGACGCCATTTTTCAGAAAATTTGCGACAGGTCTGCATGAAATTCTGGGGCTAGCTTACAAAGAAGGTGCATTGTATTGCGCACAGCGTGGCGAGCTTACCAAGCTGATTGATAAAAACGGCGACGGCAAAGCGGATGTTTACGAAACCGTTTACGCATGGCCATTATCCGGACATTATCACGAATATTCCTTTGGCCCGAAACTGGCGCCGGACGGAAGCTTTTTTGTAAGTGGTAACGTAGCATTTGGTGACGAAGAATGGTGGAGAGGCGAAAGCCGTGTGCCAGGCCGTGGCTGGATTTTTCACATTACAAACGACGGGAAATACGAACCATACGCAACAGGCGTTCGCTCCCCTGCGGGAATAAGCATGCTGAACGGCGAATTGTTTTACACAGACAACCAGGGAGACTGGATGGGAACTGGTGCTATTTTCCAGGTTAAAAAAGGCGGCTTCATGGGCCACCCGGCTGGTTTAAAATGGGCAGGATTGCCAAACTCACCTGTTAAGCTTACAGAAAAGCAATTTTTCGCTGAGCGCGACAACCGCCAGAACAAAGACGACAAAGGACGCGCTATCAAGCCTGAAAATACAGGAAATGAAACGCCTCAATTCCTTTATCAATTGAAAGAAAAATATGACATGGTGCAGCTTCCGGCTGTTTGGTTGCCTTATGGTGTGCACGGCGTTTCTACTTCTGAGCTCATTTTGGATAACACGCAGGGAAATTTCGGACCATTTACGGGGCAGGTTTTCGTGGGTGATCAGGGACAAAGCAACATTATGCGTGTGGTTTTAGAAAAAGTAAAAGGCGAATATCAGGGCGCAAGCATTGGTTTCCGCAGCGGATTCCAGTCGGGCGTTTTGCGTATGGCTTTTGATAAAGACGGTTCCATGTTCGTGGGTGAAACCAACCGGGGTTGGGGATCGGCAGGTGATGCTAACCAGGGCTTGCAGCGTTTGGTCTGGAATGGTAAAATGCCATTTGAAATGTACACAGTAAAAGCGCAACCTGACGGTTTTGAAATCGAATTCACAATGCCGGTTGACCGCAAATCAGCAGAAGATCTTGATTCTTATAATGTTAGCAGCTATTTGTACAAACATTATCCGGTCTACGGAAGCCCTCCTATCGACACGAAGGCTGTGAAAGTAGTGGGTGTGAAAGTTTCGGATGATGCGAAGAAAGTAAGGATCGTTTTGGATGGCATGCGTCAATATTATGTGCATAAAATCCAGCTCGAAGGCGTTCGTGCTGCGACCAACAGCTGGTCGCTGGTTCACACAGATGCTTATTATACATTGAACAACATTCCAGACGGTGAAAAACTGAAAGTGTCGGAGCTAAAAACAACCCGGTCGGGCGCGACCCGGTCAGGCGCGACCGGGTCAGGAAAAGCGGCTTCTTCTGTTGCTGCTCCTGAAAAAGAGCACGTTTCTCCGGATGGAAAAGGCAAAGCCGCAGCTGGGACTGCTTCAACATCAAAAATCCCGACTTGGGCAGAAGTGAAACCGCTTTTGGAAAAAAACACCTGTCTGGCTTGCCATACAATTGACAAAAAAGTGGTAGGACCATCCTACACAGACGTTGCAAAACGTAAATACAGCAACGAGAAGATCGTGGATCTGATCTACAATCCTAAGCCGGAAAACTGGCCGGATTACGCCACGCCAATGCCTCCTATGCCGCAAGTATCGAAAGAAGATGCTTCAAAAATTGCATCATGGATCAATTCTCTTGGTAAATAACACTGCACTTTCGCTGCTGCGAAATGAGCTTGAAATGTCCATAGAAAGGCTGCCCGATATGATGGGCAGCCTTTTTTCGTTATATTCACATTGTGTACTATTAAGCCGTTATGTCCGCTCTTCGTGACCTTTTTTTCCTAAAATCAGTCAAAGGCAAAGTCTTGCTCGGCTTTTTGCTTGCGTCGCTTGCTCTGGGCACGTCGTGGATTATCAGCAAAAAGGCTTTTGAAGATATGCTGATCAAGCTGGAAGTAATGTCCACGCCAAATGATAAACTCCGGCTGGTTAATAAAATATTCAAGAATATTCTTCAGCTCGACCACTTACAAAATACACGGACATTAAAAGGCGAAGAAAAAAACGAGCAGGTTTTGGCCCAGTCCAAGGAGCTTATGGCAACGTTGGATTCCCTGAACGAGTTAAGCCTGGGAGACGATATGCAGATCATTCGCATCGATTCCATGAAGACCCTGCTGGAAGAGCGCGATAAAATTTACGGAAAGTATATAAAAGTGCGTTCGAAGCTGGTTAATAACAAAGATCTTGAAGATGAAGTAAAGACCATTTCCGGGCTGATCACCACAAAGCTGAAGCCCGACAGCACGGTTGTCAAAACGGAAAAGAGGACCACTACAACAACCGTTTACACCGAGTTACCCGATTCCCTTCAAAAGGCAAGCCAGAAGAAAGGATTTTTCAATCGGGTCTTCGGCGGATCAAAGAAAGCCAGGAAAAACGCGCCACCGCAACCTGCAAAAGTTGTTCAGAAGCAGGAAGTCAACGTGCAGGTAGACACAATAACTGTTGCGCAGGAAGACAGCACCATTGAAAAGGTGGGGGAAGCCGTGCATGCGATTGAGAAATCTCAGAAAATAAGAACCACCAGTTTTGTAGACAGGGAGCAAGAGCTTGCGGCTGCAGGCAATTCGCTGGTGCAGCAGCTTCTGGATGTAATGCAGGAGGTAGAAGGCGAAGTGCTCAAAGAATCGGATCTGGAAGGTGCGCGCTCAAAGAACATTGTAACCGGCAGCATTAACACACTGGAATACATCATGCTTGGCTTCTTTTTCCTCACGGCCATGCTGGCTTACCTTATTTTCACAGACATCACCAAGAGCAACGAATATCGCAGCCAGCTCGAAGAGGCAAAAGAGGAGGCAGAGTATCATAGCATGGCCAAGCAGCGGTTTTTATCCAACATGAGCCATGAGATCCGCACACCGCTGCAATCCATTATCGGATATACCGAAGCATTAAAAAAGGACGAAAAACCGAAACGGCAGGATCTGGAAACACTGCATTCGGCCTCAGAACACCTTCTGCACCTGGTGAACGAAGTGCTGGATTACAGCCGCATCATTTCCGACCGGTTTACATTTGAAGAAAGGACATTTGCTATCACGCCGCTGCTTAATGAGGTTATTCAAATGCTGCGACCGACGGCAACTTCAAAAGGGCTTACATTAAAGCTGGAAAACGGGCTTTCTTCAAAACTATATCTGAATGGAGATCCTTTCCGCCTGCGGCAGATCCTTTACAACCTGCTTACCAATGCCATTAAATTTACAGAGACGGGCGAAGTGGTTTTACAGGTTACCGGTTTTGAAAGTGACAGCGATCTTGAAATAGAATTCCAGATCTCGGATACGGGCATTGGCTTGTCACCGGAACAAGTTCAGCGTGTCTTCAACCAATTCGAGCAGGCCGACCCTTCCATTTCACGAAAATATGGTGGCACCGGACTTGGTCTCAGCATTGTAAAAGCCTTGGTAGAAGGCATGTCGGGCAACATTAAAGTTAAAAGCACGCTGGGTAAGGGCACGACTTTTTTTGTAACCACCCGTATGAAAAAAGCAGAAACACTGGAAATAGCCCCAGAGGAAACATACGAAAGAAATTATAATGTTGCAGGGAAAGTGTGGCTGGTTGACGATGATGCTTTCATCCTTAAATGGTGCGCATCTGTCCTGGAAATGAACGGCATTCTGCACACCTGTTTTTCTTCCGCCGAGGAGGTTTTGAGCAGACCGTGGGACCCGCAGGTCCGGTTTGTCCTGACGGATATGCGCATGCCCGGCATGAATGGTGCCGAGCTTTGCAAACGTCTTCGCCAATCGGCTTCCGAAGAAACCAAATTCTTCGTTTTAACTGCACAGGCACTCCCCGAAGAGCGGTTAGGCTTACTAGGGATGGGTTTTGATGGTTATCTAATGAAACCTTTCCATTCCAATGAGCTGCTGGAATTATTAGAAGCTTCGTCTCCGAAGGCTGATATGCCGACCAACATCCCAATCACAAATCCTGATACCGAGCTTGATTTCTCATCGTTAAATGAAATGACTTTCGGCGATGAAAGCCTTCTCAGAGAGATTTTGGAACAATTTGTAAAGGATTCCAGAAAGGATGTTAGCGATCTCGCCCTGCATATACAAAACAATGAATTCGAGAAAGTTCAGGAACTGATGCACCGTATGGCTGGCCGTACCGGCCAGATCGGCGCCCGGGAACTGTCTGCAAAATTCCGACAGTGCGAAATCGCGTTGCGCGAAGATCCGGCTCAGGTTCCTAAATCAGAATTGCAACGGATTGTGAAAAATGCGGCAATCGTGGTCGAACAAGTGGAAGAAAGGGCCCTGGCTTACTCGATATGATATTTTTCTATCTTGTAGTAAAGTGTTTTTCTGTCAATATTCAACAGTTTCGCGGCTTTACTCTTGTTATAACGCACTTCCTGCAAAACCTTCTCAATCATTTCCTTTTCATGCGTTTCCTGCAAAGCTTTCAGGTCTGATCCCGCTGGTTTTTGCTGATCTTCCAAAGCTGTAATCATTTCAGCCGGCAACGCGTTTAATGTTGCCACTTCTTCCTTTGAAAGCAATACGAGGCGTTTGATCACATTATTCAGCTCACGCAGATTTCCCGGCCAGTCGTATTTATGAAAAACCTCCATTACTTCTTTGGACAGTTCCCGCACATTCCTACCTAACTCTTCGTTCGCTTTTTCTACAAAATGTTGAATAAATATGCCCAGGTCCTCACCTCTTTTGCGGAGTGGCGGCACTTCAATTTTAAATTCGTTCAATCTGTGATAAAGGTCATCGCGGAAATCGCCATTGGCAGCGTTCACCATCAGGTCTTCATTGGTTGCCGCTATAAGCCTTACATCCACCTTGATTTGCTGCGTGGCACCTATGGGCACAATAATACGCTCTTGCAAAGCCCGCAAAAGCTTGATCTGAACATCATAACCGAGGTTACCGATCTCATCCAGGAACAATGTCCCGCCGTCAGCCGCCTCGAACTGCCCGATCTTATCCTGCAATGCGCCCGTGAATGCTCCCTTTTTATGGCCAAAAAGCTCACTGGCCGCCAACTCTTTTGATAATGATCCGCAGTCGATGGCGACAAACGGGCCATTATTACGTTTGCTCATTTTATGGATGGATTTCGCCACGTGCTCCTTCCCGGTGCCGCTTTCTCCCTGTATGATCACAGACATATCCGTGGGTGACACCAGGCGGACATATTCGTAAAGCTGTTTTGAAATCTTGCTTTTACCCTCAATAAATTCCAGCGATTGCTTGTCAGTCTTCGCACCGGTTTTTGTTTTAGGAGTTGCCTTTGTATCTGTGGATTCCGCTTTATTAAGCGCTTCCCGTAATACCATAAGCAGTTCCTCCGGGTTAACGGGTTTGGTTATGTAATCGAAAGCGCCAATTTGCATGGCTGTCACAGCTGTACGTACATCGTGGAAACTTGTCATGATAAATGCAGCCGTACGGTTTCCTTCACTTCTCAGCGCTTTCAAAAAATCAACCGAGTTGCCATCGGGGAGACGGTAATCCAGCATTAACACTTCAAACGGTTCGTTGGAATCACTATTCTTCAGTGCTTCCCTTGCTTCTTTGATATTGGAACAAACTTTAACCTGATGGCCATGCTTACCAAGAAAATTGCTTAGCAGCTTTGAGAATGTTGTATCGTCTTCAACGAGGAGCAGGTGAGCCATGGATTTTTAATTATCAAAAATAAATTACTAAACGAGCGGGGTAGCGTAAAATTATAAAAACAAAAGTCAAAAAGCCGGAGAATTCTCCGGCTTTTCATTGAGAGCTGACAAATATATCAAGAAATGCTTCAATCAACTTTCTTTCCATATTTATCCAAATTGATGACCGTAGACTCTTCTCCTTTTTTAGCATTCACCTCAAAATATTGAGAATTATCCTCTTTCGTGACTAAAAAAGCGCTGGTCACCTGCCACCCTGCATAAGCGTCGCCGGACAACGTATTTTTGACTGCTTCTGGTAAATCGTCCGGTCTCACCGCCACCTTACCCTGTGTGCTGCACAGCGCGAAGGTTCCTGCTTTTGTCGTATTTGCCTGCACTTCTGTTGCACCCAAAATGGTCATTAACAAGGCAGGCAGTATCAGTTTCTTCATCATGTTTGATCGTGTAAGGTAAACCTGTGGAAGCAGCACGGAATAATATAATGCCACTTTCAGGAATATACAAATTAAGTTGATAATCAGATATTAACAAATTTTCTACCCTTCCCCATCTCATGCTGCGTGCACAATGTCTCAACATGTTGTAGCATTTCACGTCAAGCGCACAATGCTTGCCGTGAAAATTCCCCCTCAGGAAACGCTGGCAAAGGATCTTAAAAATAATCCAAATTTTTTCGCCTATTCTCTCCAATAAAACAACATAATAATTTATATTTGAGTCAAAATTATTAGTATATAATTTGTAGCAGTAAATCTACAAGTTATCAGCTTCACAATTAGCTCACTTAGCTATCACGGCATAAAAATATATTTACTCAGCGTTATTTTATTAAATATCGGTTAGTCTGAAAGCATCAGGAGTCTAGTAATAGGCTCTTTTTGCTTTTTAACCCCTTTCAAAAAAAATACCCTTTTTCCCTTCCATTGATCTAAAGTAAATAAGAGGGCGTAGGTCTGTAAAATCTTTTCGATACCCGAAAGGAAAGTCAAGAAACCTTTTTATTGCTATGAACAGACTAATGAAATCAAAAAACAACTCCGGAAAGGAAGAAGGGGAAATCACGTCAGTAGTAAACAGACGTCTGTTTTTGCGTTCTGCCGGATTGGCCACATCGCTCGGAACTATTGTCATTGCTGCTGCATGTAACGATGATGATCCGGACCCAATGATCCCCGGAACAGGTGACACCGTTGACCTGGGTTCAGGAGATGTAGGTGTATTGAACTATGCATACGCGCTGGAACAATTGGAAGCCGCATTCTACACACAGGTTATTGCTACACCATATTCAGGAATGACCGACGCGGAAAAAACGATCCTTACCGATATCCGCGACCACGAAATTATTCACCGCGACTTTTTCAAAGCTGCATTGGGCGACAAAGCGATCAAAGGACTTACGCCAAATTTCGCTGCCATTGATTTCACAAAACGCGATGCTGTACTGGGCGCAGCCAAGCTTTTTGAGGATACAGGCGTTGCGGCGTACAATGGTGCAGGAAAACTGATCAAAGATGATGGTTATTTGGTGCTTGCCGGAAAAATCGTTTCCGTTGAAGCCCGTCACGCTGCGGTTATCCGTGATCTGATCAATCCTAAATCTGTTGACTTTGCAGGCGACGACATCATTAATGGTGACGGATTTGACAAAGCGGTTGCCCCGGCCGATATCCTCGCTGCCGTAAAGGGTTACGTAAAGGACACCATCACAGGTGCCAACGTAGGTAAATAATTTAAAACACTAATTTGATTCAGAAACAATGGATATTTTCAAAATTATAGATGATTTTCAAAGAATTGACGGAGATGCAGCGGGCCGACTTGAGTACGCTACACGTCGTCACTTCATGAGTAAAATAGGCAGTAAACTAGCAACAGTTGCAGTTCCTACTGTCTTTGCATCAATCGTAAACAAAGCATTTGCACAGTCTGCAACAGCCATTGAAGTGTTAAATTACGCTTTGACGCTGGAATACCTGGAAGATGAGTTTTACAAAGCCGGAAATGCAGCTGCTAACCTGATCCCTGCATCAGATAAAGCAATTTTCGCTCAAATCGGCAAGCACGAAACGCAACACGTAGCATTCCTTGTGAAAGCATTGGGCGCTAAGGCGATTAAAAAACCAACATTCGACTTCCAATATGGCGGCGCTTTTGGTGATGTTTTTACCAATTACAAAACATTCGTAACAGTTTCAAGTGCATTGGAAGATACAGGCGTTCGTGCCTATAAAGGACAAGCCACTGCATTAAAGGCTGATCCGCAAATCCTGGAATATGCATTGCAAGTTCACTCTGTGGAAGCACGTCACGCAGCTGTTGTCCGCAGATTGGCGGCGACTGTAACTGCAAATCCTGCTATGAAAGGCTGGATTACAGGAAAAGAAGGCGCTGTACCCGCGATTTATGCTGGTGAGGAAAACATGACACAAGGCGGTGTAAACCTGAAAGGCCTTGCTTCCAAATCGGATGCGGCTGTTACAGAAGCATTTGACGAACCATTGACAAAAGCAGCGGTGCTTGCCATTGCGGGGCCGTTTATCAAAGCATAGTAACGCATAATGTAGATTCTCCTGTCGAACGTATACATACACTTATTTTAAGTGAGTAATGTTCTGAGTGTCAGTACACACTATTATCTTGAAGCGAGAGGTTGTCCGAAGGGCAGCCTCTTTTTTATTAAATATCCCTTAAATCGGTATAATCGGGTGCTTTAATAATATGGTTTACGTAAATTCGACGTTTGATATTTTGAACTATTTCTGAACCTCGTAATGAATTCTGCATCTGACCGACGCGACTTTTTGAAGCAAAGCAGCCTGGTTGCACTAGCTGCCGCAATGGGTACAAACATTGTTTTTGCGGACAAAATGCCCAAAGGTTATGTCCCGCTTCTATTTGATGAAAAGGACGCGTTGAAAGGCAAAAGCCTGGAAATGATCGTTCAGGGAGATAAGCCCTGGAATGTGGAAGCTCCCGTCCATTTGCTCGATGACCGCATTACGCCGGTAGACAAGATGTTTATCAGAAACAACGGACTTATCCCGGAAACAATCGATGCTGCTTCCTGGACGCTGACCATCGACGGGGAATCGGTAAAAGCATCGAAGACTTACACGCTCGCAGAATTGAAAAAGAAATTTAAGCATTACACTTACCAGCTGGTCCTTGAATGTGGCGGTAACGGCCGCTCGGGCTTTCAGCCGCAGGCATCGGGCAATCAATGGGGACAAGGCGCAGTACATTGTGCAGAATGGACCGGTGTCCGTCTGAAAGATGTACTGGCCGATGTTGGCGTCAGAGGCGATGCGGTTTACATTGGCTACCACGGAAAAGACCAGCATTTGAGCAAAGACCCGAAAAAAGAATCCATTTCCCGCGGCGTGCCGATGTCCAAAGCCATGGAGGATGAAACGATCATTGCCTGGCAATTGAATGGTAAGGATATCCCAGAATTCCACGGTTATCCATTGCGGTTGGTCATTGGTGGCTGGCCGGCATCCGTTTCGGGCAAATGGCTTAGCCGGATCTCCGTTCGTAATAAAGTGCACGATGGCGCCAAAATGGAAGGCCACAGTTATAAAATGCCTAAAAGCCCCGTTTCACCGGGCGAAGATGTGCCGCAAACAGATGAATATTTCAAGATCATTGAATCCATGCCTGTAAAATCGCTCATTACTTTTCCAAAATCGGGAGCAATGATTGCGCCTGACGCCGAACTGGCATTACGCGGACATGCATGGGCGGGCGACCGCGCGATCAAAAAAATGGAAGTTTCGATTGACTTCGGCGCAACGTGGAAGGACTGCAAGCTGGAAGCACCTGCTAACCGGCTGGCGTGGCAACATTGGAGCGCTAAGGTGAAATTTCCATCAAAGGGTTATTATGAAGTCTGGGCAAAAGCGACCGACGACAAAGGAAATGCGCAGCCTATGGTTATACCCGCTTGGAATCCGGGTGGTTACCTGAACAATGCGTGCGAGCGAATCGCGGTTAAAGTGGGTTAATTATTGAAAAATCCCTGCAATGCATTTGATCAAAAATAAAAATCTTTGTCTGCTGCTTACCCTTTTCCTTTTTATAGGATTGGTTTCAACCGCTTTTCGCTCCAAAACACGTATCGAAAATCGGTCAGGAATAGTAAAAGTGGCTTTGGACACTACAAAAACAGACAAGGAAACCGGACTGGTAACGGATCCGAACCTGTATATGGTGAAGGCGCAGTGTACAAGCTGTCATTCGTCTAAACTGATCATTGCCAATCGCTTTACAAGAGACGGCTGGAAGCAGAAAATTCGCTGGATGCAGGCCAACCATAACCTTTGGGACCTTGGCGAAACAGAAAAACAGGTGCTCGATTACCTGGAAAAACATTACGCGCCAACGGCAACAGCCGCCCGCAGGAAGCCCCTCAACGACATTAAGTGGTACAAGCTTGAAGAACAGTGAAAGTGATTGGAGTGAAAGTAATTAGAGTAAAAGTGAGTAGAGTAAAATCCCATGTTTTGATTGCGCTGACAGTTATCCTCGCGCTTTCATCTTTTAATAATGACATTGCAAGTCGCCTTCAAAATGCCAATATTCAGCAGCATTACGACTTACCAAATCCTTTAAAGGCAGAGGTTATCGGGATTCAGGATGGCGACACTATTGAGCTGAAATTTCTTTTCTCCGGCAAAAAAGCAGGTCAGAGAATGGGCAAACCGATCAGGATCAGGCTATTGCATGTGAATTGCCCGGAGCGCGGAAGACCATATTATAAAGTTGCGAAGCAGTATACAAGCCAGCAATGTTTCCGCAAGACGGTTCAGATCAGGCATGCAGGTAATTTCGATAAATACGGCAGGTTATTGGGTGAAGTTGTGCTTCCGAATAACAGGATCTTGAATAAGGAGTTGGTAAAAGCCGGACTGGCAGTGCATTTCAAAAAGTATTCAAAAAGTCAGGAATATTCCAATCTGGAAATTCAGGCTAAGAAGCAAAAACTGGGCATTTGGAGCCAGCCATCTACATTTTTTGGTCAGCTATAATTACAAATTAAACCACAAATGTCTTCATCGTCAGCGCTTTTTCAGATACTATATCAAAACGAAACATTGTTCCGTGTGGGGGCGAGTGCTGCGCCGGAGGTTGTGGAAAAACCAGTCATTAAGGAGCCTGAGCCCGCTGCCGTAATCGCCGAAACTCCGACCATCATTGCCAAGCCCATCTCCCAAACGCCATCCGTAGCGTCTGCGCCGACATTGCCAGTTGCTGATTTCCCGGCATTGCTGCATAGCATCCTGATCCTCATCGACGCGCCTAAACAGAAAGAAATGGCTGCATCGGAGTCTGTATTTTTGGACAATATCCTTAAAGCAGTCGGTCACTCTGTGGAGAAAGCGGACATTGTTAATTACAGTTTCCTAAAAGGTCCGGACGCGCGAAAAGTGCTGTCAGAAAAGAAAACCAATTTCTTCATCACCTTCGGCGTGCCGCTCATTAAGCTGCATTTGGACCTGCTACTGATGCCTTACACACCGAAATTAGTCGATGGAGTCTGGTTCCTGCTCACAGATACATTGCCCGTCATCGAGGCTGATCGTAATTTGAAGAAAAAATTATGGCAGGCTTTACAGAAGATGTTTGAAATGTCCTAATTACCAGATGCTTACCTTTTTTAATAGCCGGTCATCACAATAATGTAGCAATTTTCTCTGTTTTCATGGATAATCGCAGGTTAACCCATGAAAAACAATGGCAAAATTGACTGAACTGATTGCGAACTGGTTCCGCCCCAACGCATCCGACGCGGACCAATACTATGATGATGAGCCTGTTGAAAACGAAACAGCTCCCAACGCTCCCTCCGATTATTCTCCTTTAACCAACGCTGCCTCATCCTTGCCGGAAAACCGTTCCCAGATTATTACATCTGCAACGACCAAGCCTGTGCAAATGCCTGAACCGGCAGTGAGTGAGGTTCCGGAAATACAGAAAGTGGAAGTCATCATTCCGTATTGGCTGGAAGACGAAGATACATTGCGTGACGAAGGCGTGCTGTTCGGACTTTCGGAATCCGATCCGCATGAAAAGACAGACATTATCCAGAAATATTTCTCCAATCTGGCAGCAGGATACAACGCCAGCATTGAACAGCATAATGAACGTATTCAGGAGTTTAACCTTTTTATCGGGCAGAAAAATAACCGTATTGAGGAATTAAAGGACAAATTAAAAAACCCGGTTAACAACACTGAGCGCGAGCATCACCTACCCCGCACATTGATCGGCATAAGCCTTTGCATTGCTATGTGTATCGGTAACTTTTTCCTGATCCGGGAGTCTCTCAAACCGGCATTCGCGGACAATTCGTGGATTGCGCTGGGTGTATTCCTGGCTGGGATGTTCAGTTTATTTGGCAAAATTTCTCTTTTTCACGACACCGATTCGCGCGTGACGTGGAAGTCGCTGCTGGAAGAGATCGGGCTTCCTTTTGCGGCAGCATTGTTTGTGTTTGCTAATGTGATCACATATCAGACCTGGTGGCAGGCATTTGCGCTGTTTGTGTTCGTTTTCTTCCTTTTTATGTTCGCAGGAAAGCTTTTGCTAAGCAACATTACGGTTTTATGGAACGACACAAAGGCTTGGCTCAACATTAGAAAAGACAGCCAGGAATTTGCTGACAATAACTATAACTGGGAAACGGAATGCCAGACGCTTCAAGAGGAAATTGACCAGTTGCGCGTCAAAAAATGGCAAATACTCCGGGAGCAAAGCACAGCTGAGACCGAGCGGGATCGGCTTTACGCAAAAAGGGATATGTTGGTTAAACTTTTCGAAAGTGAGTTTTTCCTGGCTAGAAGGATGAAAAACGAGCTGAGCACGAGGCAGCTAAATTTGATCCGAAAAAGCAGAGATTAATGTTCCCGGGCATGGCTTTTTCGAAGCTGAGCCTGGTATTTTATCAAAATTCATTTTCGATCATACAAAATACATAAAGTCATGAACGAGCAGAATCCAAACCAGGGCGGTGATTTTCAGCACGGATATTCCAGTGGAATTGAAGGCATTGACCGCCAGGTGTACGAAGCATACTTGTCCAGTAATGTAAATCACGACTGGATTATTGAAAGAATTAACACCAAGAAAGAAGAACTTTTTTCAGTAAAAAATAAGCAGCAGGAAACGATCCGGCAGCACAAAACGGCCTACGACAAGCTGCAAAACGAGGTGATGGGCCTTAATAATACTGCAAAAAAGATCCAGGATAGTGAAAAGTCAATCGCTGAGATCGATGCCGTCACCGAGGAGTTAAGGGAAAAACGCACGAGCAAAGCGCCATCCTATTCCTTAATTGCAGGGCTGATATTTCTGGCCGCGGGTATCTCTTTCATTGCGGGTGACTTGATCATTTCGCACGAAATTGTGGCATATGCGCTGAATATCAGGAACTCCAATGAAGCCTGGGCATTTGCAATCGGTTTAGCCATGTTGTCAATTCTTTTGAAACCTGCCTATGACCGTTTGGTGGAAGAACCCTACCATAGAAACGAAACGCCAAAGGCGAGATCTCGCTATGCGGGCTTTAAATTGGTTCTCTCCATTTTCGCCATTGTTACATTAATCATTTTAGGCTGGTTCCGTTATGAAGCTTACCGCACCGATAAGCTGAAAGAAGCGATCAACAAGTCTGTCAAAAACTTGCAATTAAATGCCGTTGACCCGTTGACAGGCGCTCCGGTAAACAGCCCTGAACTGACAAACAAAATCGAAGAAGCGCTTCGAAACTCCGATCAACTGAACCTGGATCTTGTCAATAGTCCGTGGGCATTACTTTCCTTCGTATTAAGCGGTGTGCTTTTTGCGGTTGCAGGTGCGGTTTCACTGGGTATGGCGTTGCCGGTGTTACAAGGATTTTGGTATCGATGGCTCCAAATTGATCCCAAATTATGGCGGCTAAGACGCAGAAGAAAACGGATTTTAAGACAAATGGAGCCGCTGCAAGAAGCCCTGACCGCTCATTTGACACAAAAAAGCATTCTTGAAAACGACATTGCCGTAATGCCTGCCCTGGAAGAATTGAAACAGGAAGAATCGCAGATCAAAGCGGAGATTGAAAATCTGGAAGCGGAACGCAGAAAAACACTGACCGACACCCGCGTTCATTCGTATGGAGATGGCTATGCGCACGGTCAGGTGAGCAGGGATGTAATGGGAGAGGAAGAATATGATGCATGGAGAAACAGCCATTTAACAGTTTCCAACCTTGCTTTACGCGCCAAATCCAATGCTTCCGCAGATCGCGCAGTTCCCAGGTCACGGGCCACCGGAATGCGCCCGCATCAGGCCATCCGGAAAGCAATAACTGACCGGTTTGACGAAAACAACTCATAATGTTCTAAATTGGGGGTTAAATTATCAATATGATTCTAACCCCCAATTTAAGGATTGTGCCCTGCGACGATACGCTTTTCGATGCCATTCGCATGGGTAATAATGCATTAGCACGCGTAATGGGTGTTAATGTTCCCAAGAAGTGGACCGAGTTTCGGGACACCTTTACTCCTTCTTACCATCGCTGGAAGGCCCACCCTCCTTTGCGTGACTGGTGGGTTTATTTGATTATACACATTCCCGACAACATGCTGATCGGCTCTTGCGGCTACAAGGGCGAACCGGATGCCAGTGGAATGGTTGAGATTGGTTATGAAATCACGTCTTCCCACAGATCCAAAGGTTTGGGTGCAGAAACGGCCAAAGGGTTAACCGTGCATGCATTCGCACAGCCGGGTGTCCACAAAATAGTTGCGCATACTCTCAGAGAGGAAAATGCTTCTGTAAAAATCCTTGAAAAAATAGGTTTTAAGCAAATAGAGGATGTAAACGATCCCGATGAAGGGCCCCTTTGGCGATGGGAACTGGCACGGAAATAATTCTTTGCGCGCTTATCCGTTATAATTGGAGAATTATTGTTTTTTAAAAAATTTATTGGACTAGATCAATATTTCCTTTGGTTATTGTTACCTTGATTTTTAAAAACGCACGCATTTTTGCACCCTTTTCCATTTCTGAATTATGATCGCTATATCAAAGGATACCTATCCGTGGCTGAAAAATTATCCGGAAGGCATCCCCTACGAAATAAACCCCGACGCATACGGTTCCCTCCTCGAAATGATGGAAATCAGCTTCCGTGATAACGCGGAGAAGCCTGCCTACACCAACATGGACAAGCAGCTTACATTTGGGCAGGTTGATGTGCTATCCAGAAATTTCGCAGCTTATTTACAAGGACTGGGCCTGGTTCAGGGTGACCGGATCGCCATTCAAATGCCTAATCTGCTGCAATATCCTGTGGCAATGATGGGCGCTTTGCGTGCTGGTTTGGTAATTGTCAATACCAACCCGCTTTATACGCCGCGTGAAATGCAGCATCAGTTTAAAGATTCGGGTGCCAAAGCGGTCGTGATCCTGGCGAATTTTGCGGTTAACCTGGAAAAGATCATTGCAAATACGAATATTCAGCATGTCATCATTACAGAGATCGGCGATCTTTTAGGCTTTCCAAAAAAGCTAATCGTTAATGCAGTGGTGAAATACGTGAAGAAGATGGTCCCGAAATACAATGTTCCGGAAGCCGTTTCCTTTTCACAAGCACTTTCCATTGGCGCCAGCCGTGAATACAAAAGACCGAATGTCTCTGGAATTGACATTGCTTTTATCCAATATACAGGCGGCACGACCGGCGTTTCAAAAGGCGCAATGCTTACACACCGCAACCTGATTGCAAATGTAGAAGGCATTAATGAATGGTTGATGTCCAAAATGAGGCGTTCGCCGGCAAAAGGGCAACTTACCATTGTGGGTGCGCTGCCTTTGTACCATGTTTTTGCATTGACAATCAATGGCCTGTGTGGCATTAAATGGGGTGCGCTCAATATCCTGATCACCAATCCAAAGGATATTCCCGCATTTGTAAAGGAATTGAAGAAATTCAAATTCCATATTTTCCCTGGCCTGAATACATTGTTCAACGGCCTGATGAACAATCCCGATTTTGCTTCTATTGATTTTTCTGAACTGAGAATTACCATTGCCGGCGGCATGGCTTTGCAAAAAGTGGTGGCCGAACGCTGGGAAAAAATAACCGGCTGTCCACTTGTGGAAGGTTACGGGTTATCCGAAACCTCCCCGGTGCTTTCTGTAAATCCGCTGGATGATCATCATAAGTCGGGCACGATAGGACTTCCGTTCCCCAGCACAGAAATGCGCATCCTGAAAGATGACGAAACCTGGGCTGCGCTAGGCGAAAAAGGAGAAATTTGTGCCAAAGGCCCCCAAATTATGCTGGGTTATTACAACCGCCCGGATGAAACTGTGAAAGTGATTTTTGAAGACGAAGGCGGCAGGTGGTTTAAGACCGGCGATATCGGGTATGAAGATGAAGACGGTTTCTTCAAAATCGTGGACCGGAAGAAAGATATGATCCTGGTTTCCGGTTTTAATGTGTATCCCAATGAAATTGAAGAAGTCGTTTCGCAATGTCCTGGTGTATTGGAAGTCGCGTGTGTAGGCGTGCCGGACGAAAAATCGGGGGAGATGGTAAAGATCTTTGTTGTCAAAAAAGATCCAGCGCTGACGGAAGAGAAAGTGAAGGCGTTTTGCAAGGAAAATTTGACCGGATATAAGATTCCGCGCAGCATAGAATTCAGAAGTGAATTGCCTAAAACCAATGTGGGTAAAATTCTCAGAAGAGCATTGCGGGAAGAAGAGATGGCCAGTTGAAAAATAGGCCGAATCAGCACTTGCAACGCAATCTATTCGTCTAAAAAAGCCCGGAAAGCCTAAGGTTTATGTATATTTAGCCAAACAAGTTCTCAACCTTGAAAGCAAATCTATATGAATCTACACCGGAAAACTTTGGTATTGTTACACGGACATGGCATAGATGATACGATTTGGGATAACCTTGATGCCGCGCTTAATGAAGATTTCACAATAGTCAGGCCCAATATTTCCTTATTCACATTCTGCCAGTCTGTTGAAGATTATGCAGACGAATTGCACCGGTTTCTGACCAACGCTAACATTACGAAATGCACATTGATCGGCCACTCGATGGGCGGTTATATTGCCCTTGCATTTGCCGACAAATACATGGACATGCTGGAAGGCTTCGGGCTGTTTCACTCCACTGCCTATGCCGACGACGAGGCAAAAAAACACCAGCGTAACCAAACCATTGAATTGCTGAAAAACCATGGTACCGAGGCATTTGTAAAAAATACAGCCGGAAATCTTTTTGGAGAGCGTTACAAAGAACTTTATCCCGACCGGGTTAAGGAACACATTACCCATTTCGGAAAACTTCCCGCAGAAGCACTCATTGCCGGCATTAACGCCATGCGCAGTCGGCCAGACCGCACGGCCGTGCTCACGCGGATGCCATTCCCGGTTTTGTTCATTATCGGAATGCAGGACAAGCTGATTCCGTTTGAAAGCGTGATCACATTGTCTGAATTTCCAAAGCAAAGCTACCCCTTCATCCTTTCCGAAGCCGGACATTTGGGGATGGTAGAGCGACCAGACGCTACTGCACGGATGATCAACTGGTATATGGGAAAAATTTAAGTCAGAAAATCCGCAATTCCCTGATCTAAAACAGGTCATCGTTCGTTATGTACACTTGAACGATGACCTGTTTTTATAAGATTATGCAAAATTTTACGATCGTAGTGTTTCAAAAAAGACTATCCTTCCTGCTTGTCTGGACTTTGCTCTTGCTTTATTCCTGCAAGGATGACAAGCCACTACCCATTGACCCGCCGGTTGAGAATGAATATCTCGAGGAAAGCAGTGTCATTACTGAGCTGACCCAACAGCAGGTTGCGCAAAAAGCAACCGCGTTAAACCCAATTTTAGCAGGGTATGTAAAAAACGGCATTAAAGTTTACAAAATCACTTATAAGACCAAGAATACGGACGGAACGGACATCATGGCATCCGGCGCATTAATTTTGCCGTCGACGCCTAATCCTGTTTCCATGATCAGTGTACAGCATGGCACAATCCGCGATGATTCCTCTGCGCCTTCCAACTTCCAGGATGGTTCCGAAGGTGCCTCGTTCGGTTCATTGTTTGGCTCAATGGGCTATATTATCGCATATCCGGACTACATTGGTTATGGTGCTTCAAAAGATCTTCCGCATCCATACGAGCACAGGGCAAGCCTGGCTTCTGCTTCGCTGGATATGCTGCGAGCCTCAAAGGAATTTCTGAAAGGCCGGACTGACGTAAAGTGGGATGAGAAATTGTACATTGCAGGTTATAGCGAAGGCGGTTATGCGACCATGTCTTTGCATAAAATGATTGAAGACGAAGCTGCCGGTGAGTTTAATTTGCGGGCTTCCAGCTGTGGAGCAGGCGCTTACGATAAAACAGCGTTCATGAAACACGTTATTAATACAAAAACACAGGGCGTTGCCTCCTATAACGCACTTTATCTTTGGGTGCTGTTGACCTATGACCGCATTTACAAATTAAACCGTCCGGCTTCCTATTATTTCAAAGAACCTTATGCAGCGGGAATCACGCAGTCCGGGATTACAACGCCTATTAATGTTAGCTTTGATTCCATTCTGAACGAAAGTTTCAAGAAAGATCTGAATGATGGAAAAGATGCCGACTTTGTTGCAGCCATTGCAGACAATGATGTCTACAACTGGAAACCGAAAGTTCCTGTGCAGTTATATCACGGTGACGCGGACCAGCTGGTGTTTTATTTCAATTCAGAAAAGGCGTATACGACAATGAAAGCTTTGGGTGCAAATGTTCAGCTGATACCGGTTCCGGATGGCACCCATAGCAGTTCTATCACGTCCTATCTGATTGGAACATTAGCATTTTTTACCTCTACAAAATAACATTACATGTTCTCACTTCTTGATCTGGTTGGAAATACGCCCCTCGTTGAATTAAAAAAAATCAATCCCAATCCAGACGTAAAAATTTTTGGAAAGCTTGAAGGCAACAATCCGGGTGGAAGCGTGAAGGACCGCGCTGCATTCAGTATGATTAAAGGTGCTATGGACCGCGGCGAAGTAACGTCAGGAACAAAGCTGATTGAAGCCACAAGTGGAAATACAGGCATTGCGCTGGCCATGATCGCACGCTTATTTAACCTCGAAATCGAGCTGATAATGCCCCAAAGCTCAACAAAGGAGCGCGTTTTAACAATGGAAGCTTACGGTGCCAAAGTGGTGCTCTCGGAAACAATGGAAAGCGCACGGGACATTGCGGAGGAAAAGGCAGCAGCAGGCGGTTATTTTATGCTAAATCAATTTGCAAACGCAGATAACTGGAAAGCACATTACAACACAACCGGCCCGGAAATTTATAAGGATACCGACCGGGCAATCACGCATTTTGTTTCATCAATGGGCACCACGGGCACCATTATGGGTGTCTCGCGCTATTTGAAAGAGCAAAATCCGGACATTCAGATCGTGGGCTGCCAGCCGACGGACGGATCGAGCATTCCGGGCATCAGGAAATGGCCTACTGAATATCTTCCCAAAATATTTGAAAGAAACCGCGTTGACCGGGTAATGGAAGTTACGCAAGACGATGCGGTGTTTATGACCAGGAAACTAGCGCGGGAAGAAGCTGTTTTCGCGGGAATGAGTAGTGGTGGTGCTACTTGGGCAGCCGTAGAGCTTGCAAAAGAATTAAAGGAAGGTGTAATCGTCTGCATTATCTGCGACCGTGGCGACCGCTATTTGTCCAGCGATTTGTTTGGGTGATAGGGAGGAGAAAGACTTACCAAGTCTTGAAGACTTGGTAAGTCTTGACGACCCGAATCAGAACCAGCCCGAGCCGAGGTTTCGGAAAGGCCAGGGAATCGCAACGAGAATGATGATCAGGCCCATGGCATAAAAGTAAAGCACCGTTCTGTGCTTGGCGGGGCCAGTCAGTTTCTTCGACCTTATTCTCCCTACCGTTATCAGCACAATGGCGATCAGCATCATAAATATGTGTTCGATCGAATAGAAACGGAAAACCTTTTCGCTGATCAGATCAAAATTCACTTTCGCGCTCATGGTGTAAAGGATCAGTCCGAGCAGCAATTGCGTATGTGTGGCAATGAATGCGAACAGATATATTTTGCTGTCGCCCTGAGCACCTTTTTGCCAATTGGAGTAAGCAGTAAATATTGCAGCAATCAAAAGTGCCAACACTATATAACGGAGGCCTGAATGGGCACGTATAAGCGCGTTCATATAAAATCAGTTTATGGTGAATACGTAAAAGTATGCAAATGTAACGCTCAACCGGGCATTATGCTTGATATTTGCACAACAAAAAGTCCTAAATTTTAAATATCATGATCATATTTAACATTACTGTCAATATCAGCTACGCCGCAGAAAAAGAGTGGCTGCATTACATGAAGACAGTTCATATCCCCGAAATCCTGGCAACAAAATTGCCCCTGGAATGCAAGCTGCTACGCTTACTCACTGAGATCGAAAACGAAGGGTCCACTTATACATCGCAGTTTTCGTTCCGGACTATGGAGGATTTTTTAGCGTACCAGACGCACTTTCAGGCAGATTTGCAGGAGCGGCATCACACTCTTTTTAGTGGTCAATATGTATCTTTCCGGACACTTCTGGAAGAAGCTTAACGAATTATATCTACATAGTTGAGATAAAATAAATATATCCAAAAACAACCCGGTTTGCTTGACATTACCCTATTATTTCCCTTTATTTAATATACCGTTAAGATCAAAAATGGTGTTCGGGGAAAGTTCTGAGATTGGGCTGAATTGATCTGAAATGTATGGGCGATCCCGGCATACATGTTGACAGAACGGTTTTAAAATATGTTTTACCTTAAAACAAAGTGCTTATGAGACTGCAAATGCAAGCAATTCATTTTGACGCCGATCCTAAGTTGTTGAGCTTTATTCAACAAAAGTTAGATAAACTTGATACGTTTTATGACCGTATTACTAGTGGAGAGGTGTTTTTGAAATTGGATAAAAGTGACAATGCCAAGTTACAGACTAAACTTCTTGAAGTTAAGCTTTATGTTCCGGGAGGAACCATGTTTGTGAGAGAGCAGGGGACGACGTTCGAGGAAGCAACTGATTTAGCTATTGATACATTGAAAATGCAGGTCATAAAGTTTAAAGACAAACGTAACAATGCCAGGGCACCGAAAATTATCGAAGGTGTAGCATTAGAAGATGGCGTTACGGTTATAGCGGAGGAAACAGAAGAGTAAACAAAATATATAAATCAGCAAAAGAAGTCGCCCCGCTCCGGGACGGCTTCTTTTGCTTTATAGCTGACCCGCCGGCTTCTAACCGGCCGGACCGTTTGCAACAATCGGATAATTGACCGAATTTTAGGCTTTTCTTACCGTAATAAAGATTGTATGAATATTGAACCTGTTGTTGATAGTAGTTTTGAACAGCCATTCCGGTTAACCCAGGAGGAAGTTCAGCGCTTTGCAGACCTGACCGGCGATAACAACCCTATCCACCTTGACGCTGAATATGCCGCGACGACCTCATTCAAAAAGCCAATCATTCACGGCATGCTGGGCGCCACCATTTTTACGAAAGTATTGGGAACACAATTCCCCGGGTTTGGGTCCATTTATCTAAAACAAACATTGGAATTCCTTCGTCCCATGTTCGTCGAAACCGATTACAAGGCGGTTTTTACTATCAAAACCATTAACCCGGAAAAGCACATTGCTGAGATTTCAACTGAGATCGTGGATGTATCGACGAAAAAAGTTGTAACACGTGGCGTGGCTACGATGATCAATACAGAAAAGTTTTAACAACAAAAGCCCGGACACACACGGCCCGGGCTTCACATAATAATTATTTGCCTCTGATTATTCTGCGGTGTTCTTTTTGTTTTGAACCTCGGCACGGATATCCTGAGCCAACGTTTTAAGGTCTTGCATACCTTTACGAACGCGTGTTCCAGCAGCCTGGTTACCTTTTTCATAGAACTTATCGAAATCGCCCTCAAGCGAAAGGATCAAATCTTTAACTTCATCAAATCTTGCCATGTCTGTGTTTGTTTTTTAGTTTTTAAAAATGCCTTTTACACGCTAAAAACGCATGTTTTGACCGAAATTTAGTAATTAAAAGCATTCCCGCAACCCAAAAAACAAAAAAAAACACTTCTAAAATACAATTAATCAATTGCAATTGTATAAGTAGTTATAAATCAATGTATTAGTTATTATTAAATTTTCAAAATAAAATCAAAAAAAAGAGGGCTTTTTAGAAAAAAGCCCTCAAAAAAGCAAATAATGCGTATTTCTTATTCTACAACCTCCTGCACGTCTTCAATCTGATAAACTCTGTTCTTCAACTTATCTGCCAAAGTTGTGAACGCATTCAAAGTATATTCCACATCCTCCAATGTATGTGCAGCCGTAGGGATAATGCGCAGCATGATCTGTCCCTTGGGAACAACGGGATACACAACGATCGAACAGAAGACACCCATATTCTCGCGCAAATCACGAACCATCCGTGTTACTTCGGGAACTCCGCCTTCGCTATGCAGGAAAACAGGCGTAACCGGCGATTCAGTTTCGCCGATATTGAAACCCCTTCCTCTAAGTCCGTCTTGCATGGCTTTCACATTCTCCCAAAGCTTCGCACGCAGCTCAGGCATTGTTTTGATCATTTCCAGACGCTTGCGGCAGCCCTCAACGTATGGCATAGGAAGTGCCTTGGCGTAAGTTTGTGAGCGCATATTGTATTTGAGGAACATGATAATTTCCGGATCGTCCGAAGCGATAAACGCTCCGATGGCGGCCATTGATTTTGCAAAAGTAGAGAAGTAAAGGTCAACCTCTTTTTGCACGCCCAGAAGCTCCCCTACTCCGGCACCCGTTTCACCCATTGTGCCGAAGCCATGAGCATCGTCCACAAGCAGACGGAAATCATATTTTTTCTTTAACTCAACAATGGCCTTCAAATCGCCTACTTTCCCGGACATTCCAAAAACGCCTTCGGTAATGACCAGGACGCCACCACCTTTTTCATTGGCCAGCTTTGTTGCGCGGATCAGGTTTTTTTCAAGGCTCACCATATCATTATGGTTAAACTTGTAGTACTCCCCTAATTTCGCCTTGTGCAACCGGATTCCATCGATAAGGCAAGCGTGTGATTCAGCATCGTAAACAATCACGTCCCGGTGGTCGCAAATACATTCGATTGCCGACATGACGCCTTGATAGCCGTAGTTCAGAAGGAATGCGTCTTTCTTGCCAACAAACTCAGCGAGTTCTTTTTCAAAAGTCTCATGAAGCGTTGAATTTCCCCGACATCATTCTCGCACCCATTGGGTAGGCAAGCCCCCATTTCGCAGTTGCATCGGTATCAGCTTGTCTAATTTCCGGATGATTGGCTAATCCCAAATAGTTGTTCAGGCTCCAATTCAACACCTCACGCCCCATAAATCTCATGCGCGGACCCAACTCTCCTTCCAACATGGGAAAAGAAAAATAGTGGTGACTGTTCAGCATTTTGGCCGGTGTCCCGATAGGACCAGAGTTGTTGCGCAATTTCTCGAAAATATCCACTCGCTGTTATTTTATGTGGGTAACCAATTAATACAAAAATGTTAGATAAATGCAAAAATTAAAAAAATTTGCGCTTACTTTAATACTATATCGACATTAGGATAAAGTGTAAGTTAGCAAAATAATAAAAATGCTACTTTGCACCCGTCCCTTGTTTTCACAGCTTACCACCAAAATTCTGACCAATCCATGCGCTCTATAAAAAAAATCCTGGTTGCAAATCGCGGGGAAATTGCCTTGCGGATCATGCGGACGGCCCGGGAAATGAACATTGCGACGGTTGCCGTTTTTAGTGAAGCCGATAGGAAATCGCCACATGTGCGTTACGCGGATGAAGCCGTATGCATTGGGCCCGCGCCATCTTCAGAGTCGTATTTGAGAGGTGATAAAATTATTCAGGTTTGTAAAGATCTGAATGTCGATGCGATACATCCAGGTTATGGCTTTTTGTCCGAAAATGCCGGGTTTGCCAAAATGGTGCAGGAAGCAGGCCTTATTTTCATCGGACCTTCGCCGGAGGCGATTGAGATTATGGGCAGTAAGCTGGCTGCAAAACAAGCTGCAGGCCAGTATAACATTCCAATGGTTCCTGGCACAGAAACGGCTATAACCGACCGCACCGAGGCCAAAACACGGGCCATGGAGATTGGTTATCCCATCCTGATCAAAGCATCTGCGGGTGGCGGCGGCAAAGGCATGCGGGTTGTAAATAACGAAACCGATTTTGACGAACAAATGGACAGGGCTGTTAGTGAGGCACAAACATCTTTCGGCGATGGGTCGGTGTTCATCGAAAAATACATTACTTCTCCCAAGCACATTGAAATTCAGGTTCTTGGCGATCAGCATGGCAACATTATCCATTTATTTGAGCGCGAATGTTCTATTCAGCGCCGCCACCAGAAAGTGATCGAAGAAGCGCCGTCTATTTCTATTTCTAATGAAATCAGGGTGGAAATGGGTCGTTGCGCTATTGATGTGGCGAGATCTTGCGGATACTATGGAGCCGGAACGGTCGAATTTATCCTGGATGAACAAGGAAATTTCTATTTTTTAGAAATGAACACGCGCCTCCAAGTAGAACATCCCGTAACAGAACAGATTACAGGAGTTGATTTGGTGAAACAAATGATCTTCATAGCAGAAGGAAAGCCGCTGACATTAAAACAAACCGATTTGAGCATCAAGGGGCATGCGATTGAAGTGCGGGTTTATGCCGAAGACGCTGCCAATCATTTCCTTCCTGACGTTGGAACATTGCATACATATGTAAAACCAGCCGGCAATGGCGTAAGAGTGGATGACGGTTTTGAGCTCGGTATGGAAATCCCCATCTATTATGACCCCATGATCGCAAAGTTGATCACTTATGGTGCCGACCGCAACGAAACGATCCAGAAAATGATCCGCGCCATTGATGAATACCAGATATCGGGCGTGCAAACCACATTGCCTTTTTGCAAGTTTGTGATGAAACACCCTGTGTTCGTCTCGGGAAATTTTGACACCAATTTTGTCTCAAATCATTTTCAGCCTGGAATGCTGGTTGGAGAAATTCGAGAAGACGCATCGAAACTAGCAGCTATTATTACAGCTCAGTTAATGCAGAAAGCGGATTCGGGAGCTGAAAAGTCAGCTGGTTTGGAAAACAAAAAAGCGCCTGGCTGGAAGCGGCGCAGCCTGCGTAATCTTTAAGGACCCAGCCTCTTGTATTTTACCGGGAAATTGCCTACTTTTGCGGTCTTAATTTTTGGAATGTTGGATTGCATAAAAATTACAGAATTTGGAACAACTATGCAAGTAATCCAGTCCTCAACAATTCTTTCATAAGAAGTACACGATTGCCTTATTGGCTCACGACTAAAGAAATTCACAGAATATTCAGCTATGAAGCTATCCGAATTTAAGTTTGATCTTCCCCAAAGTTTAATTGCACTTCATCCCTCAGACCGCGGCGAATCCCGCTTAATGGTTGTACACCGTAAAACAGGAGAAATTGAACATAAAACCTTTGCTAACCTTATCAACTATTTTGATGACGGCGACGTAATGGCCATTAATGATACAAAAGTATTTCCAGCCCGTCTATTCGGACAAAAAGAAAAAACAGGCGCAAAAATTGAAGTTTTCCTTTTGCGCGAACTGAACCGTGAAATGCGCCTTTGGGACGTTTTGGTTGATCCGGCCCGTAAGATCCGTGTTGGCAACAAACTTTATTTCGGAGACAGCGACCTGGTTGCTGAGGTGATCGACAATACGACTTCCCGTGGGCGTACGATCCGTTTTTTGTATGACGGCGATAATGACGCTTTCATGAAACTGGTTGACGAGTTGGGTGAAACGCCGCTTCCTCCGGAAATTATTTCCAGACGTAAAGTTGAGACTTCGGACAGGGAGCGTTTTCAAACCATTTTTGCTGAACACGTTGGTGCAGTTGCGGCTCCAACGGCTGGAATGCACTTTACGAAGGCGATTATGAAGCGTTTGGAAATCAAAGGTGTTAACTTTGCTCCGGTAACATTGCACGTTGGGCTTGGAACATTCCGGACCGTGGATGTTGAAGATCTGACAAAACACAAAACAGATTCCGAAAACTACCGGATCACACAAAGCAGTGCTGACATTGTAAATGCAGCCATAGATAACAAAAAACGCATTTGTGCAGTTGGAACGACGTCTTTGAAAGCTGTCGAATCTTCCGTTTCCGCAAGCGGACATCTCAAAGCTGTGGAAGGCTGGACAGACAAATTCGTTTTCCCACCTTACGATTTTAAAATTGCCAATGCACTATTATCAAACTTCCAGCTTCCCGAATCGATTCTATTGATGTCGGCTTGTGCATTTGGTGGTTTTGACTTAGTGATGAAGGCTTACGAGCTTGCAATCAAGGAAAAATATAAGTTTTTCACATACGGCGACGCGATGTTGATAATTTAAGTTTAAATAAAAATTTCAAGATGGTCATTTATGGTCAAGGATATGATTTCCTGATACATAATTGACCATTTTTTTATGACTGCTATGCAAGAATACGCTATAATCGTTGCGGGAGGAAGCGGTAATCGCATGAAGAGCGAGGTCCCGAAACAGTTTTTGAAAATAAATGGTCTCCCGATCCTGATGCACACCATCAATGCTTTCAGGAACTACTCTGAATCGTTAAAGATCGTTTTAGTGCTTCCCAATAGCCAGATAAACTATTGGAAGCAGCTTTGTGCAGATCATTTGTTTTCCATCACATATACATTAGTTGCTGGTGGCGATTCCCGCTTCGCCTCGGTTAAAAACGGATTGAAGAGCATTCAGGGAAATGATGGACTTGCTGCAGTGCATGATGGCGTAAGGCCGGTGATCAGCAAGGAAATAATTGCCGCAAGTTTTGCAAAAGCCGCTGACCAGGGCAGCGCCGTAACGAGTGTTCCGCTAAAAGATTCTATCAGGAAAGTGGAAGCAAACGGCGAAAACGCCGCCATGAACAGGAGCGCCTTCCAATTAATCCAGACCCCGCAAACATTTCGCCTGGACTGGATGCAAAAAGCATTTGAAATGGGCTATAATGATCAGTTTACGGATTGTGCCAGCGTTTTGGAAGCAGCAGGTTATCCAATTCATTTGATATCCGGTTCCTACGAAAACATAAAGATCACTACGCCGGAAGACTTGCGGTGGGCCGAAATATATCTGCAAAAGAATTAATTTACAGCCATTATCCAGGAACCCATCATTAATATGACCACTGACGAAATCATATTACTGCGCCTTTACAATCAGCAGATCTCTCACAACCCTTCCCATTCACCGGAGGAAATTGTCGCCTGGATGGGTGCCATTCAGGCGCAGGATTATGTAGGTGCTAAATGGTCTTTGGGTTTGCGCCTGCCTAACGGAACAGAAGCGGATATTGATGAAGCTATCGCAAGAAAAGCAATCGTCAGGACGTGGCCAATGCGAGGAACATTACACTTTGTTGCTGCGGACGACGTTCGATGGATGCTGAAATTGCTTACGCCAAGGATTATTGCCGGATCGGCCGGCCGCAACCGTCAACTGGAATTGGATGATGCGACTTTTAACAAAAGTCATGATTTGCTTATTCGGGCAATGGAAGGCGGTAAGCAGCTCATGCGGAGTGACGTGTACGGCGTTTTAGAGAACGCTGGCATTCCAACGACAGGCCAGCGCGGCATACATATTATTAATCATCTTGCGCAGAAACAAGTGCTTTGTCTTGGCGTGCACAATGAAAAGCAGGCAACTTATGTATTGCTAGATGAATGGGTTCCCCATTCCAAAAATCCAGAAGGTAAGGAAGCTTTGGCAGCATTAGCATTGCGTTACTTCAACAGCCACGGCCCGGCGACGCTGAACGACTTTGTCTGGTGGTCAGGATTAAAGATTACTGATGCGCGCGAAGGGCTTAATTCGGTTACATCTCAGCTCGAAAGGATCGAATTCGAAAATAAAGCGTATTGGACAGGGCGAGAACATCCTGAATTTAACTCCCTATCATCCACTTTTCTACTGCCCGGTTTTGACGAGTATATGCTCGGTTATACGGATCGTTCACTGATTTTAGCTCCCCATTATGCATCCAAAATTGTCCCTGGTAACAACGGAATGTTTATGCCTACAATCCTTGTTGACGGAAAAGTGAAAGGCTTGTGGAAGCGCGTTATAAAAAAAGACACGATTTCGATTGAGATGCTGCCCTTCGAAAAAATTACGAAGGCTAGGATCAAATCCTTAGCGTCGGAGGCAAAGCGATATGGAAAATATCTTGGCAAGAGCGTATCGCTTCTTGACTAGACCTTCACAAATATCTTATTGCGGTAAAGAAAGTACAAGAAGAGCCAGACGATAACAAATCCGCCCAATGCGTTAAACACCTCATGCCATCTCTCCGGCGCATATTTGTAAAATCCTTCAAAAAGTAATTTGGAGGAAGCGTTGAAATCGATAAACCGTACAGCCAGGTAAATCACCAAGGAATTCATGCCTATAACCTGAAAAAAGAAAGCCCACTTTTTAAAGCCCTTCACGTCAATGACCCAGTAGAATGTGGCAAGCATTGTGAATGCCATTCCCGTTGTCAGCATAATAAATGAACTGGACCAAAGATGTTTGTTAATTGGAAAAACAAGATCCCAGAACAAGCCTGTAACGATTCCGATAAGTCCGCAAAGGAAAAGCTGTCTCAGTTTATTTCCCACAACCTGATTACGAAGCAAAATATCACCTGCAATTGTTCCGAATAATGTCAGACAAATAGCAGGAAATTGAGTTAGCAATGCTAGCTCATCATAAGTGCCTTGTTTCAGTTTACCGGGCATGAAATTTCTGTCAAACCAACCGACGAGGTTCCCTTCAAAGGAAAGGTCTCCCGCTCCGTAACCCGGAACCGGAATCGCGACGAGGCTCAGATAGTATAGTATTAATGTGGAGATCGCGATCCAAATCCTGCTCGTAAATGAAAAATTCATGTAAAGAATAGCTCCAATGAACGTTGCAAGTCCTATTCTTCCTAACACACTTCCGTAGCGTATTTGCGCAAGATCAAAGATATCAATGGGTGCATTTTTATCGAGTATACCCAATGCCACCAGGATCAGCATTCGTTTAAATGTTTTACTCAAAAGCGCTGATTTGGAAATGCCTCTGGCGAGCCCACCCGTTAAGCTAAACGAAAGAGATGTGCCAGCTAGGAAAAGAAAGAGCGGAAATATGAAATCATAAAATGTAAACCCATGCCATTCTGGATGCACGAACTGGGCGGAAATAGCATCAACCCAAGCAAACCCTGTTTTTCCTCCCAATAGATAAATAAACGAGCCGCCTCCTGAAATCATCAGCATATCAAAACCGCGTAGTGCATCCATAGAAGCAAGTCGTTTCACCTTGCTTTCATTCGTCACCAGATTGATTGAAGCAGTTTCCATATCTATGATTTGATCGTAAGCAAAAAGTATTAGCATGACATTATTTACCCAATTGTATATCCTTGGTCTTGAAAAGGCTTTGTACCTAAATGCTAATGTTACTGATAAAGGCCTGTACTTTCCTATCGACAAAATTTACTGAACAAAGGCAATTGATTATCGGCTTTTTGTATTATTTATAAAACGGCAAAACACAGGTTGGATAGGTGAACAACGCACAGCTTGTTTATACTCTCAAATTAAAAACGGCTGACTCAGATCACCGAAATCTATTGCACTATCTATCACTTTTACTAAAAAAATAATCATTCTGCGATAAATTAATCCTAATTAACTCCGGATCATATCTGAAACGGGTAATTATGAAATGACAATGCCATTAATGAAGTTGTTTGAGAATGTAGATTTGGTAAAACAGAATTTGGATTAAAGTCCATTAGCAATTGAGTGAGAAAAGCCAATTCCGGAAGAACCTTCGAATCGGCACTTTTTGAAGGCAGAACTACGCCAAATATAACTTTCAATGGTCACTAGAATACCGAAATTTTCGACTGCATCTTCGGCATCAGAGCTTGAATCAACGCGGATCGACATCGAAGACGGTGAGAGGAAGTTCGGCGATAAAGAATCTATGGCGAAAGCCTCTTGAACTAAACCAACTTTTTGAGGAAATGAAGAATTACTTGAAGCCAGATCACCGGACCTTAGCATCGGCGATCCTTTTCACTCCATTTGGATAGTCTGGTTAACCTATATATTTTTTCGATAGCATTCAAAAAGATTGAGCTCCAATCACGCGGCGAACCATCTCAGATCATATGCATTTTAAAGGCTTGGAAAGCGCTCAAAGACCAGTTGAGCGCCTCCTTCTTGATTACCACAAGTGTTCGGCTTTTGCAAAGTGTTACTAATAGCAGGAACTCTTTCGAGGTGTCACTGTCCAACAGATAGCTCCACTTCCTGAAGCCACTCTGACAATTACGAATTTTAACGTAATAGCTATCCTTGCCATTCACGCCTTAATAACGCCCAATACTACCAAACATCCTTAGGCCTCGTATCCACCAATTTTTTCCGCTTCGGCGATCCGAATTCGCGTAGCAGGCCCCTACTATTAACACCATAAAATCTTGCAACGTTAGGCACTACTCGGTCGGTATCAACTTATGCCTGCCCGACAGTCCGGTTTTAAAAGCGAAAAACTTACTGGTCATCCGTGTTCCACTAGCTACCTCTGTCCCGTCTCTGTAAACTGCTTTTCCAGTCTTGGTATTGAGCCATCTGCGGCGTTTAATGTGAAGGAAGACCTTATCGCCATGAATTGACAAATCCTGAACAGTAATTGTCGAAAAGAGGCTTTGGAGAGTAGGTCCTTTCTTTCCGGATCATTCTCGTCCGCATTTTTCTTATCGATATGCACGTGGAAGACTCAGGCCGGCCAGTCAGTGGAAATTAATTCAAATTTTCGAGGATGAACTCTGGTAATAGAGCTGAATGATAGGCAGGAAACTCTCCAAAACTAATGAGGTTTACTAAAAACACCAACCTATATAAATCCTATACGCTCCACAAGTTTTTGATTTAACCCGGCTTAACTTCTCTGCTCCGGATGGAAAAAGGTAAACACTGGTTAATGGGCACAAAAAAAGACCATCCTTTTGAGATGGTCTTTCGTATTTAATGGTATTGTGGCGACTACCTACTTTACCAGGTTTGATCCAAGTATCATCGGCGGTTCTGGGCTTAACTTCTCTGTTCGGGATGGGAAGAGGTGAACACCAGGCCAATAGTCACCAACAAGCTCTTTGAGTTAGAGTTCAGAGTTTAAGAGTTAAAAGTCTTATGAGTAATCTTACTCATGAACTTTGTACTCTTGCACTTTTTACTCTTTTCATGTCATATTGGAAGTAGAAGAGATCAAGATTGTTAAGATGTTAATGTGCAAGCTCTTGGGTAA